>DATJAE010000324.1:0-5267 GCA_035516595.1 Kofleriaceae bacterium | reverse complement strand
TCCGAGCGCTGGAAGCCGGGCGGCAGCTGCTGGCGGATGGTCTGCTCGATCACGCGCGGGCCGGCGAATCCGATCAACGCGTCGGGCTCGGCGATGATGAGATCGCCGAGCATCGCGATCGACGCCGCGACGCCGCCGGTCGTCGGGTGCGTGAGCACCGAGATGTACGGCACGCGCGCCTCGCGCAGCTTGGAGCGCGCCGCCGAGGTCTTCGCCATCTGCATGAGCGACAGCACGCCCTCCTGCATGCGCGCGCCGCCGGAGGCCGAGAACACGATCGCGGTGCGGCGGTGCGCGCACGCGCGCTCGAACTGGCGCGTGATCTTCTCGCCGACCACCGAGCCCATCGAGCCGCCCATGAACTCGAACACGAAGAACCCGGCCTCGACCGCCACGCCGCCGATCGCGGCGGTGCCCGCGCGATAGGCATCGCCGGGTCCGACCTTGCGGGTCGTGCTCTTCACCTGATCGGCGTAGCGCTTGCCGTCGACCCGGAAGCCGAGCGGATCGCCGCTCTCGAGCTCGCGGTCGTGCTCCTGCCACGAGCCGGGATCGACCATCATCTCGATCCGGCCCTCGGTCGGCATCCGGAAGTGGTGGTGGCAGCTGGTGCAAACCTTGAGGTTGGCCTCGAGGTCGGCCTCGTAGAGCGTGGTGCTGCACCGCTCGCACTTGGTCCAAATCCCCTTGGGGACGGACTTTTTTGGCTGCTCCGCGAGCCCCTGCGTGCGCGACCACCAGGCCATGTTCGTGTGTCTGATATCAGACCGGCCAAGTACCGTAAAGGCCTGCCCTCGAACGTGCGACGGATCTCGGAAGTTCTCGGAACCCGTAATTCCCGCCTGACTTTCTCTCGCGATGGGGCGCCAAAGCTGCTAGACAGCATGGGGGAAATCAGGCGTGTGGACGGGTCCCGTGACACCGGTGAGGTCGCGATGTCTTCGATCCTTGTCGTCAATGAAATCAGCACGGAGCGCGAGGAGATTGCCCGCGCGCTCGAGGCAGAGGGATTCACGGTCGTCCAGGCCGGATCGGCGGGAGAAGCGGTTCGCGAGATCTGGGGCGGGTCGTTCATCGTCGCGGTGATCTCGACGCTCTTGACCGGCACCACCGCGACGTCCCTGAAGCAGCAGCTGGGCCAGATGGCGCCCGAGATCGAGGCGCTGATTCACAGCAAGAACGACGAGTTGCCCGCGCTGGTGCGCAAGGTGATCTCGATCCGCGACGGCGAGGCCGCCGCCTAGGCGCCGAACCGGTCCTTCAGGTTCAGGAACTCCAGGAACTCGAGCAATCGCCCGACCTCGGGGACGATGAAGCCATCGCCCGCGATGCCGGCATCCGACGCCATGAGCACGAGCCGCGCCGCGCGCAGGCGATCGACCACCTCGATCACCTCGTGCACCGGCAGCCCGACGCGCGCGGCGATGTCCTCCATCCGCTTGGGCACGAGGATCGCGGTGCCGGCGTTGACCGGCGCGCCCGCCAGCATGATCTGCTCGTCGGCCATGTGGCGGAGGCACTGCACGACGCGGTGGTTCGGGGTCGGCAGCAGCAGCAGCTCGACGTGCTGGTTCGCGCTGTCGAGCCGGAGCGCGAGCGAGCGGATGATGCGCAGCGCGATCTCGGGGCGCGCGCGCAGCATCGCCTCGAACGTCTTGCCTTCGATCACGAGCAGCCGCGCGTCGCTGCGGACGACCGCGGTCGCCGAGCGCGGCCGGCCGTTCAGGATCGCCATCTCGCCGAAGAACTCGCCCGGCGGCAGGACCGCGAGCACGCGCTCGGTCTCGCCGACCATCCGGCGGATCTCGATCTCGCCGCTCTGCACGACGAACATGTAGTCGCCCGGCTGGCCCTCCTCGAACAGCACGGTGCCCGCCGTGAAGTCCCGCGCAAAGCGCTCCAGACCGTCGTTCACGCGACCATCATCGCATGTTAGCGATCGGGATCGTACGACACGCAGCCGCGGCCGAGCAGCGGCACGAGCGCGTCGAGCGACGTCACGCGCACGACGTCCCGGTTGCAGGTCGCGCAGTGCCGCACGTCGCCGTGCCCGGCGAGCTCGTCCCAGTGCGCGCGGCAGCGCCAGCCCGCGATCATCGGCGCCGCAGCGCCGCGCGCCGCGGTCCGCCACGCGTCGAGCCGCGCGACCAGCTCCGCCGGCAGCGCGCGGCCGTGGCCGCGCAGCACGTCGCCCAGCGCGGCGGGATCCGCGTAGCGATCGCCGGGCCGCTTGGCGAGCCCGCGCAGCACGATCGCGGCCAGGCCGGGCGAGCGCGCCGGCGGCGGCTCGGGCACCAGGTCGCGGATCGCGACGAGCGCCGCGAAGTCGCCCTCCGGCCGGCCGAGCGGCGAGCGCCGCGCGATCGCGCAGTACAGCTGGGTCGCGAGCTGGAACACGTCGCTCGCGGCGCCGGCCGGCAGGGCGAGGACCTGCTCGGGCGAGAGCCAGCGTGCGCTCGGCAGATGGCTCGCGTGGCCGAGCCAGCCCGATCCGGCCGGGCGCGAGCGGCCGAGCTGCGGCCGCAGCATGACGCGCGCCCCGGCGGCGACGTAGAGCGAGTGTGGCGCGAGCGCGCCGTGCGGGCCGATCGCGGCGAGCGCGTCGCAGATCTCGGCGAGCTCGCCGGCGGCCCAGCGCTCGCGCGCGTCGGGATCGTCGAGCTGGCCGGCGGCCCGGACGAAGCTCGGCCCGCGATCGTCGTCGAGCACGACGGTGAGCCGCCGCGCGGCGCGCTCGATCCGCCGCACCGCGGGGATGCGCGGATGTCGAGCGTCGCGCCAGCGCCGGGCATCGAGCTCGAGCTCGTCGAGCCAGACCGGCTGCTCGGCGTCGAACGTCCACGCGGCGCGCAGCGCGCCGGCGTCGCGGACCAGCCAGTGCGCGGCGTCGCGCTCGGCGTCGAGGGGCTCGAGGAACTCGGTCATCGCATCGTGGCGTGGCGCAGGATGTGGAACAGCGCGCGACCGACCTTGGGCTCGCGGTGCGACGACGCCGGCAGCGCGACCTCGTCGCACGACAGCCCGAGCTTGACCGCGCGGACCAGCATCTCGACGTCCCAGCCGTCGCCGCGATCGCGCATGCCGAGCGCGACCAGCGCCGGGAACTTGAGCGCGCGCACCGGGCCGACCCCCGACCAGCGATGGCGGTACACGGTGTCGATCAGCGCGGTCACGACCTTCACGCCGACGCCGCGCCGCCCGGCCTCGACGCCGAGCACGAGCTCGACCCCGCGCTCGGCGATCGGCGCGACCAGCTCGCCGATCGCGCCCGCCGCCGCCGGGCGATCGCCCGGAATGAACGCGATCACGTCGGGCACGCGCGGCAGCGCCTGGAAGTGCGCGGTCGCGCGCGCGCACGCCGCACCGTAGCCGCCGCTCGGCTCGCGCAGCACGAGCGCGCCGGCATCGCGCGCGATCTCGGCCGTGCGGTCGCGCGACGCGCGGTCGACCACGACGACCGATCGGATCGCGCGGCCGGGCAGATCGCGCAGCAGCGGCCGCAGGCTCGCCTCGTGGTCGCGCGCGGGCACGACGACGTCGATCAGCGGCGAGGACATCCCTCCGAGCATACGACACTGTGGTACACGAAGCGCGATGGCGCTCACCTACAAGGACGCGGGGGTCGATATCGACGCCGGCAACGCGCTGGTCGAACGGATCAAGCCGCTCGCGCGCGCGACCATGCGGCCCGAGGTGCTCGGCGGGATCGGCGGGTTCGCCGCGCTGTGCAAGATCCCCGGCGCGTACCGCGAGCCGATCCTGGTGTCGGGCACCGACGGCGTCGGCACCAAGCTCAAGACCGCGCTCGCGGCGGGCCGCCACGACACGATCGGCGTAGACCTGGTCGCGATGTGCGCCAACGACGTGCTGGTCACCGGCGCCGAGCCGCTGTTCTTCCTGGACTACTTCGCGACCGGCGCGCTCGACGTCGCGATCGCGGCGAGCGTGATCGCCGGGATCGCCGACGGCTGCAAGCAGGCCGGGTGCGCCCTGGTCGGCGGCGAGACCGCCGAGCTGCCCGGGCTCTATCACGGCAGCGACTACGACCTCGCGGGGTTCTGCGTCGGGGTGGTCGAGCGCGCCCAGATCCGGCCGCATCGCGAGCTCGCGGCCGGCGACGTCGTGATCGGCCTGCCGTCGGCCGGGCTGCACTCGAACGGCCACTCGCTCGCGCGCAAGGTCGTGCTCGAGCACCTCGCGCTGCCGCTCGACGCGCGGCCGCCCGAGCTCGGCGGCGCGAGCGTGGCCGACGAGCTGCTCCGCCCGACGATCATCTACGCCGACGCGTTCCGCCGGCTCAACGAGAGCCAGACCCCGTGGAAGGCCGCCGCGCACATCACCGGCGGCGGCCTGGTCGAGAACCCGCCGCGGATCTTCGCGGACGACGCGCTCGCGGTCGAGCTCGATCCGGCGACGTGGGAGGTCCCTGCGATCTTCCGGCTGATCGCGGGCGCGGGCGTGCCGGCCGACGAGATGGCGCGCACGTTCAACCTCGGGCTCGGCATGCTGATCGTGGTGCCGGCGGCCGCGGCCGAGCGCACGGTCGCGCTGCTCGCCGGCGCGCGCGCGCGCGTGGTCGGCGCGCTGGTCCCGCGGGGCGGCGGCGCGGCGTCGCGGATGCGGGCATGAAGCTCGGCGTGCTGGTCTCGGGCGCCGGGACCAACCTCCAGGCGCTGCTCGATGCCGAGGCGCGCGGCGAGCTCGCGCCGGGCGAGATCGCGATCGTGGTGTCGAACCGGCCCGGCGTGCCCGCGCTCGCCCGCGCCGCGGCGGCCGGCAAGCCGGCGGCGGTGGTCGATCACCGCCGCTACCCCGATCGCGCGAGCTTCGAGGACGAGCTGTACGAGGTGCTCGCGGCGCGCGGCGTGACCGGGATCGTGCTCGCCGGGTTCATGCGCGTGCTCACCGCGCGGTTCGTCGAACGGTTCCCGCAGCGGATCGTCAACACCCACCCGTCGTTGCTCCCCGCGTTCCCCGGGGTCGACGCGCCGGCCCAGGCGATCGCGGCCGGCGTCAAGGTGTCGGGCGTGACGGTGCACTTCGTCGACGCGAGCCTCGACGCCGGGCCGATCATCGCGCAGGTCGCGGTGCCGGTGCTGCCCGACGACGACGCGGCCGCGCTGCACGCGCGGATCCAGCGCGAGGAGCATCGCCTGCTGCCGCAGGTGGTCCAGCGCCTGGCCGCCGGGCGGCTCGTGTGCGAAGGTCGACACGTGGTGGAGCGTGCCGAGTAACACGTACGACCTGATCGTGCTCGGCGACGACCT
>DATJAE010000323.1:0-7536 GCA_035516595.1 Kofleriaceae bacterium | reverse complement strand
GGTCGACAGCCGCGGGAACACCGAGCCCTCCTCGTCGAGGAAGTGCCGCGGCACCGCGCGCAAGAAGTACGCGACCGCGCCGTGCACGGCGTCGAGGTCGCCGGCCTCGGGGCGGCCCGCGGCGAGCCGGCGCGCTGCCGCGAGCAGCCCGGCCACCACGTCGTCGTGGCGGCGGTGCGAGCGGTCCAGTTGCGCGAGGCTCGCGAGCTCCATAGGCGACAAGGATCCACGGCTCGCCCGCGCGCAGCCACTGTCGTCGGCGAAAAAACGCTGCTAAACAATCACTCCATGCCCGAGCACGTCGTCATCATCGGCAGCGGTCCGGCGGCGCACACCGCCGCGATCTACGCGGCGCGCGCAAATCTGTCGCCGGTCCTGTTCGAGGGCTTCCTCGCCGGCGGGATCGCGGCCGGCGGCCAGCTCACCACGACCACCGACGTCGAGAACTTCCCGGGCTTCCCCGAGGGGATCACCGGCCCCGAGCTGTGCGAGCGGTTCCGCGCGCAGTCGGTGCGGTTCGGCACCCGCGTGTTCACCGAGACCGTGAACAAGGTCGATCTGTCGCGCCGGCCGTTCCGGTTCGCGACCGACGAGCACGAGGGCGAGGCGCGCGCGCTGATCATCGCGACCGGCGCGACCGCCAAGCGCGACGACATCCCGGGCACGCGCGACAGCGAGCTGTGGCAGAAGGGCGTGTCGGCGTGCGCGGTGTGCGACGGCGCGCTGCCGATGTTCCGCGGCAAGCCGCTGTTCGTGATCGGCGGCGGCGACTCGGCGATGGAGGAGGCGACGTTCCTCACCAAGTTCGCGTCGAAGGTGTACGTCGTGCACCGCCGCGACGAGCTGCGCGCGTCCGCGATCATGCAGCAGCGCGCGAAGGACAACCCGAAGATCGAGCTGTTGCTGTCGCACAAGGTGCTCGCGGTCGAGGGCGGCGCCGGCGTCGAGCAGGTGCGGGTGAAGGACCTCAAGTCCGGCGCCGAGCGCGCGCTGGCCTCGGCCGGGCTGTTCTTCGCGATCGGGCACGTGCCGAACACCGCGTTCCTCGAGGGCCAGCTCGCGTGCGACGCCCAGGGTTACGTGGTGACCACCCCCGGCACGACCCAGACCAGCGTGGCCGGCGTGTTCGCGGCGGGCGACGTGCAGGACAAGAAGTACCGTCAGGCGATCACCGCGGCGGGCTCGGGGTGCATGGCCGCGCTCGAGGCCGAGCACTTCCTGGCCGCCCACTGAATCGCGTAGGGAATTCCGGCACCCGGGGGCCCGGTTTTCCGGTCACGACATGTCACAATCGATGTATCCCGTGACGCGCGACCCCACCCCGCCGTATCGCGAATCGGGCCTCACCAAGGTCCTGGCCGTCTTGTTGCTGCTGGTCGCCGGTGCGCTGGTGTTCACCGTGGTCGAGCAGCGCCGCTCGCCGCAGCGCTCGGTGTCGTACGAGCCGCGGCCGATCGCGCAGCGCCCCGACGACAAGCTCGGTGCGGACGAGCAGGCCACGATCGACGTGTTCTCGAAGTTCTCGCGCTCGGTGGTCCACGTGACCAGCCTCGCGCCCCGGCTCAACCAGATGACGCTCAACGTGACCGAGCTCCCGCTCGGCGTCGGCTCGGGCTTCGTGTGGGATCAGGACGGCCACATCGTCACCAACTTCCACGTCGTCCAGGAAGGCGACAAGGCGTCGGTCACGCTCAACGACGGCTCGACCTATCCGGCGACGCTGGTCGGCGTCGCGCCCGACAAGGACCTCGCGGTGCTGCACATCGACGCGCCGCCCGACAAGCTGCTGCCGCTGCCGATCGGCCAGTCGGGGAACCTCAAGGTCGGCCAGAAGGTGCTCGCGATCGGCAACCCGTTCGGGCTCGATCAGACGCTGACCACCGGCGTGATCTCGGGCCTGGGCCGCGAGATCAAGAGCGTGACCCAGCGGCCGATCTCCGACGTCATCCAGACCGACGCGTCGATCAACCCGGGAAACTCGGGCGGGCCGCTGCTCGACAGCTCGGGCCGGCTGATCGGCATCAACACCGCGATCTACAGCCCGTCGGGCGCCAACGCCGGCATCGGCTTCGCGGTGCCGGTCGACACGATCAACCGGATCGTCCCGCAGCTGCTCAAGGACGGGAAGATCACGCGCCCGGGGCTCGGCATCAACCCGCTGTCGGACCAGATCGCGGCGCAGCATCACATCGACGGCGTGGTGGTGCTCCAGGTCTCGCCGGGCGGCGCGGCCGATCGGGCCGGGATCGTCGGGGCGCGCTCGGTCGGCGGCGGCACCCAGCTCGGCGACGTGATCGTGAACATCGACGGAGCCGACATCCATCGCCTGACCGACCTGTTCAAGGCGCTCGACGCGCACAAGGTGGGAGATCAGCTCGACGTCACGGTCGACAACAACGGACGGCGCCGCACGGTCAAGGTAACATTGCAAGCCCTACCTTGAGCCGCGCCCGCGCCCGCGCCCCGTCTCCGATCGAGCCCGCAGTACCGCAGGAGAGCCCGCAGGTCTATCGCGACACGCTGTTTCGCCGGCTGCGCTCGCTCGCCGCCGCGACGTTCTTCGAGTCGCTCGCCCAGGCCGGGCGCATGCATCCGGCCGCCAACCCGAAGCGCCACGGCGTCGAGGTCGAGCGCGACGTGCTGTACGGCCCGCACGCCGACTGGCACCAGCTCGACATCTATCGCCCGGTCCACCGGCCGGGGCCGTGGCCGATCGTGTTCTACGTGCACGGCGGCGCGTTCCACCTGCTGTCGAAGGACACCCACTGGCTGATGGGCCTGGTGTTCGCGCGGTTCGGCTACCTGGTCGTCAACATCAGCTACCGGCTCGCGCCCAGGCATCCCTATCCGGCCGCGCTCGAGGACACCTGCCTGGCGTACCGCTGGATGGTCGCGCGCGCGCGCCAGCTCGGCGGCGATCCGGCGCGCATCGCGGTCGCCGGCGAGTCCGCCGGCGGCAACCTGATCACGGCGCTCGCGCTCGCCGCGTGTCACCGCCGCGACGAGCCGTGGGCGCGCGCGGTGTACGACACCGGCGCGGTGCCGCGGGCGGTGATGCCGTTCTGTGCCATGCTCCAGGTCACGCGCCCCGAGCGCTTCGCCGAGCGGCGCGCGCTGCCGCGCTGGGTCGATGGAATGATCCGCGACGCGTCCGCGTCGTACCTGCATGGCGTCGTGCCGGAGACCGCCGAGCTGGCCGATCCGCTGCGCGTGCTCGAGTCGGCGGCGGGCTTCGATCGCCCGCTGCCCGCGTTCTTCGCTCCGGTCGGCACGCGCGATCCGCTGCTCGACGATACGCGCCGGCTCGAAAAGGCGCTCGCCGCGCTCAACGTCCCGTGCGAAGCGCGTTATTACCCCGGTGGCATCCATGCGTTCCACGCGATGGTCTGGAACCCGGCCGCGCGCCGCTGCTGGCGCGACGCGCTCGCGTTCCTCGATCGGCACCTGCGATAGGGAGCGCACGTGACCGCAGCACCCCGCAGACAGCTCGGGCTCGGCATCACCGCCGCGATCGTGGTCGCCAACATGATCGGCACCGGCATCTTCATCAGCACCGGCTTTCAGGCCGCGTCGATCCACGATCCGCTCACCATCCTGGTCGCGTGGGTCGTCGGTGGCGTGATCGCGCTGTGCGGCGCGTCGTGCTACGCCGAGCTCGGCTCGATGATGCCGGAGGCGGGCGGCGAGTACGTCTACCTGCGCGAGGCCTATCACCCGGTCGCGGGGTTCGTCAGCGGCTGGGTGTCGCTCACCGCCGGGTTCTCGGCGCCGATCGCGGCGGCCGCGCTCACCTTCGCCGGCTACTTCGCGACGCTGCTCCCCGCGTTCGCCGGCGCCGCGACCCAGAAGATCGTCGCGATCGCGCTGATCGTCGCGATCACCGGGCTGCACTCGTTCGACACCAAGGTCGGCGGCTGGGTCCAGGCCGCGTTCACCGCGACCAAGGTGCTCCTGATCACCGTGTTCATCGTCGCGGGGCTGTGCTCGGGCAACGGCGACTGGTCGCACTTCCACTTCCAGCACGGTGGCCTGTCCAACATCGGCACGAGCGCGTTCGCGATCGCGCTGATGTACGTGAGCTTCGCGTACTCGGGCTGGAACGCCGCCGCCTACATCGCGAGCGACGTGAAGAAGCCGGCCAGGACGCTGCCGCGCTCGCTGCTGCTCGGCACCGGCATCGTGATGGCGCTCTACGTGCTGCTCAACGTCGTCTACTTCTACGCGGTGCCGTCGGACGGGCTGGCCGGCGTGCTCGCGGTCGGCGACAAGGCGGCGCGCACGCTGTTCGGCGACGGCGCGGGTCGCCTCATCACCTCGCTGATCGCGCTCGCGCTGGTCTCGGCGGTGAGCGCGATGGTGATGGCCGGCCCGCGGGTCTACGCCGCGATGGCCGAGGATCGCGCGCTGCCGCCGCAGCTGGCGTGGCACTCCGCGCGCGGCGTGCCGTCGGTCGCGGTGATCGCGCAGGGCGTGATCGCGATCGGCTTCGTGCTCGCGATGAACCCCGCCCAGCTGATCGAGTTCGTCGGCTTCACGCTCGCGATCTCGGCCGCGTTCACCGTGGCCGCGGTGTTCGTGATGCGGCTGCGCGGCGCCAGGGCGGCGTACCGCACGTTCGGCTACCCGGTGACCCCGATCGTGTTCATCGCGGCGTCCGCGTGGATCGCCTACGCCCAGATCCGGGTGCACCCGCTGGCCAGCCTGATCGTCGGCATGGTGCTCGCGGTCGGCGCGGCGCTCTACGTCGTGCTGCGCCCGGCCTCGCCGCCGCCGGCCAAGCCGGTGCTCCCCGAGGCACGCGTCGTCGAGTAGCCCGATCCGTGGCACAATGCCGGGATGCGACGCCTGCCGGTGGCCATGCTCGCGATCGCGAGCGGCGCGCTCGCCGCGCCGGCCGCGGCGCCGAGCACGTGGGCGGACTGGGTCGGCGACTGGGACGGCAAGCTCAAGTGGACGAGCTGCACGATCGCGGGCTCGCCCGATGCCAGGGTCGCGCTCGACGCCACCGACGGCGCGGTCGCGGCCGATTTCGGCCAGGACGCGTTCGGCGTGCTCTCGCTGGTCGAGGATCGCGCGGGCTGGATCGGCCAGCGCGGCGATCTCACGGCGCACCTGGCGCGGCCGCGCGCCGACACGCTCGACGTCGCGATCGAGCTCGACTCCGGCTGCCAGATCCGCGGCACGTTGCATCGCGCGTCGATCGGGATCGCGGCGTGCGATCGGCTCGCCGGCTGGGCGCGGATCGAGAGCCGGTGCAGCAAGCTGGCGCGGCCGCCGCTCGAGGACGCGGCGCGGCTCGCCCGCCAGAAGGCGACCTGGGCCAAGGCGCACGGCGACGACCGCGCCAGGATCGGCGCGCAGTGCGATGCGCGCGCGTCGCGCATCGAGGCCGAGCTGATCGATGCCGGCTGCGCGCCCAACCCCGATCCGTCGATCGGGCTGCGCGGCGCCGAGTGCCAGGCGATGCGGGCGAGCGCGGCGCGGCTATCGCGCTGTCCCGCGACCGATCCCGATCTCGGCGCCGTGCTGTCGCGCGAGGCGACGAGCCTGGTCGCCGCCGCGCAGACCGCGAGCGACGCGGCGCTGCCGGTGGTCGAGGCCGAGTGTCACGATCTGCGCGAGAAGATCACGCGGGTCGCGCAGCGCGACGGCTGTCCGCCGTAAGCTAGGCCCATGCTCGCGCTCGTCGCGTTCTGCGGCCTGTTCGTGGCCGGCGGCGATCCGCCGGCCGGCAGCGACGCGACCCAGGTCGTGGTGATGCGGCTCGGCGCCCGCACGGTGCTGACGATCGAGCCATCGTACCGCGGGCCGGCCGAGCCGATCGCGCTGGTCGTCCCGGTGCCCGGCGAGGTGCGCGACGGCGACGTCAAGATCGTGCCGCGCGAGGTCGTGGCGCACGTCGATCAGCTCTCCGCGCCGCGCCTGGTCGAGTCCTGGGAGCAGGATCCGTGCGCGCCGCCGCCGCCGCCCGCGCCGGTCAAGCCCGATCCGGCGATCGAGCTCGAGCCGGCCCAGGACGCGGGCAAGGCCGTGCCGCACTTCGCGGCAGGTGCGTACGACCTCGCGATCGTGCCGGCCAAGGACGCCGGCACGCTCGAGGGCTACCTGCGCGCCGGCCACCTCGCGCTGCCGGCCGGCGCCGAGGCGTTGCTCCGCACCTACGCCGACGCCGGGGCGACCCTGGTGGTCGCGCGGCTCGATCCGGCCCGGCTCGACGGCGCCGCGCTGCCGGCGCTGCGCATCGCCTACGACGCCGACCGGCTCGTGCTGCCGCTCCGGCTCGATCGCGGCCCGCAGGATCTCACGGTGTTCGTGCTCGCGCCGCACCAGCGCTACCAGGCCGCCAGCGTCGACAACGTCACGATCCCGACCAACCTCGACGTGCGCGCGGTGGTCGCCGGGCAGCTCGGCGCGTTCTACGTCGCGCTGTACGACGCCACGGTCGCGCGTCATCCCGCCGCGGTCGTCACCGAGTACGCCTGGCCGGCGACCAGCTGCGATCCGTGCACCGGTCCGCCGCTCGAGGCCGGCGAGCTCCAGACGCTCGGCGCCGACGTGCTCGGCGGCACGCGCGATCACCCGCAGAGCTATCCCGCGGCCGACGACTTCGTGCTGACCCGGCTGCACGTGCGCTACGCCCCCGGGCGCGCCGGCGATCTCGCGCTCGTCCCCGCCGAGCCGATCGTCGGCGGGCGCGAGCAGCTCGATGCGGCCGGTCAGCTCGAGCGCGGCGCGCGCGGCGACTCGATCAACAGCTTCCAGGCGCGCTACGCGATCCGGCACGCGTGGGACGGGCCGGAGCGCTGCGAGCGTCCGCGGCGCGGCGTGTGGGGCGGGCCGCCGGCCGAGCTCGGGGTGACCGCGAAGCCGGTGGTGGCGGCGCTCGATCTCGCGCACGCGCCGCGCGGCGCGGTCGAGCTCGCGACCGTGCTCGTCCATCCCGACGCCTCGCCGCCCCCGGCGCCGCCGATCCACGCCGCGGCGTGGTCGACCTCGCCGCAGTCGAGCGGCTGCGGGTGTCGGTCCAGCGATCCCGGGGGCTTGGCGCTCGCGCTGGTCGTGCTCGCGCTGGCGTGTAGACCCGGTGCGCGCCGCGCGCGTGTAACGCCCAGAGGTGCACATGAGCAAGGTTGCCATCGCGGCGGTCGCGCTGCTCGCCGGGACGGGCGTGGCGCACGCGTTCTGCGGGTTCTACGTCAGCGGGTCGGGCAGCAAGCTGTTCAACGACGCGACCCAGGTCGTGCTGATGCGCGACGGCACGCGCACGGTGCTGTCGATGCAGAACGACTATCAGGGGCCGCTCGAGGACTTCGCGATGGTCGTGCCGGTGCCGGTCGTGCTGCACGAGCCCGACGTCAAGACCCTGCCCAAGGAGGTGTTCGAGCACGTCGAGTCGCTCGGCTCGCCGCGCCTGGTCGAGTACTGGGAGCAGGATCCGTGTCCGCGGCCGATGCCGAGCCGCCACCTGGCGAAGGGCGAGTTCGGGCCCGTCGCGGCGTCGATGCGCGGCGGCGACCTCGCCGTGGAGGACAAGGA
>DATJAE010000322.1:0-3466 GCA_035516595.1 Kofleriaceae bacterium | reverse complement strand
TGGTCGTCGGTGAACCGGAGCGTCGCGCCGATCTGCTGGCGGCCGGCGCCGACGACCTGCTCGAGTTCCCGATCCAGCCGGCCGCGTTCCGCGACGCGTGCATGCGCCTGGTCGAGAGCGGCCGCCGCGAGGCGCCGCGCGTGCTGATCGTCGACGACGACGTGTCGATCCGCGTGATCTGCCGCGAGGTGCTCGAGCTCGGCGGCTATCAAGTGCGCGACGTCGGCTCGGCGAACGCGGCGCTCGTCGAGGCGCGCCGGTTCCGACCCGACATGATCGTGCTCGACGTGCTGATGCCGGGCGTCGACGGCTATCGCTGCGCGGAGCTGATCCGCGCCGATCCGGCGATCGGCATGGCACCGATCATGTTCCTGTCGGCGCGCGGCGACACCGCCGACAAGGTGCGCGCGTTCCGCAGCGGCGCCGAGGACTACATGGTCAAGCCGTTCGACGCCGCCGAGCTGCTCGCGCGCGTCGCCAAGGCGCTCGATCGCCAGGCCCGCGAGCTCGGCGCGTCGCCGACCACCCAGCTGCCCGGCGCCGACGCGATCCAGGGCGAGATCGAGCGCCGGCTCGCGATCGGCGATGCCGCGGCGGTCGCGTGCTACCTCGACCTCGACAACCTCAAGGCGTTCAACGACTACTACGGCTACGCCAAGGCCAACGCGGTGATCCGTCAGACCAGCGACGTGATCCGCCACGTCGTGCAGCGCCAGGGCGGGCCCGGCGACTTCATCGGCCACATCGCGGGCGACGACTTCGTGTTCGTGACCAGCGCCGACCGCGCCGACGACGTGTGCCGCGCGATCTGCGACCGCTTCGACCACCTGATCCGGCTGTACTACGACCAGGCCGATCGCGACCGCGGCTTCATCGAGACCAAGGACCGGTTCGGCGTGATGCGCAAGTTCCCGATCATGAGCGTGTCGATCGCGGCGATCTCGCTGTCGCGCGCGAAGAGCTACGCCGGCCTCGCCGAGCTCGCGGCGGTCGGCAAGGGCACGGCCAAGGCGATCCCGGGCTCGAGCTACGTGCGCGACGGCCAGACCATGAACGCCGCGCAGGCGAGTGGCTAGGCGGCTCGGCGTCGTCGCCGGCGCGATCGGCGTGCTCGCGATCGCGCTGGCGGTGCTCGCGCCGCTCCGCCCGACCAGCGGCGACACGGTCGCGGCGCGGCTCGGCGGGCTCGCGCTGCGCTGCGGCGGCGGCTGGGACATGTCGACGGTGGACTGGGTCCACGACATGAGGGTCAAGCACGAGATGACCTACTACCAGCAGTTCGACGAGCGCGGGCAGTACTCGTCGATCTTCGGCCCGGCGCCGGCGCTGGTCATGGCGATCGCGCTCGCCGACTACGGCCCGGGGGCCACGATCGCCGACGCGGCGCTGCGCGCGCGCGAGCGCGACGCCGCGGCGTGCCTGGTCGCGCTCGCCGCCGCGCTGCTCGCGATCGCGTGCGCGACGCGCGGCGGCACCGGCATCGCGGCCGCGGCGGGCGCGTGCGCGATGTGCTCGTTCGCGGGCGCGGCGACGCTCGGCCAGGGGCTGTGGCAGGCGACCGTCGCGCTGCCCGTGCTGGTCGCGGCGCTCGCGGCGCTCGCGTGGGAAGCCCGCCGGCCGGCGCTCGCGCTGGTCGCGCCCGCCGCGATCGCGCTCGCCGTGATGCTGCGGCCGACGATCGCGCCGCTCGCGCTCGGGCTTGCCGCCGCGTGGGCGCTGCGCCGCCGCACCCGGCGGACCTGGATCGTCGCCGGCGCGATCGCGCTCGCGGCGTGCGCGCCGCTGGTCGCGTGGAACGCGATCCACCTGTGGTCGCCGCTGCCGATCGGCCAGCTCGCCGGCAACAGCCGGCTCACCGACGACGTGTTCACGCCGGGGCGCGCCGCGACCGGGCTGCTCGGCCTGCTGGTCAGCCCGGCGCGCGGCGTCGCGTGGTTCGCACCGATCGCGATCGCCGGCGTCGCGCTCGGCCTGCGCCGCCGCGGTGCGGCGCGCTGGATCGCCGGCGGCGCGGTGCTCCAGCTCGTCGCGATGGCGGTGTTCTTCAAGTGGCACGGCGGGCTGGCGTTCGGCCCTCGCCTGCTCGCCGAGACCACGTGGGTCGCGATCTGGCTCGCCGCCGACGCGTGGCCGGATCTCGCGCGGCGCGGCCGGATCGCGCTGGCGGTGCTCGCCGCGTGGACCGCGATCGTCGGGCTGTGCGGGCTGTGGCGCTTCCACCCGGAGCAGTGGGAGATGCGGCGCTTGCCCGACACGCACGCGGGCGCGCTGTGGGACGTCGCCGACTCGCCGCTGCCCGCGCTGTTCTCGACGCCGAGCGTCGCGCCGATGCACGACTCGCCGCCGGTGGCGTTCGAGCGCTGCATGGACGGAACGATCGAGACCCGCTAGCCGCTGGCTGGCCGCGGCGACGCTGGCGAGCGCGCTCGCCGCGGGCTACGTGGTGAGCCGACCGCCCGCGTCGGACGACGACGCCAAGGTCGACGACGGCGCGACGATGGGCGAGGTCAGCGTGACCGACGCCCCGCCGCTCGCGCCGCGGCGCAGCAGCGCGCGCAGCTGATCCGGCAGCCGCGCGATCTGGGCGGGCTCGTCCTCGACGATCACGCCGCGGCAGGTCGCCGCACCACACGCGCATGGCTCCGCGACCTCGGCGACGAAGCCGTAGTCGTAGGTGATCTCCTCGCCCGGTGCGATGTCGCGCAGCGCGACCCACCACGCGCGGAGCTCGCGCGCGGCGTCGTCCCAGCGCGAGCGCACCTCGGTGTTGGGCGCGCACGAGTGGTTGAACCAGCGCGTCTGATCGACCAGATCCCACAGCACGGTCTCGCCGGTGGGGCCGTCGAGGATCAGCGCGTAGGTGTCGTCGAACTCGTCGTCCTCGCGGTACAGCACGCCGTCGCCGACGCACACCAGCTCGCCGGCGGCGAACGCGCGCGTCGTGACGACGCCGTAGCCATGAATCGTAGACCTCACGACTCTCAGACCATCGGCAAGCGGCACGGGACGGGATTTGTACACGAGATTTGTTAGATTGTGATCCGTCATGTCCAACAAGCTCAGGGTCGGAGTGCTCGGTGCCACCGGCATGGTCGGGCAGCGCTTCGTGTCGCTGCTCGCCGATCACCCGTGGTTCGAGATCACTGCCGTCGCGGCGAGCGCGAGCTCGGCCGGCAAGGCGTATGCCGAGGCGGTCACCGGGCGCTGGACGCTCCCGACCGCGGTGCCGCCCGCGATCGGCACGCTCGTGGTCGGCGACGCGTCGCAGGTGGGGCAGATCGCCGAGCGCGTCGACTTCGTGTTCTGCGCGGTCGACATGGCCAAGGAAGCGACCGCCAAGCTCGAGGAAGACTACGCGCGCGCCGAGACCCCGGTGGTGTCGAACAACTCGGCGCACCGCTGGACCCCCGACGTGCCGATGATGGTTCCGGAGATCAACGCCGATCACGCCGGCGTGATCGAGGCC
>DATJAE010000321.1:0-4011 GCA_035516595.1 Kofleriaceae bacterium | reverse complement strand
TGATCGAGACCACCCTGCTGCACGTCGTGCTCGCCCAGGTCGCGCCGCGCGTGGCGATCGTCTCGACCGTGCTGTCGGTCTACGGCCTGATCTGGCTGGTCGGCCACGCCCACGCGGTCCGGCTGGCGCCGCTGCGCGTGGTCGCTGGAACGATCGTGATCGAGCGCGGCCTGGTCGCGCGCGCCGCGGTGCCGCTCGCCGACATCGCCGCGATCGTCGCGGTCGACGGCAAGCGCCGCGATGCGCTCGACCTCTCGCTCATGGGGCCGAACGTCATGCTCGAGCTGCGCGCGCCGGCCGAGGTCCGCCGCCTGCTCGGCCGCGTCCGCCGCACCGACCGGATCACGCTGTCGGTCGACGATCCCGACGCGCTGCGCGCGCTAGCGAAGATCGGCTGAGCGATCGCTCGGGATCGCGTGCTCGACCAGGATGTCGGCGGTGGCGCGCTCGGCCTCGGCGGCGTCGAGCACGATCCGCGTGCCGTACGACGACTGGTAGTCCGAGCGGTGCGACTCGCTGCGCGAGCCGTGGTAGTCGGTCTCGATCACGTGATGGCGCCCGAGCGGCGCGGCGAGCGCGCGCACGACGTCGCGGATCTCGCCGATCTCGACGCCGTTGATCCGCTCGATCACCGCGTCCTTCATCTGGTGGTAGCCGAGGTTGCAGTGGTGCGCGAGCACCTCGCGGAGCAGCACGATCTGCTTGCGGCGCGCCGACGGAAACGTCTCGTAGAAGAACGTGCCGTAGCGGTGGTGGTCCTTGGCCCAGTCCCACTCGTGCATGTACTCGTAGCTGAGCGGCGTGATCACCAGGCCGGCGAACACCAGGTAGGTCGGCCGGCGATCCGGACGCGGCAGCGGCACCAGCGACACGTACGGCGCGAGCGTGACGGTCACGCGGGTCGGCGCACCGCCGCGCAGCACCGCGACCTCGATCGTCTCGCCGACCTGGCGGCAGCTCACCAGGTGCTCGAACTGCACGCGATCGTGCTCGCGCAGCGCGATCGTGCCGTCGCACGCGACCGCGACGCCGTCGATCGAGACGATCACGTCGTCGATCGCGAGCGCGCCGTCGGCCGACGATCCGGGCAGCACGCGCGAGATCCGCACGCCGGTCTGATCCGCGGCGAGCCCGAGATAGTCGCGCAGCGCGGCGTTCTCGATCTTCTGCCAGTACACGCCGAGATCCGGCACGCCGGTGATCTCGCCGTCGCCGAGATCGTCGAGCATGTGGCGGATCACCGGGATCGGCACGACGTACCCGGCCTTCTCGAGATCCTTGCGCTTGTACGACTGGAACGCGATGCCGACCAGCTCGCCGTCCATGAACACCGGGCCGCCGCTGTTGCCCGGGTTGATCGCGGCGTCGGTCTGGAGCGCGAGCAGGTTGCGCTGCGAGTGGGTGTAGGTCCGCACCTCGATCCGCGACACCACGCCCGCGGTGACGCACAGCTCGTTGCCGCCGATCGGAAAGCCGTAGACCGTGACGTCGGCGTTGCGCGGCGGCAGCTGGCCGAGCTTGACCGGCAGCGTGCCGTCGAAGAACGCCGCGTCGTCGACCGTCAGCAGCGCGGTCTCGGTGTCGTGATCGACGTGGAGCACGCGCGCGGTGTACTTCTTCGCGTCGCCCGGCTTGAGCGCCTGGACGTAGAGCTGGTGCGCGACCACGTGCGCGTTGGTCAGGATGCGCCGGCCGTCGATGATGCACGCCGAGCCACCCGAGGTGTGCTGGTACGACAGCTCCCACGGCTTGTAGTAGTTCGGCTCCTTGATCACGGTGAACAGCTTCACCACGGATCGGCGAAGCGTTTCGGCTAGCTCGGCGTCGGCCATGACATTTCCGTTGCGGATCCGGCGACCTCTGTACCATGCCTGCGCCGGATCCAGGGGATCCGAGCCCGCTGCGATGCCGCGCCGCGGATGACGTCTCATGGTCGCGGTCCACGCCGCGAGCCGGCGCGCGGCGCGATGCCGGCGACCCACCGGCCGGCGCACGCGTGCGAGACCGAGCTGTGGTGGCGCAGCTAGCGCTGCATGCCGTCGACGAAGCGCAGCCGCGCCTGCCAGGCCTCCATCCAGCCCGGATACTCGGGCGGCAGCGCGCTCACCGCGTCGAGCGCGGCCACGTCCTCGGCGGTCAGCGTGATCCGCACGGCGGCGAGGTTGTCGGCGAGCTGCGCGTCGGTCTTCGCGCCGATGATCACCGAGGTCACCGCGGGCTTGGCGAGCAGGTAGGCGAGCGCGATCTGCGCGACCGACGCGTCGTGGCGCTGCGCGATCGGCCGCATCGCGTCGACACACGCGAACGCGCGGTTCTTGTCGACCACCGGGAAGTCGAACTGCGCGCGCCGCGCGTCGCTCGGCCCACCGTCCTTGCTGAACTTGCCCGACAGCAAGCCGCCGGCGAGCGGCGACCACGGCATGATGCCGAGCCCCTCGGCCTGACACAGCGGCACGATCTCGCGCTCGATGTCGCGCGCCGCGATCGCGTAGAACATCTGCGCCGAGACGAACCGCGCCTTGCCGTGATGATCGGCGACCGCGAGCGCCTTGGCGGCGCGCCACGCCGGCAGGTTGCAGAACCCGACGTAGCGGACCTTGCCCGCGCGGACCAGCGCGTCGAGCGCGTCGACCGTCTCCTCGATCGGCGTGACCGGGTCGACGCCGTGGGTCTGGTAGAGATCGATGTAATCGATCTGCAGCCGGCGCAGGCTGTGATCGACCTGATCGAAGATGTGCTTGCGCGACAGCCCCGCGGAGTTGACGTTCGGCGAGGTGCGCCCGAACACCTTGGTCGCGATCACGACGTCGTCGCGCCGCGTGCCGAGCTTCTTGAGCGCCTGGCCGACCAGGTTCTCGCTCTCGCCCTCGTGATAGACGTTCGCGGTGTCGATGAAGTTGACGCCGGCGTCGAACGCGGCGCGCAGCTGGCCGGCCACCGCGTCGAGCCCGAGCTTGCCGATCACCTCCCAGAAGCCCTTGCCTCCGTAGGTCATCGTGCCGAGGCAGATCTCCGAGACGAATAGCCCTGTGCGGCCGAGTGTCTTGTAGCGCATCGGCCCGCATGCTACCGCGCCGGGCATGGATGCGCTCTCGATCGTCCGCGGCTTCGCGCGCAACAACGCGTTGTCGAACCATCGCCTGCTCGCCGCGTGCGCGCGGCTGTCACTCCCGGACCTGCACGCGACCCGCACCAGCTTCTTCCCGACGATCATGAAGACGCTCAACCACATCCTGATCGTCGACTGGTACTACCTCGACGCGCTCGCCCGCGAGGGCCGCGGCCGCGTGGTGTTCGCCAGCGAGGAGCCGTTCGCCGAGCTCGCGCCGCTCGCCGCCGCACAGCGCGCATCGGATCGCAAGCTGATCGCGCTGGTCGAGGCCATGCGCCCCGAGGATCTGGACAGCGACGTCGCGCTCGAGCGCGCCGACCACGTCCAGCACGAGCGCGCGGGCGACGTGCTGCTCCACCTGCTCCAGCACCAGATCCATCACCGCGGCCAGGTCCACGCGATGCTCGCCGGCACCGCGGTCGCCCCGCCCCAGCTCGACGAGTTCTTCCTGCGCGAGGAGCTGCCGCTGCGCCAGCGCGAGCTCGACGAGCTCGGCTTGCCGGTCACCTGAGGCCGTTGCGCCAGAGCAGCCGGTAGAGGTGGATGCGATCGACCCCGGCGGCGCGCGCCGCCGCCGTGACGTTGCCGTCGTGACGCGCGAGCAACTCGACCAGGTAGGCGTGCTCGAACACGCGCGTCCAGCGCTCGCGCGCGAGCCGCAGCGGCTCCGGGCCTGCGGCGGGCGCGGGATCCACGGGCGGCGGCGCCGCGCCAGGCGGCGTCGGCATGCGCAGCACCAGGCAGCGCTCGAGGTAGTTGCGCAGCTCGCGCACGTTGCCCGGCCAGGCATGGCCGGCGAGCGCGGCGCGAAACGACGGCGTGCGCAGCGTGTCGGCGAGCGGGTGCGCCGCCATCCCGAGCTGGTCGAGGATCGCGTCGACCAGCAGCGCGAGGTCCGC
>DATJAE010000320.1:0-52526 GCA_035516595.1 Kofleriaceae bacterium | reverse complement strand
GTCGGCCCAGCCGAACGCGGGCGCCTCGCGCACGCCGAGCGTCAGCTCCATCGCGCGCTGCAGCGCTGCGCTGTGCCCCGGCGTGCCGTCGACGAAGTTCGGCGTACCGAACGCCTCGCACAGCCGCGCGAGCAGCTCGTGCACGAACCCGCGCTCGTTCCCCGACATCACCAGCAGCTTCTCGGGCGCGCGCGCGCGGAGCTCGCGCAGCGCGGCCGCGAGCCGGCCGAGCGCGTCGTTCCACGACACCGGCACGAGCGCCCCGCCGACCCGCGCGAGCGGCCCGGGTACGCGATCCGGATCGTAGAGCGCCTGCAGCCCCGACAGGCCGCGCACGCCGATGCCGCCGCGGTTGACCGGGCTCGCCCGATTGCCCTCGATCCGCACGGCGCGGCCCTCGACGACCCGCACGCGGATGCCACAGCCCGCGGGGCACTGCGCGCAGGTGGACGCGAACCACCGCTCCTCGTAGGTCGCGTAGTCATCGGCGCCCGGCACGTACGGCTTTACCTGCGAGCGCGAGGTCGGATCGTCTTCGGGGGGCACCCAGCCGCGGCGGCACGCCGGGACGAGCACGGCGGCGGCGGCGCCGATGCCTGCGAGTGCTCGTCGTCTCGTCGGATCCGTGGGATGGTGTTTGCTCACGCGGTGCTCCTAGCGGTGGCACGCGCCGCATCGCGTCGATGCGCCGTGCTCGCGGTGACAGGCGATGCATTCGGTCATGTGCAGCAAGCGCTGCACGGGTTCGGTCGGCGGCACGGTCCACGCCCGCACGTCGCCGTGGCACTCCTCGCACGCGAGCTTCGCGATCCCGACGTGTGCGCGGTGCGGCGCGTACACGTGACCCGGGTTGCGCGTGATCTGGATCCAGCGCACCGGTCCGGCCGCGGCGAGCTCGCGCACGCGCGCCTCGCGCGGGTTCGGCTGGCCGCTCGCGCCGAGCTGCGGGCGCACGTGGCAGCGCAGGCAGTCGCGCATCGCCGGCAGACCGGCGTGCTCGCGCCGCTCGGCGCCGGCATGACAGTCGATGCACTGCAGCGTGCGCCCATCGAGCTCGACCGTGAGGTGGAGCGCGTGGTTGAACGCGATCGGCTGATCCGGCGGGTGCGGCGCTCGGCCACACGCGCCGGCGAGCGCGCACGCGGCGAGGGCGAGCGCGGCGTTCATCGCGACGCTCCGCGGAAGGGGTGGCACGCCTGGCACACGCGCGCGGTGGGCTCGTGCTCGCGGCGATCGGTGTGACAGCGCAGGCACGGCTCGCGTCCGGTGACCTCCGGCGCGTGCGCGGTGTGGCACGCGGCGCAGGTCGCGTGCCCCGGCGACAGGTGCAGGCCGGTGAGGCTCGCGGGCGCGTGGCAGCTCGTGCACGCCGGCCGCACCTCCGGACCGCCCGGGCCGTGCGGCCGGTGGCACGCGCGACAGCTGCCCGGGATGCTCGCGTGCGGCGTGTGCGCGCGATCGGCGTGGCAGCCCTCGCACCGCGCGGCCACGGGCCGGCGCTGACCGGAGTGCACGTCGTGGCACAGCTTGCAGTCGCGATGACCGGCAGGCGCGGTCGAGGCCTCGGCCTCGTGGCAGGTGCCGCACGGCGGCCGCGCCGCGGCGGGGCGATGGGCGGCGGTCGTGTGGCAGTTCGTGCAGCGCGCGTGACCCTCCGACGTCACGATGGCCGGTGCGCGACCGAGCGCCTTGGCGTGACAGCCGAGACACAGCGCGGGGCCGGTCTGCTCGGGCAGGAAGCGATGGCGCACGTGGCAATCGCCGCAGGTCGCGGTGCCGTGCACCGCTTCGCGCTTGTTCGCGTGACAACGATCGGTGCAACCGAGCGCGACGCGCGAGGGCCCGAGATCGTCATGCGGTGGATGACACCCGATGCAGTCGCGACCGAGCGCATCGTGCGGATGGCGCGAGCTCGCGGCGATCTGCGGGTGGCACGCCATGCAGCGCGCGACCGGCGGCGCCTTCGCCGCGTGCGGATCGTGGCAGCTCGTGCACGCCGCGTGCGCGGCGACCTTGTCGGACGCGAGCACGTGCTTGTCGAGGTGACAGTCGCGGCACGGCTTGACCGACGCGCGCGTGAACGCGTGCCCGGTGTGGCACTGGACGCAGCGGTCGTGCCCCGCGAACAGCGCGGTCGCGGGGATCCGGACCGCGGCGGGAAGCTCGCGTCCGCGATCCACGTGGCACGACTCGCAGCCCGACAGCGCCTCGGCGGCCGGGCGATGCGGCGCGTGACACACGAGGCACACCGCGCGGCCCGAGCCGCCGGCCGGATGCCCCGTGGCACGGCCGTCGTGACAGCTCAGGCAATCGGCTGGCTTCGCGTCGCGCCGCGGGTGCACCGCGTGGCACGCCTGGCAGTCCTGCTTCGCGTGAATCCCGATCGCCGGGTGCGAGCCCTGATCGCGCGCGTGGCAGGACTCGCAGTCGCGCGCGTGCTTGCCCGCGTCGTTCGCGAGCAGGAAGTCGTGGCAGGTGAGGCACGCGGCTTCGGCCGCGCCGCGATGGACCGAGGGCTCGTGACCCGCATGGCACGACAGGCACCGCTCGACCGGCGGTGCGTGAAACTCGCTCGAGCGCATGTCGTGACAGCTCGCGCACTCGACCCGCTCGGAGGCCTCGAGGTGCGCGCGGTGCAGCGACGCGCGGCGGACGTCGTCGGCGCTCTTGAGGCGCACGCGAGGGCGGGCCTGCGAGACCGGCGCGAGCCACGAAGCCGGCCGCTCGCCGGCGTGCCGCGTCGTACGGCTCGCGGACACCAGCACGCCGATCGCACCTGTCACACCGCCGATGGCCAGCACCGCGAGCAGCCCGATCGTCTTTCCAGCGAGCACAGGAGGTCGATCTCCTTGGAGGAGCGTGTCGAGCCGCAGCGAGGCCCGTTGGTGGTCGATCGTGCATCTCGCAGACCAGCCCACGCCGCGCCGGATCGCGCAAGGCTCGCGATGCGCGCAGATGGCTCGCAAGGCGTGCGCGATCGAGGAGCGCCGCAGCTCTCGCGCGTCGCGCAGAGCGTTCGTGCGACAACCTGTCAGCGATCGAGCTCGCTGCGAAGCGTATGGTGAAAACGTGAAGGCCGTGGCGCACGCTGGAGGTGCGATCGCGAGCGTCGCTCGCGCGGTGGCCATCACGTGCGTCGCGCTGCTGTGCGTGCTCGCGTATTCGACCGGCTCGCTGCGCCGGCTCGCGATCCGCGATCGCGCCGCGCGCGCCGAGCACCGCGCGCGGCAGCGCGGCCAGCTGCTGCGCTGGTCGTTCGCGCGGCTCGGTGCGACGTTCGTCAAGATCGGGCAGATCGCGAGCTCGCGGCCCGACGTGTTCTCCGCCGGGGTGATCGCGGAGCTCCGCACGCTGCAGGATCGCGTGCCGCCGTTCTCGTATCGGCGCGTCCGCGCGACGCTCGAGCGCGAGCTCGGCTGCCCGATCGAGACGCGCTTCCGCGAGCTCGATCGCGTGCCGGTCGCGGCCGGTGGCATCGCGCAGGTCCACCGCGGCGTGCTCCTCGAGGGCGACGAGGTCGCGGTCAAGGTCCTGCGGCCGGGCGTGCGCGCGCGCATCCGGCGCGACGCGCGGCTCGTGCTGTGGCTCGCGCACATCGCGCACGCGCTGTCGGCGCGCGCGCGCGCGGCGGATGTCATCGGCCACGCGCGGAGCCTGATCGCGGGCATCGTCGCGCAGACCGAGCTGCGCTTCGAGGCGCGCAACTACCGGCGGTTCCGGCGCGAGTTCGGCGGAGCGAGCACGATCGGGTTTCCGCGCGTGTACGCCCGCTACTCCACGAACGACGTGCTCGTGATGGAGTTCGTGCACGGCGTGACGATCGATCGCGTGCGGCCCGAGCACAAGGACCAGGTCACCCGCGCGCTGCGCGACGCGTTCTTCGCGATGTGCTTCGACCACGGGCTCGTGCATGCCGACCTGCACCCCGGCAACATCCTCGTGCGCGACGACGGCAGCGTCGTGCTGGTGGATGTCGGCCTCGTGAAGTACCTGCCGCCCGACGTGATCGACAAGGTCATCGACTTCACGCGCTGCATCGTGCTCGGCGACGCGCGCGACCTGGTGGCACACCTCCAGACGTACCACCACTATCTCGCGACGACCGACTGGGCTGCGGTCGCGGCCGATGCCGAGCAGCTCATCGCGGGGCTGCGCGAGCTCTCGATCGGGCGGCTCGAGGTCGGCACGATCGTCGCGCGGCTGTTCGCGCTCGCGCGCAAGCACGGCATCCGCCCGATGCCCGAGCTGTCGCTCGTGCTGCTCGGCGTGGTCACGATCGACGGCATCGCCAAGCGCCTCGAGCCGGACGCGAACACGATCATGGAGGTCGCCCAGTTCCTCGGTCCTCGCATCGCGAGCGGCCGCCGGATCGCGCGCGGCTCGCGCGAATGGCCGAAGCCGGGCGGCGCACCCGGACCGATCGCGCTCGCGCCGGAGACGCGCGCGCCGCAGCTCCCATCCCCGGTGCGGCCCGCGGTCGCGCGGACGCGCACGCGCGCGCTCGGGCACCGAGGCTGCGATCCGACGAGCCGCTGACCTGAACGCGCTGGCAGTGACGCCGCGCTTGTCGAGCCTCGCGACGGCACCTCGTGGTGCCGTGTCCGATCTCCACACGAGCGTCGGATTCCGCGACGCGCCCGTCGACGCGACCGTCGCTCGCGCTCCACGCCAGCGGAGGCGGACGCGACCGGCCGCGATCGCCGGCTCCGTCGGAGCGCGCCGGTCGAGACCTCGAGGTTCCGCTGGCCGTGCACGATCTCGCACCCGGCGATCCCTGCACGTGACGCTGGACGGCGGTGTCGTGCGCTGTTTCGGGCAGCTGCGCGCTTGGCAGGGCGGTTGCTCTGCGCGACGCGCATGAGGCGCACGCTCGTTGTCTTTGCCGTGCTCGCGAGTTGTAACAGCGACTCGCACAAGCCACCCCCGGACGCAGGGATCGTGTTCCAGCCCGATCCGCCCGCGGTGTACGTCGCCAAGGTCAAGAACATCCTCGTCGGGCTGCCGCCGACCGACGCGGAGGTCCAGGCCGTGGTCGCCGATCCGACGGCGTTGCCCGGGCTCGTGACCGGCTGGATCGCGCTGCCGCAGTACACGCAGAAGATGCAGAAGTTCTTCGAGCTCGCGTTCCAGCAGGGACAGATCACGGGCGTCGATCTCGCCAACCAGATCCCGCCCAACGGGCTCGAGGTCGGCCCCGCGGTGCCGCTGCTCGTGCAGAACATGAGCGAGAGCCTGGCCCGCACGGTCAACACCATGGTCGCGTCGGGTCAACCGCTGACCAACGCGTTCACGACCAAGACGCTGATGATGACGCCCGCGCTGGCGCAGCTCTACGCGTTCCTCGACGAGCGCACCGTCGCCGACGACGGCACGGTCACCGACCCGCTGGCCGCGGCGAACAGGAAGGCCGGCGTGCCGCTCACGGTCGAGGACACCACGCCGGTCGCGCTGTCGGACACGCTCGACCCGCAGAGCACGAGCTACATGCACTGGTACGTGCCCGGGCTCTCGGCGCTCCACTACCCGCAGGACGTCTGCAACAACCTGCATTCGTTCACCGCGTCGAGCGACAGCCTCACGATCGAGGAGCTGCTGTTCGGCGAGATCCCCGGCCATCTCGGCAGCGACGGGGTCACCCGTTGCATCACGCGGCCGGGCACCGGCACGCAGACCCAGCTCCAGAGCACGGACTTCACGAGCTGGACGATGGTCACGATGCGCCCGCCCAACCCCGGCGAGAAGCCGCCGCTGTTCGCCAACATCGCGGCGTTCCGCGGCGCGAGCGAGCTCGTGCTCAGGACCCCCCACCCCGGGTTCTTCTCGACGCCGGCGTTCTTCGCGAACTGGCCGACCAACTCGAGCAACCAGATGCGCGTGATCGCGAACCAGGCGCTGATCGTGGCGACCGGCACGGCGATCGACGGCACCGACCCGACCGCGCCCGCGACCACGCCCGGGCTCGACAGCGCGCACGCCCAGCCCGGCAGCTCGTGCTACGGCTGCCACCAGCTGCTCGATCCGACGCGCTCGATCCTGTCGGCGACCTACACCTGGTTCGGCTATCCGCAGACCGATCCGAGCTTGATCGCGCAGCCCGGCCTGTTCGCGTTCCAGGGCGTGATCGCCCCGGTCGCGACGATCGACGACTTCGCGACCCAGCTCGCGAGCCATCCGCTGGTCGCGCAGGCGTGGGCCGAGAAGCTCTGCTACTACGCGAACTCGGCGCCGTGCGATCCGACCGATCCGACCTTCATCCAGATCGTCGCCGACTTCAAGACCTCGGGCTTCCAGTGGAACACGCTGGTCGGCGAGCTCATGGCGTCGCCGCTCGTCACCAACGCGAGCGAGACCAAGACGTGGGACAGCAACGGCGAGGTCGTCGCGGTGTCGCGCCGCGATCACCTGTGCGCCGCGCTCGACAACCGGCTCGGGTTCGTCGACATCTGCGGGCTCGACGCCACGGTGACCAACCTGAAGAATCCGTCGCCGATCGCATCGATCGTCACCGGCCTGCCGTCCGACGGCTACGGCCGTGGTGCCGCGGCGCCCGCGTTGCCGACCCAGCCGACGCTGTTCTATCGCGCCGCGCTCGAGAACATCTGCCAGACGATCGCGCCGATGGTGATCGACTCGGCGCAGAGCACGCTGGGCTGGGTGAGCACCGATCCCGACACCGCGATCGCCGGGTTCGTGTCGACGATGATGGCGGTGATGCCATCGGATCCGCGCTCGGCGGGCGCGATCGCGGCGCTGCAAGCGCACTACAACGCGTCGCTCGCCGCCGGTGCCTCGCCGAGCGAGGCGTTGCAATCCACCTTCACCGTCGCGTGTCTCTCGCCGACCTTCGTCGGCGTGGGGATGTAAGGAGCTGCCATGCAGATCAAACGCCGCACGCTGTTGCACTCGCTGCTGTTCGGTTCGGGCTACGTCGGGCTGCGCGCGCTCGCGACCGGGCTGCCGGTCGGCATCCTGACGCGCGGACCTCGCGCGCTCGCCGACACCTCGACGCCGACCTGCGCGACCCCCGACAAGGCGCAGTTCTTCATCCTGTCGACGTCGCAGTACGGCGATCCGATCAACACCAACTGCCCGGGCGTGTCGTACACCGACCCGTCCGTGGTCCACCCCGACCCGGGCATCGCGGGCATGCCGGCCGGGATCGCGCCCGGGCAGGTCACGGTCGGCGGGCAGCAGTACACCGCCGCATCGGTGTGGTCGCAGCTCGGCCCCGACGTCGGCTATTTCCACATGATGACCAACACCCCGGTCCACCCGAAGGAGCCGCAGGTGCTGCAGCTCAACGGCGCGACCGCGCCGACCGAGATGCTGCCGTCGCTGCTCGCCAAGACGCTCGCGCCGTGCCTCGGCACGATCCAGGTCCAGCCGATCTCGCTCGGCGCGAGCACGCCGAGCGAGGCGCTGACGTTCGGCGGCCAGAACCTGCCGACCATCCCGCCGCAGGCGCTCAAGGCGACGCTGACCAGCGCGGCGGATCCGCACAACCTCCGGCCGCTGCGCGACCAGACGCTGCAGCAGCTCAGCGATCTGTTCCGTTCGAGCGCCACCACCGCGCAGCAGGCGTACCTCGACTCGCTGATCGCGTCGCAGACCGAGCTGCGCAGCATCAACCAGTCGCTGCTCGACACGGTCGCCGGGATCACCGGCAACACCGTGGCCGATCAGATCACCGCCGCGATCGCGCTCGTCCAGATGAACGTGTCGCCGGTGATCGCGATCCACATCCCGTTCGGCGGCGACAACCACACCGACATCGACCTCGTGGCCGAGGCGACGCAGACGGTCAGCGGCGTCCAGTCGATCGCGAGCCTGATGTCGCAGCTGCAGGCCGCGGGGCTGCAGGACAAGGTCTCGTTCATCACGCTCAACGTGTTCGGCCGCACGCTCGGGCCGGGCAACCTGACGCCGCAGAACGCGAACGGCCGGCAGCACAACCCCGACCACCAGGTCTCGATCGCGATCGGCAAGCCGTTCAAGGGCGGGGTGTGGGGCGGCGTGATGACGACCGCGACCGACTACGGCGCGACGTCGATGGTCTCGACCACCGGCGCCGCGGCGCCCGACGGCTCCGGCGACATCGCCCCGGTCGACACGCTCGCCTCGTTCGGCAAGACCGTGCTCGCGGCGGTCGGTGCCGATCAGGGCTTCATCGACAGCGCGATCACGTCCGGCAAGGTCATCACCGGCGCGCTGACCTGAGCCCGGCACGATCGTTCGCCACCGAACCGGCGCGCTCCGCGCCGCCAGGAGTCGTCATGTCCGAACACCTGCGTTGCTCGCTCCTCGCCATCGTGCTCGCCGCGTGCGGGACCTCGCCCCCCGGCGTGGGCAGTGGCCTCGACGGCGGGGTCACCGGTACCTGTCCGCTCTACGTCGTGCCGTCGACCACCGATCTGATGTCGCCGGCGGTGTCGTTCAAGTCGGACGTGATGCCGATCTTCAATCACAGCTGCGGGTCGACGATCTGTCACGGCACGACGAGCTCGCCGCAGGGCGGGCTGTTCCTCGGGCAGGAGTCGGCGATGACCGCCGACGCCTCCACCGTGTACGCCAACCTCGTCGGCAAGCCGAGCGGCGAGCTCTCCGGCATGGCGTTCGTCAGCGCCGACGATCCCGGCAACAGCTACCTGATGCACAAGCTCGACGGCGATCAGTGCGCGTACGAGTCCGCGTGCACGGGCGGCAGCTGCATGCACCTGATGCCGTCCGATGGCAGCGAGCCGCTCCCCGTCGCGACGCGCGATACCGTGCGGCGCTGGATCGCGCAGGGCGCGATGTCGAACTGAGGCGGCGACGCGGCAGATTCCGTCGGGACTCATCCGGCGCGTCGCGGCGCCGGTGATAGGCTGCGCGCGTGAACGACGTCACTCCGATGTCCGAGCTGAGGCGCGTGCTCGATACGGGCGCGAAGGGCGGGTCGCTGTCGATGCGGCAGGGTAGCGCGGAGATGGACTACCTCATGGCGCGCACCGGCCTGGCGGAGCAGAAGGATCTCCGGCACGGGCTCGATCATCTGTCGTGCCTGCTCGCGCTCGACCCCGCGCACGAGGAATGGAACGCGCTGCTCGCCGAGTACGAGCGCGCCCACGGCGGCGATCTCGAGACCCTGATTCCCACCTCGGAGCAGCGCTTCTTCGCGCACGAGGCGCTGCGCGCGTGGTGCCGCGCGCGGCGCGGAGAGCTCGATCCGGCGGTGCGGCTGCTCTGCGACGTGGTGCGCGCCAAGCCCTCGGCCAACTACCTCGAGACCTGGGCGCTCGACTGGCTCGAGCGCCCCGGTGCGGTGGAGGACCTCACGCCCGAGACCGCGGCCCTGCTGTTCATGAACGCCTTGCCGCGGTTCAGCGAGGCCAAGGCGCTCACCGCGACGCGCCTCGATCAGGCGCGTCGCTTCGCGGCGCTGGTGGCGCGCTACCTGCGTGCCCGGGCCAGCACCCCCGAGCTCGCCATGGCCGCGTGTGGGCTGCACCGCAAGGCCGGCTTGTTCGACGAAGGGCTCGCGCTCGCGCGCAGCGCCGTGCAGCAGGCGCCGGGCTGGCACAGCCACGTCGCCGAGGGGCTGCTGCTGCGCCAGGCCGGGCGGCCGGACGAGGCCGAGCCATGCTTTCGCCGCGCCGCCGCGCTCGACCCCAAGGACGTCACGGCGCTGCTCGAGCTCGGCGACACCTGGTTCGATCTCGAGCGATGGGACAAGGCCGCGGCGGTCTACGAGGAGGTGCTGGCGCGCGAGCCCGGCCACGCCTGGGCCACCGCGTCGCTCGTGTGGTGCCGCGCGCCGAAGCTGAGCGACGCGCTCGACCGGCTGGCCAAGGCCGGGAACCGGCGGGCGCAGAGCCTGCGCTGGCGGCAGAGCTGGTACGCGGGCTCGCTGCCCGCGGTCAGCGACGCGACCGCGAAGGCGCTGCGCCACGCCAGCAGCAAGGGCTCCACGCTCAAGTCGCTCGCGCTGAGCGACGTCGAGGCGCCGAGCAACCTCGTCGCCGCGGCGCTGGTGTTTCCCGGCGTGCGGATCGACGTCGCGTACAGCCACGTCGCCACGCCGGATCCGCGCGAGCCGGTCGCGCCGGTGGCGCACGTGCTGTGGAAGCGCGACGGCGACGTGCTCGTGCCGGCGGTCGATCCTCCGCCGCCGGACGTGCTCGCGCACATCGCCGAGCTCGCGACCGGTCGCTACGATGCCGAGCTGGTGTGGGCGCGGGCGAGCCGCCTGGCGCGCCAGCTCGGCCCGTCGTCGGCCCGGGCGCTGCTGGCGTGCGTCGTCCATCCGCCTCCGCTGCCGCCCGAGCGCGACGCGTTCGACTGGGTGTTTCGCGTCCAGCACACGGTCGCGTGCACGCTCGCACACCTCGACGCGGGGTGGGATGGCAGCGCGCGCCGCGCCGCGCTGATGTCGCTGCTGCACGGCCCGCGCGACTGGTCGACCGAGGCGGCGATCGTCGCGCTCGCGTGGCTCGCGCGCGAGCAGCCGTGGATCGCGCTCGACGTCTACGCCGCGTTCCTGATGCTCGACCGCGCGCGGCCGAGCTCCGGCGGCGTGTGCTACGAGGCTGCCCTGCTGCACTTCTGGTCGGGCCTGCCCGGGATGTTTCCCGCCGAGCGCGACGAGCTCGGCCAGCGCCTCGCCGCGTCGGGCTAGACTGGACGCGTGCGGAGCCTCCTGGTCGTCCTCGCGCTCGCCGCCCCCGCCCTCGCCGCGCCGGCGTCGATCCACGTCAGCTACGACGCGGCGCACCTCGATCTCGACAAGCACGTGCTGCAGTTCAAGCCGTCGCGCGCGATCACCAGCGCGTCGATCACCGCGCTCGGCGAGGACGGCCGCCCGCTCGGCAGCGGCGCGGCGAGCTACGCCGGCGAGACCGGCTGGCTGACCATCACGTGGACACAGCCGGCCGACCAGCGCGTGATGATGCTCCAGCTGCGGGTGTCGGCCAGCGACGGTGCGGCGACCGACGTCCAGCTGATCCCGTGGTCGGTCGAGATCGCGCACGAGGACGTCAACTTCGCGACCAACAGCGCCGAGATCGACGCGAGCGAGCAGTCCAAGCTCGACGACAGCGTCGCCAGCATCCAGGCCGTGATCGCGAAGGCCGGCAAATTCATGAAGCTGCGGCTCTACGTCGCGGGCCACACCGACACGGTCGGCCCGTCCGCCAAGAATCGCGCGCTCTCGCTCGCGCGCGCGATCGCGATCGGCATGTACTTCCAGCGTCACGGCATCACCGTGCCGATCCTCGTCGCCGGGTTCGGCGAGGACGTGCCGAAGGTCAAGACCGCCGACAACGTCGACGAGCGCGCGAACCGGCGCGCCGACTACGTGATCGGGCCGGCGAGCGGTCCGCCGCCGTTCGGCGGCGCGTACCAGAAGGCCAAGGTCACCTGGCAGGGGTTGCGCGTGCAGCCGCTGCACCAGCGCTAGGTCACGCAGCTGTTGCAAGCCCGGCGCGCGCGAGCTGCTAGAACGGCACGATGCGCCCTATTGAACCTCTCTCAATAGCGATCGTGGCGGCGTGCGGCGGCGGACACGCCGCGCATGCCCCCGATGCCGCCGCCGCGGATGGCCACGGCGATGCGGTCGTCGCCGACACCGGGGCGCTCGCGCCGCCGGGACACTGGGCCGCGATGACCAGCAACACCGAGCTCGACCTGTTCTCGGTGTGGGGCTCGAGCCCCGACGCGGTGTGGGCGGTCGGGTTCCAGAACGTCGCGGTGTTCTACGACGGCACCGAGTGGGAGGTGCGTTCGCTGCCGGCGAGCGTGACCGGCGTGTCGCTCGGCCCGGTGCGAGGCACGGGTCCAGACGACGTCTACCTCCTCGCCGACGAGCAGGTGCTGCGCTTCGACGGCGCGAGCTGGACCCAGATCGCCGACCTGTCGAGCCAGCCGGTGTGCGACCTCGGCCAGCCGATGGGGATGTCGGTGCCTCCGCAACCCGGCGCGGGCGCCTACGTCGGCTGCTTCCAGATCGAGGAGGTCGCGGCGCCGCTCGCGCTGTATCACGTCGCGCCCGATGGCACGGTGGCGCAGGTGGTCAGCACCACGGTCGACGCCGCCTGCATCGGCTGGGACGGCGTGCTCGCGCGCGCGAGCGACGACATCCTGCTGGCCGGCTGTCCCGGCCAGCGCTGGGATGGCAGCCAGCTGACCCCGCTCGGCAGCGGCGCCGGACCGGCGGTGACCGCGTTCTGGAGCGCGAGCCCGCAGGTGATGTTCGCGAGCGACCGCAACTACAACGGAGGCGGCGACAGCCGGCTCGCGAGCTGGAGCGGTGCGGACTGGGCGTGGCTCTCGACCGGGTTCAGCGGGACGCTGGACGGGGTCTCCGGGACGTCGGGGACACGCGTGATGGGCGTCGGCTCGGACGCGAGCTCCGCCGGCAAGATCGTGCTCTACGACGGCACCGGGATCACCGACGCGGTGCTGCCCGCCGGCACGCCCACGCTCGCGGGGATCTGGGCCGCACCCGACGGCGAGGTGTTTGCCGTCGGCGCCGCCGGAACGATCCTGCACGGCACGTGACCGCGCCGCCAGCGGTGACGGACACTTGCGCCATTCGAGAGCGCAGTTGCAACGGATCGAGCCGGTCGTGCGTTGCATAGCACCATGGTTGCGATCAAACCCAGGATTCGCCTCGCCGTCGCGTGCGCTGCCTCGCTCGCGATCGCGATCCGGTTGTACCTCGTGATGCCGCACGCGTACGACAGTGCAGCCGAGCGCATCTTCACGTACGCCACGATCGCGGTCCCGGGGGTCGCGGCGCTCCTCATCTGGAGCCGCGCGCTCGCGGCGCAACTCCTGGCGCGCGGCACGTGGTGGTCGATGCTGCTGCTCGGCACGCTGGTCGCGATGATCGGAGACCGCGATGCCCGCCACGTCGCCGCGTTCGCGGCGGCGTGCAGCGCGCTCGCGCTGATCGCCGCGGGGAGCCGAGGGCTCGACAGTCGCGGGCGGTTCACGCCGGTCGCGTTTCGCGGCACCCTGCTGGTCGCGCTCGTGCTGGCGATGGCGGATGCCGGCGGGCTGGCGTGGTTCGGCGCGGGCAGCGCCGTGTTCGAGCACCGCTACTCCGTCGTGATGGTGGTGCCGCTGATGATCGTCGGCGTGATCGGTCTGCTCCGGCTGCGCACGTGGGGCCTGATCGTCAGCATGATCGCCAACGCGACGATCGTCGTGCTCGCGGCGGCGGGCGTGCTCACCCTGCCGACGCCGCTCCGCCAGCTGTTCATCGGCTCCGCGGCGCTGCAGCTGATCATCCCGCTGCCGATGATCGTCTCGATCGTGCGCGGCCGCGCGCCGGACCCGACCGCGTTCCGGCGCACCAAGGCGGTCGCACCGATCGTCGTGATCGTCGCGCTCGCGGGCGCGAGCCTGCTCGCGGCGTCGCTCGGGCACCCGCTGCTGTTCGTGTGACGGCGCGCCGTCGTTCGCTCCGATCGGCCGGGATGCGAGCCTACGTCGCGCGCCGCGGCCGGGACCGCGCGTGACGCAGCTCGTGCCCCGCCATGCCGAGCGCGGCGACGATCCAGGCGGCGAGCGCGACGTAGACGAAGACGCGCGGGATCGCGATGAGGAACGCTGCATCGGCCGCCCGCGATAGCCGGACGGTGCACACCGTGTACATGCCGAGCGGGAACACCGCGCCCCAGTACAGCGGGTCATAGCGCAGCGGGAACCGGCGGACGACGTGGCGCCACACGCCGAGGATCAGCAGCATCGGGATCCACCAGGTCGCCGTCGCCCACCACATCCAGGTCAGGCCCCGTACGAACGGCAGGATCTGTTGCACCGCGGGCGACAGCGGAGCGGCGAGCGCCAGCATCGCGCCGGCCAGCGTCGAGATCGCCGCGGCGCCCATGTTGATCCAGTAGGGCGGCGCGAGATCCGACGGCGCCATCGTGAAGAACGTGTAGCGATAGAAGATCAGCGAGATGATCCAGAGGTAGAGCATCCCGCCGCCGAGCCACATCGCGAGCGAGAACACGAGCACGACCGGTGCGTGCTCGCCGAGATGCGGCGCGAGCTGAGCGCCGAGCACCGCCACCGACTGTGCGGCGACCACGCTGACCAGCCAGCCGCCGTTGATGCCGTCGGCGAGCGCGGGCTTCTCCAGCTTGACCGTCAGCAGCGCGAACACGCTGTAGACCAGCGATGCCCACAGCACGATCCCCGCAAACCACAGGACCAGCGCGAGCGTGACGAGCTCGCCGACGATCAGGCACTGGGAGCCGAGCACGCAGCTCGCCGCGACGATCGTGAAGAACCCGACCGCGCGGCCGTGATCGGTCAAGTCCGCGCGAACGCGATCGCGATGACGCACGACGCGCGCGATCGTCAGCACCCACAGTGCGGGGTAGAACGCGAGGTTGGCGCCGAACAACGCGAGCGCGATCGAATGCAGATCGAACAGCTCGGACGCGAGCGACACGATCCCCGTCGCCATGACGAGCGCGAAGTACGCCGGATGCATGCCGGCGAGCCGCGACTCCGCCGTCATAGCTTCGCGAGGTACCGCAACAGCCCGAGGTTCAGCAGCAGGCACGCCGAGCTCGCGCCGAGCGCCGGCCAGACCAGGCCGAGATCGCCGCCGAGATAGGCGTCGACCGTCGCGGTCAGCAGCCACAGCTGGAGCACCACGAGGATCAGCACGAAGCAGATCACGCCGTAGACGACCGTGATGCGCTGGGTGCGCGTGAGCTGGCGCCGCGGCTTCACGACATCCGCTCCACGACCCCGGTCGCGTAGACGTCGTCGCCGACGACCTCGATCGAGATCGCCGGCAGCGGGCGCGGCGGGGGCCCCGCGATGTTGCGACCGGTCGACAGCTCGAAGATGCCGTCGTGACACGGGCAGCGCAGGATGCCGCGATCGAGCTCCGGGATCACGGCGCACGACAGGTGCGTGCATTTCTGGCTGTACGCGAGCAGCCGGCCGTCGCGCGTCCGGATCAGGAGGCACGGCTCGGATCCGGTCGGATACGCGAACATGATCGCGCTGCCGAGCGAAAGCCGAGACAGCGACGCGATCTTCATTCGCGGCGACGCGGCGTCGCGGCGGCGCACGAGACTCTTGGCCGCGACCCACGCCTGCCCTGCCACGAACGCGCCGCTGGTGAGTACCAGGAACTTGGCGAAGTCGCGGCGCGCGACGAAGTTATCTTCGGGCACGTCGATCGCGAAGTCGCGACGCCACTTCGGCTGCTCGTCCATCGGCCGATGATCGGGCGCGACGGTCACGTCCTCGGGATCGCGCGTGGGCTCGTAGACGCTGGTGGGCGTGGTGCCTGCGAGGCCCTCGCGAGCCGCGTTATCGACCCGGGGATCGATGTCTGCCATCTAGACCTCCACCTCGGCGAATGGATCGACGGTATCGATCACCGGCAGCCGCAAGCCGCGTGCGTGAGGCTCGTCGCGCATCGCGGCGGTCACGTCGACGTGCGAGGGCCGCGCGCCGCGTGGCACCATGACGTTGACGCGCGTCGTGATCGTCTGCTCGCCGAACCGGAACGTGTTCGCGGGGGCCGACCGCGGGCGGAGCGCGATCGCCTGGTCGCGCGTGCCGAAGAACAGCGCCTGGCTCGGGCACACCGTCGCGCACATCGGCTTCTTGCCCACCGACGTGCGGTCGTAGCACATGTCGCACTTCATCATGATCGCGCGGTCGATGTAGAGTTCCGGCACGCCGAACGGGCACGCGGCGACGCAGTTGCCGCACGCGATGCATCGCGGCTTGCGCGCGCTCTGAACGACGCCGTCGCCGGTGCGCTTGATCGCGTCGGCGGGGCACACCTCGGCGCAGGTCGGCTGCTCGCAGTGCATGCAGATCACCGGCACGGTCTGGGTCGAGTGTCCGCGGTCGATGTACTCGAGATGGATCATCGATTCGCCCCGGTGCGTGTCGCACTCGGTGCACGCCTCGACGCACGCGCGGCACGCGATGCAGCGGCTGGGATCGACGAAGAACTCGAGCTGCTCGGGCTTGGGCATTACTGCTGCGCCTCCCTCTCGCGCGCGTAGGCCGGCGCCGCGTCGGCCTTGCGCACGCGGCAGCCGCACACCTTGAACTGCGGGATCTTGCTGATCGGGTCCTGCGCCGCGACCGTCACCTGGTTGACGCTCTTGGCGCCGGCCCAGTGGTACGGGATGAACACGGTGTCGGGCCGGATCGTCGTGACGACCATCGCGCGCACGGTGATCGTGCCGCGGCGGGTCTCGCAGGTCGCCCAGTCGCCGTCGGCGATGCCGAGCTTGCTCGCGAGCTTCGGGTGAAGCTCGAGGCGCGGCTCGGGGTAGTGCGCGACGAGCGGTCCGATCCGGCGCGTCTGCGTTCCCGACAGGAACTGGCTGACGACGCGGCCGGTCGTCAAGAAGATCGGGTAGTCGTCGGACGCGTCGTCGACCGCGGGCCGGTACTCGGCGACGTGGAACCGGGCCTTGCCATCGGGGAAGTAGAACGGCCCGGCGCCGTTCGCGATCGGATTGTGGCTGCCGGGCTCGAACAGACGCGGCGTCCCGGCATGGTCGTCGCTCGGACACGGCCAGAACACGCCCATCTGCCGCTCGATCTTCTCGTACGTGATGCCCGAGTAGTCGGCGATGCCGCCCGCGCTCGCGACGCGCAGCTCGTCCCAGATCTCGCGCGGGCTGGCGAACGTCATCCCGTGCGTGCGTCCCAGCGCGCGCGCGAGGTCCTGGATGATGCGCCAGTCCTGGCGCGCTTCGCCGGGGCAGTCGACCGCCTTGTTGATCTTGATGACACGGCCCTCGACCTGCGTGACCGTCCCCTCGTCCTCCTCCTGCAAGCTGCCCGGCAGCACGATGTCGGCGTGGCGCGCGGTGTCGTTGAGGAAGAAGTCGATCGCGACGTAGAGCTCGAGCTTGTCGAGCGCGCGCGACACGAACTGGTTGTCGGGCAGCGACACCATCGGGTTGAAGCACAGCGACAACAGGCCCTTGATCTCGCCGGCGTCGATCTTGCGGAACAGCTCGTACGCGTCGACACCGGCGCCCGGCAGGTCCTTCTCGTCGATCTTCCACACGCCCGCGATGTGCGCGCGATGCGCGGGATTCGCGATGTCGCGCATGCCGGGCAGCTGGTCGCACTTCTGGCCGTGCTCGCGGCCGCCCTGGCCGTTCGCCTGGCCGGTGATCGTGCCGTAGCCCGACTTCGGCCTGCCGATCCGCCCCGACGCGAGCACCAGGTTGATCGTGCCGAGGCAGTTGCTGACGCCGTCCGAGTGGTGCTCGATGCCGCGCGCGTGCAGCAGGAAGCTCGTCCTCGCGGTGCCCCACAGCTCGGCCGCGCTCTCGATCGAGCGCGCCGGCACCCCGGTGAGCTCGGCCGCGCGCGCCACGGGCCAGGTCTTGCAGTACTCGGCGACCGCCTCGAAGCCGACCGTGTGCGCGGCGATGAACTCGCGATCGATCCAGCCGTGCTCGATCATGAGACCGAGCACGCACGCGAACAGCGCGGCGTCGCGGCCGGGCCGCACCGGCAGATACAGGTCGCACGTGCGCGCGAGCGGCGTGATCCGCGGGTCCTGCACGATCACCCTCGCGCCCATCTCGCGGGCCTGCCAGATGTAGTTCGTCGTGATCGGCGAGCACTCGGCGACGTTGCTACCGGCGACCCACACGACCTCGGTGCCGACCATGTCGGACCACGGGCTGGTCGTGCGATCGATCCCGAACGCCTTCTTGTTCGCCGCCCCCGCGCTCACCATGCACAGCCGGCCGTTGTAGTCGATGTACGGGGTGTTCAGGCACACCCGGGCGAACTTGCCCATCAGGTAGGTCTTCTCGGTCGTGAGGCTCGCGCCCGAGAGCACGGCGATCGCGGCGTTGCCGTGCTGCTGCTGGAGGCGCTCGATCTCGCGCGCGACCTGCGCGATCGCGGCCTCGTACGCGATCGGCGAGAACCCCGACGGCGCTTGCGGATCGCGGCGCAGCGCGGTGACCAGGCGATCGGGATGGCTGCCCTGGAGATAGCGCTTGACGCCCTTGGGGCACAGCATGCCGCGGTTGAACGGGAACTCGTCCCACGGCTCGAACCCGATCACCTCGTTGTCCTTGACCTTGAGCTGGATCCCGCACTGCTGGCCGCAGAAGCAACAATGCGTCTTGACCAGCTTGTCGGGCGCATCGGACGTGCTCCCGCGCGTGCGCGGCGACAGATGCGGCCCGAACGCGTGGGTGATCGCGAGATCGTCGACCGGAAGCTTCGCCATCTACGTCGGCTCCGTGGGCGAGGTCCACAGGGCGCCCTGCGCCAGCCCGAACAGCGCGCGGCGGCATGCCGGGCAGACCTCCTGGTAGTGACCTCCGGCGATCTCGTAGCGAAAGCCGAGCGCGCGCTCGACCGTCACGAGATCGCGAACCATCCGGGCCGGCGCATGCGCGCGCCCGCACCGCTTGCACGTCGCCTGGGCGCCGCGCGCGCCCTCGTCCTTGTAGAACGCGACGCCGAGCTGCGCTGGCCGCTGGAAGATGTGGAAGAACTTGCCGAACGGCAGCCACAGCAGCGTCACGATCACGGTGATCGCGTGCAGGATCGCGAGGAAGCTGTAGGCGTAGCCGCGCAGCCACGTGTAGCTGACCGTGAGCATGAGGCCGGTGACGCTGATCGCCGCGAGCAGGACGAGCGGCAGGATGTCCTCGCCGAACATCTGCACCGCCTCGGCGCCGCGGTCGCGCATGCGGCGGCGGAATGCGAGCATCACGCCTGCGAGCACGAGGAACGACGCCCACACCAGCCCGTGGAACGCGACGAATGCCAGCACCGAGTCCGCCGGAAACTCACCGGCGCCGTAGCCGAACAGGTACGCACGATACGTGTCGAGATGGCCCGGCACGGTCTCGAAGTGGATCCAGCCCCACACCAGCGGAAACGTGATCAGCGCGGCGAGGAAGCAGCCCCACATGATGAGGAGGTGGGTGAGGCCACGCATGCGATCGCGCCGGAAGATGAAGCGGTTTCCCGCGATGTCGGCGAGCAGCCGCCAGGCCCCGCGCACGAGGTTCGCGGGCAAGCGCGCCGCGAACGCCCGCCAGCCGCGCCGCCAGTACATGCGCGTCGGCGGACGCGCGAGCCACATCGCATATCGGTACGCGATCCCCCAGGTGGCAAACAGCGTCGCGAACGTATAGCCGACGAGCGCGGCGTCGAACTGGGCGAGGTCGCGCGAGCCCACGACGATCAGCGCGCCGAGCACGATCGTCACCGCGGTGGCCCACATCCCGGCGCGCACGGCATCGCTCATCGCGGGCAGATTGTGCCAACTCGCCCGCGCCCGCGCCATCGCCGGGGCCCGGTGCTTCATCGGGTGCCGGACCGATCGGGTATCCGGAGGCATGAGCCAAGGCGAGCTTCCGCTTCATGCGAACGCTCGAGGTGAAGAGCGGGGCGGCGCGGTGATCTCGCTGCCGAGCTACGGAGGTGCCGGCGTCACGGCGGGACGGCGGTCCCGGTCGCGCCGGCGTCGAGCAGGCTGCCGAGGTTCGCGACCGTCGCGTCGCGCCCGGCGAGCTGGCCGGTCGCCATGCCGAGCCAGTTCCACTCGAGGAACGACACGATCGACGAGTGCTCGAGCTGGACGTGCGAGATCGTGCCGGTGGCGGCGAACGGACCGATCGCGAGCAGCGGAACGCGCGTGCCGTAGGGCTCGCCGTCGACCGCGCCCGGTCCGGGCGGCGCGACGTGATCGAAGTAGCCGCCGCCCTCGTCCCACGTCACCAGGATCAGCGTGTCGGGCGCGTACTGGCTGGCCTGCACGGCGTCGATCACCTCGCCGACGAAGGTGGCGCCGTCGCTGATCGTCGTGCCCTGGCCTGGATGCTCGGTGTGATAGCCCAGGCCCTTGACGTACACGACCTGCGGCAGGCGGAGGCTCGACAGATCGGACGCGAGCTTGGTGTAGTCGCGCAGCACCTTCGGGTTGTCGGCCAGGTTCGGGTAGTAATCGAACGGATCGTCGGACGGGTCGAAGCCGCACGGGTAGACGCCGATGCCGAACGCGCAGTCGGGCGGCGCCTTCGGGCACATCGTCTTGGCGCTCGCGGTCACCATCGCCTGGTAGCCCTCGGCGTAGAACGCCCACGACACGCCGGCGCCGGTCAGGAGGTCGCCGATCGTCGGGCCGGTGAACGACATCGCGGTCGGGATGAAGCTGCAGTTCTGCCCGATCGCGTCGGGCTTGTAGTCGTCGTCGAGAAACACGAACTGCGCGCGCGCCAGATACATGTCGTTCGACGAGCTCTGGCCCGAGATCGGCTGGAAGTAGTGATCGGCCAGCGCGCCGGCGGTCGCGAGCTCGTAGTACGGCTGCACGACCGCCGGATCCGCGTACGCGAAGTTGCGCGGGTCCGAGCAGCTCGGCGCGCCGGTGACGTACCGATCCATCGCGCCGCCGTCCGCCTCCTCGAGCTCGCAGCCCTGCGTGTGATCGGGGTCGTAGGCCGCGTTGGCCGCATCGTCGAGCACGACCGGCGTCGCGCCGCTCGGATCGGTCACCGGTCCGGCCTCGCAGCAGCCCGGCCCGCTGGCGCAGGTCGGCGCGGATCCGGGCGCCGCGGTGCAGTAGTGCGCGAAGTAGCTGTCGAACGTGTGGTTCTCCTGGATGATGATGACGACGTGGTCGATGCTCGACGCGGGGCACGGCCCGTCGCAGCTGCCCGGGTTGCGATGCGGCGACGATCCGCACGCGCACAGCAGCACGATCGCCAGGCGCCCCATCCCCTCATCATACAGACGTGCGGCGCCAGCGGCTCGACTTCCGCGGCCGCTGATGACTAGTGCGCGAGCGCCGCGACGCAGTCGATCATGCCGCCGCAGGTCGGGCGATCGAGGCAGCGCGCGACCGCGTCGTCGAGCTCGGCGCGCCGGGTCGCGATCAGGTGGTCGAGCTCGCCGTCGAGATCGCGCGCGCACTCGTCGACGCTGGTCGCGGCGCCGAGCGCGTTGCACTGCTGCGCGCGCGCACACAGCCGCGCCGCGGTCGACGGCGCGCGACACCCGGCCACCATCGCCACCACCACGCCGCACGCTCGCACGATCGCCATCACCCGGATGACGCGCGGCACGTCCGACCTTCCCGAAAGGGCGGCGCGCAGATTCTCGGGAATACCCGGCGCCGCCGGCGTCATGCCAGGTCGTGGCCTTGACGTCTCGTCCTTGCGCGTGGCAGCTTGGCCGCTGGATGGTCGAGCCGGCGGAGCTCGCGGGGGCTGGCGTCGACGCCGGGCTGGCGGCCGCGTTCGAGGATGCCGAGCCGGTGCTCGCCGCGCTGGCGCGGCGGATGTGCGCGAGCCCCGCCGACGCGCGCGACCTGGTGCAGGACACGTTCGAGCGCGCGACGCGGCAGGGCCTGCCGCCCGACCTGCGCAGCGCGCGCGCGTGGCTCGCCACGATCATGCACAACCTGTTCATCGATCGCTGCCGCGCCGCGGCGCGACGCCCCGCGGTCGAGCCACTGCGCGAGGGCATCGGCGATGCCGCGCCGGCGGGCGACCCCGAGCCAGCGTGGCAGAAGGTCACGCTCGACGACCTGCGCGCCGCGGCCGCCCAGCTCGAGCCGCCGTTTCGCGAGGTCTACGAGCTGCACGCGTTCGAGCGGCGCTCGTACGGCGACATCGCCGCCAGGCTCGCGATCCCGGCGGTCACGGTCGGCAGCCGGCTCAGCCGCGCGCGCAAGAAGCTGCGCGAGCTGCTGGTCGCGCGGCTCGGCCTGGAGGACGCGTCGTGATCGGCCACGACGACCTCGACGCGTTCGTCGACGGCGAGCTCGCCGCCGACGACGCCGCGGCGTTCCGCAGCCACCTCGCGTCGTGCGCGCGCTGTGCGGGAGCGCTGCGCGGCCGCATGCTCGAGGCGGCGGTGCTCGACGACGCCCGCGACCAGCTCGCGGCCCGGCGAGCGCCGCGCCGCCGCGTGGCGTGGAAGGCCGCGGTCGCCGCGGTCGCGCTCGCGGCGGCGGTCGCGCTGTACGCGACGCGCCGGCCGGCGCCGCCGCCCGCAACGCCGGCGATCGCGCTCGCCGCCGAGCGCGCGGTCGCGGTCCGGTTCACCGCGCCCGCGTTCGACCACTACCGGCCGCTGCACGTCGACCGCGCCGCCGGGCCGCCGCGCCACGAGGCGGTCGCGCTCGCGACGCTCGCGACCTTGCCGCCCGACGCGCTGGTCGCCGCGCAGGCGCTCGATGGCGACCTCGCGGCGGCGCGGCGCGCGCTCGCCACCCGGACGCGCGGCGCCGCCGAGCTCGCCGACGATGCAGCGCTGGTGCTGCTCGAGACCGACGTCACCGCGCCCGCGGCGACCGATCAGGCGGCGGCCGAGCACGCGCTGTCGCTCGCCGCCGCGGCGCTGCGCGCCGATCCGGCGTGCACCCAGGCGCGCTGGAACGAGGCGGTCGCGCTCGAGCGGCTGCACCTGCCGCTCGCCGCGGCGGACGTCTACGACGAGGTCGCCGCGCGCGGCGAGCCGGGCTGGGCCGACGAGGCGCGCGCCACCGCGGCGCGGCTGCGCGCGAGCTACCGCGCCACGCTCGACGCCGCGCGCGCCCGCCAGGCCGAGGTCGACGCGATGGCCGGCGGCGGCCCGATCGTCGCGACCGCGCGCGCGCTCGAGGCGCCCGACGTCGCGCGCGAGGGCCTGTACCGCGCGATCGCCGCCACCGCGAGCCCGGCGCGGCTCGACGCGCTCGCGCCGCTCGCCACGGCGCTCGACGGCGCGCTCGGCACGACGTCGCTCGCCGATCTGATCGAGCGCGTGCGCGCGGCCAAGCTCGACCAGCGCGCACCGATCGCGGCGGTGTTCGCGGCGCTGCTCGCGGATGGTAAGCGCACGACCGCCCAGGTCCACGCGGTGCGCGACCGAGCCGAGAAGGCCGGCGAGCTCGACATCGCGGCGGCCGCGGCGACGCTGGTCGGCGACAACGACAGCGACGACGCCGATCGCGCGCTGCTCGTGAAGGTCGGCGCGCACGCGACCGACCCGTGGTGGCAGCTGGTCGCGATCGATCGCCAGGCGTTCGACAAGCTCTACGATCGCCACGACTTCGCCGCGGCGGATCTGCTCACCCGGCAGGCCGAGCCGATCTGTCGCGCCCACCCGATCGCAGGCTGGTGCGGTCAGCTGGAATGGCTCGGGGCACACGCGTCGTCCAGGGTCGGGCACACCGAGCGCGCCTACGATCTGATCACCGCGTCGCGCGCGACCGCGCGGGCGGCCGGTGACCTCGAAGCCGAGGCGGCGGCGCTCGACATCGCGGCCCAGATCGCCTCCGAGCGCATCGACTCGCAGGTCGACCCCGTGGTCCTGGTCGACGCCGACATGCACGAGTCGGCGGCGCGATTCGGCGGCTGCATGTCCAACCGGCGGCGCTTCGAGTACGCCGCCAACGCCGCGCTGGATCACCATCGCTACGCCGAGGCCGAGCAGCTGGTCGCGCGCGCCGACGCCGTGACCGGCTGCGCTGACAAGGCGAGCTGGTTTGGCAACGAGGAGGCCCGCGCGCGCGTGCTCGCCCGCCGGGCCACGGCGGCCGACCTCGCCGCGTTCGAGGCGCGGCTCGACGGCATCCTGCGCGCGGCGACCCCGCTGCCGGATCTCCATCCGCTGTTCGATGGTCTGGTCGCGCGCGTGTCGCTGTCGATCGATCGCGCCGGCGCCGAGGCCACGCTCCGGCGGTTGCTCGCCGCACCCAAGGCCGAGCGCGTCGAGGACAACACCGCGCTGCTGCTCGAGGCCCTCGCCTCGGACGGCAAGCCCGACCAGGCGATCGCGGCGCTCGCCGCACAGCTCCACGTCGACGTCGGCGACCACTGCGTGGTCGGGATCGGCGACGCCGATCGCGTGACGGTCGTGGTGCGCGGCAGAGACGGATCCACCGCGAGCGAGCTGCGCGATGTGCCCGAGGGCCAGCGCGTGCTCGCGGCCGAGCACGTGGTCTCGCCCGCGCTGCGCGCGCGCCTGGCCGGATGCGCGCGGATCGACGTGCTCGCGCTCGGGCCGTACCTCGGCCTGCCGCGCGTGCTCGATGCGTCGCTGCCCTGGGCATATCGCTCGGCGCGACCACCGGGGCCGGCGCCCGCGCCACATCGCGGGCTCGTCGTCACGGACGTCGCGCCACCCGACGAGCTCCACTTGCCGCCGCTGCACGCGATCGCCAGCCCACCGGATGCGGTCACGCTGCGTGGCGCCGCCGCGACGCCGAGCGCCGTGCTCGCGGCGATGACGAGCGCCGATCCGATCGTGATCGACGCGCACGGCGTGACCGACGCCAGCGATCCCAACGCCGCGAGCCTGGCGCTGTCGCCGGATGCGCGCGGCGACTACGCGCTGACCGCCGAGATGATCGCGGGCGCGAAGCTCGATGCCTCGCCGGTCGTGCTCCTGGCCGCGTGCGACGCCGCACGGGTGCAGACCAGCAAGGCACCGTGGAGCCTCGCGACCTCGCTGCTCGCGGTCGGCGCGCGCGCGGTGATCGCCCCGACCACCGCGATCGATGACGCGAACGCCGACGACGTGTTTGCCCACGTGCTCGCGCGGATCGCGCGTGGCGAGGAGCCGGCGGCGGCCCTCGCGGCCGAACGTTCGGCGCGCGCTACCAGCGTGCCGTGGCTGTTGGACATCGTGCTGTTCGAATGAAGGAGCTAGCGATGAAGCAAGTGATTCACTTCCCGCCCGTGGTCGACGCGAAGATCGTGCCGTTCACCGTCAACTCGTGCTGCCGGCCCAAGCACGGGTTCATGATCGAGGTCGCGAACCCGAAGGTCGCGGTCTATCAGCCGCCGCCCGAGACCGAACCCTCCATCAAGTACATCGGCATGATCTTCGATGGCGACGCGGCGGACGAGAACGTCGTGCTGCAGCAGCCACTCAAGTCCGACGAGGAGCTCCATACGTTCCTGACGTGGCTAGGTGCGGGGGCGCAGTACGCGCATCGACACGACTTCGGCCCGATCCCGTTCGACAGCACGCCATGCCCGCCGCCGAAGACCAAGGGAGGCGGTCCAGGGGCATGACCGCGCCCGCGATCCCCGGTTACGCGATCACCGCGCGGCTCGGCGCCGGCGGGTTCGGCGAGGTCTATCGCGCGCATCACACGTGGACCGCGCGCGACGTCGCGATCAAGGTGCTGAACGCGCGCCACGTCGACGACGGCGAGGCCAACGCGCGGTTCGTGGCCGAGGCGCGCGCGATCGCGCGGCTCGCTCACCCGGGGATCGTCCAGCTGTTCGACTTCGGCGAGCTGGCCGACGGCCGGCGCTACTGCGTGATGGAGCTGGTGCACGGCCCGACCCTGCGCGAGCTGGTCGAGGCGCGCGGCGCGCTGCCGCTCGGCGAGGCCGTGCCGATCCTGCGCGCGATCGCCCTGGCGCTCGACGCGCTGCACGCCGCCGGGATCACGCATCGCGACGTCAAGCCGGACCACGTGTTCGTCGTGGCGCCCGATCGGGTGAAGCTGATCGATTTCGGGCTGGCCAAGCGCGACGGCGACGCCGCCGCGGTCACGCGCACCGGCGCGGTGATCGGCACGCCGCTGTACATGTCACCCGAGCAATGGCGCGCCGGTGAGGTCGACGCGCGCAGCGACGCCTACGCGTTCGGCGCGCTCGCGTATCACGTGCTGGTCGGCGCGCCGCCGTTCTCGGGCGCGCCGATGGAGCTCGCGCTGCATCACCTCAACGAGCGCCCGGTGCCGCCGAGCCGGCTGCGCCCCGGGCTGTCGCACGAGGTCGATCGCGCGCTGCTCGCGCTGCTCGCCAAGGCTCCCGATGCCCGGCCCCGCGCGCTCGCGCCGGTGATCGACGAGCTCGCCGCCGCGCTCGCCGCACCGCGCCGCGCCCGCTCGCACCTCGGCTACGCGCTCGCCACGCTCGCGACGATCGCGAGCACCTGGCCCGCACTGCCGACGCGCGCCGCGGCCCGCGCCGCGACACCGGTCCCCGCGACGCGCAGCGAGCTCGTCGTGGCCCGGGCCCGCGCGCTCGCCGATCGCCGGGCCGCGCTCGACGCCGAGCGACCGGCCGCGGTCGTCGCGGCGCAGGCCCGGCTCGCCGCCGCGCAGGACCGGATCGCCGTGCTCGACGCGCGAGCCTGCGATCTCCGCGCTGCGGTGCTGCGCGCGACGATGCGGCCGTGAGGTCAGGGCGGATCGCGCTCGAACACCGCGAGACCGGCGGGCAGCTGGACCCACGCGTGGCGGCGGCAGTCGTACACCGAGGCGCGCGGCGCCGGGAAGCTCGGATCGGCGAACGCGCCGATCGCGACGCTGACCCGGCCGTCGACCCCGGCCTCGGTGTGATACACGGTCGTGCCGCAGATCGGGCAGAACCGGAACGTGAAGCGCGCGCCGTGATCGCCGGTGCGGACGTACTCGCTCGCCCGGCCGCGCACCGTGAACGGGGCGGCGAACGCGGCGAGCGCGGCGAACACGCTGCCGGTCCGGCGCTGGCAGGCGAGGCAGTGGCACACGCCGACGCCGAGCGGCTCGCCCTGGACCTCGATCGCGAGCTGGCCGCACGAGCACGTCGCGGTTCTGAGCTGCATGCGCGCGATCTTGCCACGCTCAGCGGCGCACCGCCGCGAACGCGATCGCGATCCGCGTGCGATAGCCGTTCTGCTCGTAGAGCCGGATCGCGCGCGCGTTGTTCGGGCTGACGTGCAGGAACGGCACGTCGCCCTGCGCCGCGACCTCGGCGGTGAGCACGGCGACCAGGCGGCGCGCCAGGCCGCGCCCGACGTGGTCGGGGTGGGTGCAGATCGCGCTGAGCTCGCGATGGCCGGGCATCGCCATGCGCAGCCCGGCCATCGCCGCGAGCGTGGCGCCGTCGTAGATGCCGAGGTAGCGGCCGAGCTCGGGCGTGCGCGGCCGGACGTAGTGCGGGTAGACGCGCGCCGCGAGCGCGAGCAGATCGGCGCGCTGCGCCGGCCCGAGCTCGACGATCCGCGGACCGTCCGGTACCGGCGGCGGCCGATCGCACACCATCTGGAGGATCGTGCCGAGATCGTCGAGCGCGCCTGCCGGGCGCGGCCCGACCGCGTACAGCGTCTCGCCCGGCGCGACCAGGCCGCCGAGCTCGCCGCCGGCCTCGGCCACCGCGACGAACGGCGCGACCTCGGCGGGATAGCGCAGCGCACCGGCGCCGCCGTACGCGAGCGCGCGGTGCGACGTGGTGAGCGAGGCCCACAGCGGGTTGTCGAGCATCACGCGGCAAATATATGCTATAGGCACATATATGCGCTACGCATCTTTCGCCGAGATCGAGCCGATCCGGGTCGCGCTGGTCGACCTCCGCCGGCTGTTCCAGCGCAAGGAGCTGACCGCGCTGTGGGGCGCCGCCAAGCTCGACTACGGCGACCTCCGCCTGCTCGACGCGGTGACGGTCGCGCTCGCTCGCCGCGGCAGCGCCACGGTGGGCGACGCCGCCCGCCTGCTCGGGATCGACGCGTCGCGCGCCAGCCGCCAGGTCGCACGCGCGGTCGCGCGCGGCCTGCTCGAGCGCCGCGCCAGCCAGCGCGACGGCCGCGCCGTCGTGCTCGCCGTCACGCCCCGCGGCGCCCGCCTCCAGGCCAGGGGCAGCGCGCTGACCCGGCGCCGGATCGATCACGCGATCCGCGGCTGGCCGGCCGCCGAGCGCAGGCGGTTCGGCACGCTGTTCGCGCGGTTCGTGGCGATGATGGTGGCGTGAGCCGCAGGGGCGCAACTCCACATCGCCGAGGTTTTCTGGGATCTGCGGCTTGTCGATCTTAATGGGCGCGGTCCAGGATGCAGCGCCCGACATGACATACTGCCGCGCGCGCGTGGAGATCGACCGTTGAGCCTGTTCTGGATCGTGTTCCTGGTCGTGATCCTCGTATCGGTCCGGGCGCGCCGCGATCCGCCGCCGCGCGCGAACCAGGGGCGGCGCGAGCCTCACCCGACGGCCGCGATCACCGCGCTGTCCGCCGCGTACCTGGTGTTCGCGGCGTGGACGTTCGTCGCCTGGTACCGCAAGCATCACCCGCTCGCCAAGTACAAGTGGGGCGGCGACGGCTGGCTCGAGTCGTGGACCTACGCCGGCGGCGCCGACAAGTTCGGCCACGCGTGGGCGACGATGGCGCTCGCCCGGCTCGGCACGACGATCCTCCACGACTGGGGCGGCTTCGCGAAGCGCAACTCGAGCCTGGTGTCGGCGGGGCTGTCGGAGCTGCTGTTCACCGGAGTCGAGGTCAAGGACGGCTTCTACTACGAGTTCTCGTTCAGCGATCTCACCGGCGACACCACCGGCATGCTGCTCGCGCTGCTGTTCGACAACTCCGCGCGCGCGAACGAGCTGTTCGGGTTCCGTGTCGAGTACGCGCCGAGCGAGATGTACCAGCGCAAGGTCGCCGGCACGTCGCCGTGCCCGTCGGGCGGCTGCTCGCGCTGGAACGTCGCCGAGGATTACTCCGGGCAGACCTACCTGGCCGCGCTCCACCTCGCCGGGATCAAGACCGTACGCAAGCACCTGGGCGTGGCGTCGCGCTTCGTCGACGTCGCGGTCGGGTTCGACAGCCGCAACTACAAGCCCAACCCGGATCCGGACATCGTCGAGAAGCCGCACCAGGACGTGTTCCTCGGCCTGGCGTTCAACGCGCAGGGCTGGTGCGACTGGCTGCTCGAGGGCCGCGACTCGCCGGCCGCCGAGCGCGCGCGCTACGTCCTGCACGGCCTGTTCGAGGTGTTCAACCTGCCCTACGGCTCGGTCCGGCTGCTGTCGACCGGCCGCGAGAAGTCGGGCCCGGCGCCGCTCAAGTCGTCCGAGCGCGGGCCGCACCACACGCGTGCGCTCAAGGCTTTGGCGGCGGCGGGGGCGTCAGCTGTTCCCAAGGGATCTCGAGCCCGAGATATTGCCCCCACTCGAACCCGCCCGCGCTCATCGCGCGGAGCTGGTCGGGGCTGAGCACGCGCCCGATCTGCGTGTTGGCATCCTGGAGCAGCGAGCCGAGCCCGCCGCCGAACTGCAGCATGCTCGCGATGCTCGGATCGTACGGCGACAGCGTGCCGTCGGTGATCGCGCCGTTGGCGTAGGTCACCGCGTCGGCGTACACCTTCTGGAACACCTGATCGAGCTGCTGGGACTGCGCCGGCGTGACGTGCGCGAGGTCCTCGGCGGACTTGCGCATCTCCTCGGCGTGCTCGCGCGGCAGCGCGAGCGCGGCCTTGACCAGCGGCACGACGCGCGCGCGGTACTGGTCGTCGGTCTCGCCGGCGTTGCGGCCGAGCATCGCGGTCAGCTCCTGCTGGCGATGCAGCCGGCGGTCGAGCCACGACAGCTGCGGGATCGGCGGCAGCGCCGGCGCCATCGGCGCGCGCACCATCGGGCGTGCCGGTGCGCTGGACGCGGCGGGCGCCCAGGTGTCGGTCGTGGCGACCTGCTGCGGCGCCACCTCGGCGGCCTTGGGCGCCGCCTTCTCCGCCAGCTGCGCCCTCAGCGATCGATTGTCGCAGTATTGCCACAGCGCCGCGACCGCGCACACGAAGCTGGTCGTTGCAAGCAAGCTATTCGCGCGAGCCATGGCCGGGACCCTAGCACGCGACGGGAGCGCGCGCCCGAGACGGCGATCACGCCGTGACCGCGCCTACAGCACGCGGCCGCGCTCGGGCGCCTCGGCGATCACCCGCGCCAGCGTGTCGATCGTCGCCGGCTTCGCGATGTGCCGCGAGAACCCGGCACGGGTGGCGCGCTCGACGTCCTCCGGCTGCGCGTACCCCGACAGTGCGACGAGGTACGTGTCGCGAAGCTCGTGGTCGCGCCGGAACGTGCGCGCGACCTCGTGGCCGTCCATGCCCGGCAGGCCGATGTCGCACAGCACGACCTCGGGGTGAAACGCTCGCGCGACCTCGATCCCGGCGCGGCCGTTGTCGGCGATCCGCACGTCCAGCCCCAGCATGGTGAGCGCGGTCTGCAGCACGCCGGCCGAGTCGTGCTGGTCCTCGATCACGAGCACGCGCCGGCGATCGAGCCGGACCGGCACGGGCACGCGCTCCTCGGGCATCGCCTGCGCCGTTCCGCGCGGCGCCAGCGGCAGCCTGATCGCGATCTCGGTGCCCCCGCGATCGCTCGCGATGTCGACCGTGCCGCCGTGAAGCTCGACGAAGCCCTTGACCATCGCGAGCCCCAGGCCCAGCCCGCCGGGCGCGCGGTCGATCGACTGCGGCGCCTGGGTGAACGGCTCGAACACGTGCGGCAGCAGCTCCGGTGCGACCCCGACGCCGGTATCGTGCACGCGGATCGCCGCGCTACCGCGCTCGTGCTCGATCGTGACCTCGACGCGCCCGCCCGGCGGCGTGAACTTCAGCGCGTTGCCGAGCAGGTTGCTCACCGCCTGCGCGATCCGCGCCGGGTCGGCCATGACCCACAGCGGCCCGGACGGCGCCGCGACCGCGATCGCGATCTCGCCGGCGACGAAGCCGCCGCGATGATCTTCGACCGTGCACCGCACCAGCTCGGCGACGTCGAGGCACTCGCGCCTCAGCCGGATCTTGCCGCTGCTGATCCGGGTCACGTCGAGCAGATCGTCCACCAGCCGGGTCAGGTGCGCGACCTGGCGGTCCAGGACGGCGTGCGCCTCGGCGCACGCCGCGCTGCCGGGCTCGGCATGCTCGAGCACGAACAGGCTGGCCCGGATCGGCGCGAGCGGGTTGCGGAGCTCGTGCGACAGCATCGCGAGGAACTCGTCCTTGCGGCGGTTGGCCTCGCGCAGCGCGCGCTCGGTGCTGGCGAGCAGGTCGCGCTCCGCCTTGTGCCGCGTGATGTCCTCGAACGCGAGCAGGAGCGCGCCCGGCTCGCGCGGCTGCGCGGTCGCGGTCAGCCGCAACACGGCGCGGGTGTCGCGCCGGGTGCGGCGGAGCGAAAGCTCGCACGTCGCCGGCTCGTCGCGCGTGCGGGCGTGCGCGAGCATCGCGTGGAACGCCTGGGCGCCATCCGGCGCGAACACGGCGCCGAGCTTGGTCCCGACCACCTTCGCGCGCGCTGCGCCGAGCAGGCGCGCGCCGACCAGGTTGACGTCGCAGATCACGTCATGGGCATCGATCGTCGCGTAGCCGATCGGTGCGAAGTCGTAGAGCTCGGTGTAACGCGCGAGCGCCGCCTCGAGCTCTCCGCGCGCGCCGCGCAGCTCCTCGTTCTGACTCTCGAGCTCGACCTGATGGACCTCCAGCTCGTGCACCAGGCGGCCGCGGTCGGGCGCGGCCGCGCCGACCTTGGCAGGACGAGTGCGCTTGGGCGCGCGAGCCGTCTTGCGCTTCATCACTTGTCGGTCGCCCTGCGCGCCAGCTCGTCGAGATCGATGCTGGTGGAATACCACCGTGTCGGGTGACCGCCAGGATCGCGGATCGGAACCCAGCGTGTCGCGAACCGGTGATAGGTCCCCTTCGCGCTCCGGATACGAAACACCAGATCGCTGCGCTTGCCGGCCTTGACCGTCGCATTCCAGTGGTCGCGCACGCGCTCGCGATCGTCGCGGTGCAGCTGATCGAGCCAGCCCCAGCGCTGCGGCTCGGCCTCGGAGACGCCGGTGTAGCGCAGCCAGCTCTCGCTGGGATCATCGCACGCCCCGTCGGGCCGGAAGCCCAGCACCAGGCCGGCGGATGATTCGACAAACTGCCGGAGCTGGCTCGCCTGCTGCTCGAGAGCCTGCTCCAGCGCCCTGGACGAGCTCGCGTCGGTGAACGTGATGACGATGCCATCGATCACGTTCTCGAGCGTGCGGTACGGCATGATCTTGACGTCGAACGACTTGCCGTCGCGCGTGCTGACGCGCCGCTGCTTGAACACCAGCGTGCGCAGCACCTCGCGCGCGTCGTCGGCCAGATCCCGATAGTCGAGGTCCGAGGCGATGTCCGTGATCGCCCGCCCGGCATCGCCCGGGATCAGCTTGATGATGCGAGCCGTCGGGGTCGTGAACCGCCGCACCCGGAGCGCGCCGTCGAGGAACAGCGTGGCGATGTCGGTGCTGTTGAGCAGGTTCTTCATGTCGTTGTTCGAGCGCGACAGCTCGTCGACCTTGGACTGGAGCTCGTGGTTGACCGTCTGCAGCTCCTCGTTGAGCGACTGCATCTCCTCCTTCGAGGTCGTCAGCTCCTCGTTGGTGCTCTGCAGCTCCTCGTTGGTGCTCTGCAGCTCCTCGTTGGTCGACTTCAGCTCTTCCTGCGAGGTCTGCATCTCCTCGCGGATCGTCTGCACCTCCTCGCGCGCGCGGTGCAGCTCGGTCTCGAGCGCCTGCACCCGGAGCGACTCCGCGGCCGGAGGCTCCTTCTTGCCCTTCGCCAGCTTCGGCGGCTCGGGCACGTCGTCGATCACGACGATCACGCTGCCGTGGAGCTCCTTCGGCTCGGCGAGCTTCTGCACGGTGAGATCGAGCGTCTGGGTGCCGCCGTTGGTTCCGACCTGGATGCCTCGCACGGTCACCGCGCGGTCCTCGCGCAGCGCGGTCGCGAACGCGCCGGTCAGCTCGTAGCGCAGCCCGTCGCGCGCCATCGCGAACAGGTTGAGGTTGGCCTTGCCCACCGCCGGCTCGAGGTACTTGCCGGCGCGCCCGCTGATGTAGAGCACGTCGCCCTTGTCGTTGCACAGCACGCCGAGCGGCGCGAAGCGCTGGATCAGCAGGCGCTCGGTCACCGCCTGGACGTTCATCGGGGGCTTCGGCACGACCGGCTCGAGCTCGCCGCCGTCCGCCCGGCCGGTGAGCCCGAACGGCGCCGCGCGCAGCTCCACCGGAAGTGCCGCGACCGGCTGGTCGAGCCGGCGGAACAGCCGGCTCTTGCCGTCACACGGCGCGAACAAGTTCGTGTACGTCCCGACCGTCTCGGCGCTGCCGAGGAACAGGATGCCGCCCGGGTTGAGGCAGTAGTGGAACAGCGGGATCAGCCTCTTCTGCAGGTCCGACGACAGGTAGATCAAGAGATTGCGGCACGACAGGATGTCCACCTTCGTGAACGGCGGATCCATCACGATGTTCTGCGGCGCGAACACGACGCACTCGCGGATCTCCTTGCTCACGCGGAAGCCGTGCTCGTCGCGCACGAAGAACCGGCGCAGCCGCTCCGGCGAGACGTCGGCGGCGATGTTGTCGGGGTAGCGGCCCAGGCGCGCGCGATCGATCGCGTCGCCATCGAGATCGGTGGCGAAGATCTGCAGCGTGACGTTCATGACCGTCTTGAACGAATCGAGCGCCTCCTTGAACACCATCGCGAGCGAGTACGCTTCCTCGCCGGTCGAGCACCCGCCGACCCACGCGCGCACGGTCCCCGCGGCCGCGCGCGTCGAGATCAGCGTCGGCAACAGGTCGCGCTTGAGCAGCTCCCACTCCGCGACGTCGCGAAAGAAGCTGGTGACGCCGATCAGCAGCTCCTTGAACAGCCGCTCGATCTCGTCGGGGTTCTCGCGCAGGAAGCGCACGTAGTGGTTCATCTCGTCGATCTGGTGCAGGCCCATCCGGCGCTCGATGCGGCGCAGGATCGTGCTGCGCTTGTACAGCGAGAAGTCGTTGCCGGTCTGGGCACGCAGGATGACGCAGATCTTCTCGAGCGCGGTGTGCGCCTTCTCCTCGATGCGCGGCGTGCCGCCGGCGAAGTGCGAGTGCGCGACGTAGGCCGCGATGCGCTCCGGCAGCTCCTCGGCCGGCGCGATCACGTCGGCCAGGCCCGCGTCGATCGCGCTGCGCGGCATGCCGTCGAACTTGGCCGACGTCAAGGACTGCACGAACGCCGCGCCGGCCTTCTCCTTGATCGCGCGCAGCCCGAGCGTGCCGTCCGACCCCATGCCCGACAGGATCACGCCGATGCTGCGCTCCTGCTGGTCCTCGGCGAGCGAGCGGAAGAAGAAGTCGATCGGCAGGTTGAGCCCTCGCGGCGCGCTCAGCGGTAGCGTGTGGAGCTTGCCGTGGAGCAGCGACAGCTCGGCGTTGGGCGGGATGACGTAGACGTGGTCGGGCTCGACCACCATGCCGTCGGTCGCCTGCGTCACGCGCATCCGGGTCGCACGCTGGATCAGCTCGACCAGCATGCCCTTGTGGGTCGGGTCGAGGTGCTGGATGACGACGTAGGCGAGGCCGCGATCGTGCGGCGTGTTGCGCAGGAACACCTCGAGCGCCTCGAGCCCGCCCGCCGACATGCCGATCCCGACGATCGGGAAGCTCGTGTCACGGCTGTCCCGGCCCGGCGCGGGCGCGACGCGCACCGACGCGGCCTTCGGTCGCGCCGCTCGGCCGGGCTTCGCCTTGGGCTTGGGCGACCGTCGCTTGCGAGTCACCGCCGGACACTACCCGATGGGCCGGACCGGTAGCGAGAGCCCACACCGCCCGGCGACCCGCGATCGACATCGCTCACGATCACCGGTGCGGTGAGATCCACATCCCGGGCCTGCGGTAGCTCCCGAGCGCCTTCCAGGTCTTGTCGCCATCGAGCACCTTCACCGGCACGCGCGCCATCGCGGCGTGATCGAGCAGCCGCGTGTTGACGCCCATGTAGGCGCGGCCGCGCTTGCCCGGCCGCTTCCAGCACACCACGCAGCCGCAGGTCGCGCAGCGCACGAAGCGGAGGCCCCGCGCGCGCCGCGCGTAGCTGGCGAGCCCGCCGCGCTTCGCGGTGATCGATACCGTCGCGGGCGCGTAGTACGCCCACAGCGTGCCGTAGCGCCGGCACACCGAGCAGTTGCATTGCGTCACCTCGCGCGGCAGCTGCGGCACGACCACCTGCACCGCGCCGCACAGGCACGTCCCGGCGATCGCCGTCACGGCGCGGGCTCCACGAGCTCGAGCGTGCGCACGTGCGGGAACGACAGGAAGTCGCTCGGCTCGGCGTCGAAGCATACCCGCTCGATGTGGAACCACGACGCGATCGACCTGGTGTCTGCGGTGCAGCACAGCGCCTTGCAGCTGGCGTCGTGCCCGACCAGCGGCAGCCCGGCGGCCTCGAGCTGGGCGAGCAGCTCGGTGCCGTTGATCGTGACGTCGACCGCGTGCGGCTTGCCATCGCGGCCGATCGTGGTGCGGGTCACGTGCACCAGGTCGCCGTCGAAGAAGTGCGCGAACGCGTTGTTGTCGGCGGTGTACGCGCCGTACCGCAGCGTCTGCATCGCGCGGCGCGCGCGCTCGCGATCCTTGATCGTCGCGCTGTCGACCAGCCACGCCGGCTGCGGCTCGAAGCCATTGAACCTGGTCCTGCGCACGAGCTCGAACTTCGTCCCGGTCCAGCGCACGACGCAGCCCTCGTAGCGGTTCGGGTGCGGGCCGTAGTCGTGGATCTGCAGGCCGGCCGTCGTGCCGTTCTCGTGATCGAACACCGAGAGCTCGGAGTCGGACGGCAGCTCCGACGTGGCCAGATCCTGCTCGCCGGCCGCGGTCACGGCGCGCAGCACGATCTGCGTGCGCTTGCCGTGCGGCACCGCCACCGCGACGAACGTCACCGGCGTGCCGTCGCCCGCGAGCCAGTGCACGCTCGACGGAAACACCTTGCCGATCCCGTGCTCGCCGGGGTGCGGCGCGGGCTCCGGCCACTTCGGCAAGGCATCGCCGCGCGCGGCCGAGCCGAGCGCGAGCAGGGACACCACCACGACGCGAGCGACCCGCATGGCTGGACTATACGTCGATCAGCTGGGCGCGCACCTCGGCGACCGTGCGCTTGGACCAGTAGGCATCGAAGTTCGCCGCGTCGCTGAGCGTGCGGGTCTCGGCGCGATCGATGCAGATCGTGCCGCCGAGGTGATCGACCTCGTGCTGGAGGATGCGCGCGTACCAGCCGGTCGCGACCCGGACGACGCGCTGGCCGTGCTCGTCGAGCGCCTCGACCCGGACCTTGCGGGCGCGCGGCACGATCATGCTGAACCCGCCGAAGCTGAGGCAGCCCTCGAACGCGTGCACGACCTCGTCGTCGCGCACCACCAGCGTGGGGTTGACCAGCACGTGGAACGGCACGCTCGCGCGCTCGCGCGCGGCGAGCTCGTCGGCCGGCAGCTTGGCGTGGTACTCGGGCGGATCCTCGATCACGACGAGCTGGATCGACTCGCCGATCTGCGGCGCGGCCAGGCCCACGCCGGGCGCGGCCCGCATCGTGTCGCGCATGTCGACGATCAGCTGCTGGATGCGCGGCGAGGCGAGCTCGTCCAGCGACAGCGCCCGCGCGCGCTGGCGCAGCACCGGGTGGCCGACCTGCACGATGTCGAGCGGCCCACGCTTCTTGGCCATGGCGGGACTGTAGCGCTACACGCGGGCCTCGTAGTCGATCTGGTGGGCGTCCCTGGCGACCGCCAGCGCCGCGGCCTCCCGGCTCATCGTGGTCGCGAGCGCGAAGTAGAAGATGGCGAGCGAGAACGCGCCCACGACCGCGATGTCGACCCAGTCGGGCAGCACCATGTAGCCGCCGCCGTAGCGGCCGAGCGCGCCGATCACGACGTGCCCGGCGAGCCACGGCGCGATCCACACCGCGTGGACGACCTGGCGCGCGGCGTCGGTGCGGCGCAGCCACGCGCCGAACGCGAACAGCGCGAGGCCGAGCGCGATCGCGCAGCCCAGCTTCCACGTCGCCTCGAAGCCGCCCCAGTACACGATCAGGTTGGCCGAGCAGAACGCGAGCGGCAGCAGCACGCGCGGCGCCGGCATCCGGTAGCTGCGCGGGCGCGCTCCGTCGAGCTTGTGCAGCGCGGCCAGCGACAGCGGCGCGAACGAGTACATGATCGCGGTCGCGCCGGTCACGACCGTCACCAGCGCCTTCCAGCTCTTGAACGGCCCGAACGCGATGCATCCGATCACCGCGGCGACCAGGATCGAGAACACCGGGACGCCGCGGGACGTGCTGCGCAACAGCTGCGGCATCTCGCGCTCCTCGCCGAACGCGTACGACAGCCGCGCGGTCGCGCCGACGTAGACCACGCCGGTCCCGGCGGGCGAGATGATCGCGTCGACGATCAGCACCTTGGCGAGCCAGCCGGCGCCGAGCGCGAGCGCGAGCGTGTACCACGCGCCGTACGACGACGGGCTGGTGCCGAGCGGCCGGGCCCAGCCGGCGACCAGGTTCGCCGGGTCGAAGCCGCCGATCATCACGACCTGGAGCAGCGTGTAGAGCACCGCGCCGATCGCCATCGCGGTGAGGATCGCGCGCGACAGATCCTTCTTGGGATCTCGCGCCTCGCCCGCGAGCTGCACCGCCTGCTCGAAGCCCTGCAGCGCGAACACCACGCCGCCGGTCAGCGCGGCGAACACGCCGTGGAAGCCGAACGGCAGGAAGCCACCGCCGGCGTGGAAGTTCGCCGGATCGAACTGCACGCCCGCCACGACCGCGCACGCGACCAGCGGCACGACGGTCTTCCAGATCACGACGATGATATTGCTCTCCGACAGGAACTTGGCGCCCGCGAGGTTGACCGCGGTGAACGCCATCATCAGCACGACCGCGACGACCAGGCCGTGATGGTTGAGCAGGCCGGCGTCGGGCGACGGCGGCGCGTACAGCATCGGGAAGTGCTCGTTCACCCAGCTCACGCTGTTGACGTAGGTGATCGCGGCGAGCACCTCGATCGGCGCGACGAACACGGCCTGGAGCCAGGCCGACCAGCCCGCGGTGAACCCGGCGATCGGGCCGTGCGTGTAGTACGGGAACCGCCCGCAGCCGCCGGCGACCGGGTACGCCGCGCCGAGCTCGGCGTAGGTGAGCGCGAGCAGCGCGAGCATGCCGGCCGCGAGCAGCCACGACAGGATCGAGGCCGGCCCGGCGACCTGGGCGGCGTTCAGCGCGCCGAGCAACCAGCCCGATCCGATGATCGAGCCGAGCGACACGAACATCAGCCCGTAGAACCCGACCGATCTGTCTAGCCGCCCCTCGCGGGCTTCTGTCATGGCCGCACCCTACTCCGGCTGTTCAAAGCTTGGACAGCGTGCGCACAGCCCTTGTGCAACGCGCGGCGAAGCGCGCGAGCGCGCGAGGGCCGGCGCTGGAGCGGTCCTTGCTGAGCGGCAGGCCAGGAGGACTTCATGGATCGTCGTCTCACCTTGTTCGTGCTCGCCGCCGCCGGTTGTTCGTCGTCATCCAGCAAGACCGCCGCGGATGCGCCGGCGCCGCTGCGCCCCGGCGTCGAGGACTCGTCGCAGGTCTACATGGGCACGCCGGATCCGGACGAGAGCGCGTTCTGGGTCGCGGTGCGTGGCGCCGATGACACCGGGCGCGCCGGCGCGGTGACCCAGCTCCAGGCCGACGTCGCGGCCGACCCGAGCAACGGCTACAGCGAGTTCCTGATCGGCGCGAGCTACTTCATGCCGCCGAACAGCGAGCTCGCCGCGCTCGCCGCCGGAACCGCACCCCAGCCGTTCCAGCCCGACCCGGCCGCGATCCCCTATCTGAAGCAGTCGCTCGGCAACCTGACCGACCCGTTCTACCTCGGGTTCGGCGGCGGCCTGCTCGGCGAGCTCGAGATCGCCGGCGGCGATCCCGCCGACGGCGGGCAGACCTTCGCGACCGCCGCGCAGCACAACCACGCCGCGACCGACTTCATGACGGTGATCGGCGACCTGCAGATGCAGGACGTCGCCAAGGCGCTCGCCGACATGTACACGCTGCTCGAGTTCTGCAACGACGGCCCGCTCGATCACCAGGGCGGCGATGCCGCGGCATACGTCGCGAAGCAGAACGCGGGCGCGCTGGTCCACCGCGAGTGCTACAGCGGCTACTACGCGCCGCATGGCTCGGCGGGAGAGCTGCTGATCCTCGCCGACCTGCAGGCGCTGAACGGCAACACCGCCGCGGCCAGCAACTACTACCACGCGCTGGCCGGCGTCTCCGATTACTCGACCTGGGCGCTCGAGCCGCTGGTCGAGCGCCGGCTGAGCGGTGCCCAGCCCGCCGATCTCGGGACGCTCGCGGTGATCACGTCGACCTGCGCGACCTGCCACACCACCGCGCTGCCATGAGGACCGCCGCGCTCGCGCTCGCGCTCGCCGCGTGCGGCACCGAGCCCGACACCAGCGGCTGCGCGCTCGTCCCCGATCCGTCGGGTGCGAGCGCGCGCGCCGCGGACGTCGAGCCGATCCTCGCGGCGAGCTGCGCGCTCGGCGGCTGTCACCTGCACGCGCCGGGCGCCGGCGGGCTCGTGCTCGACGACGGCTGGGTCGCGGCGGTGGTCGGCGTGCGCGCCCAGGAGAGCTCGATGATGCTGGTCACCCCGGGCGACCCGGACGACAGCTGGCTGGTCCACAAGATCTACGGCACGTTCTGCCCGGGAAGCTGCGACGGCGGCGTCGGCTGCGGCGCCGAGATGCCGTTCGGCGGCGCGCTGTCCGACCCCGAGCGCGCCACGATCGTGGCCTGGATCGCCGCGGGCGCGGGCGGCGACTAGCCGATCACTTGAGCGTGATGCCCAGCTTCTTGGCGATCTGACCGAGCAGGCTGCCGATGTTGTAGTAGTCCATCACGCCGACCACCGTGCCGCAGCGCGCGCACTGCACCGACTGCATCCGGAAGTTGGAGCTGCTCGGCTTGAACTCGTGGACCTCGAACGCGTTGGAATTGCAGTCCGGACGCGGGCAACATGGGGTGGCCATTCGATCCATCAACCACGATGGTCCGCGCGGAACAAGCGAGGCGCCTGCCGCGTTGCATCCGCACATGCGGTGGCTGCCGATCGTGCTCGCGTTGCCGCTGCTCGTCGCGGCCAGCGGGCGCGAGCACCCGCAGCGCGAGCCCAGGCGGTTCCGCCTCGAGCTCGCGATCGATCACGCGCAGGGCGGGACGTACATCTCGGCGTGGACGCCGGGCGACGTGATCAGCGATCACGATGGCTCGAGCGGGCTGCCGGTCACCTACCACCGGCTGTTCCACTGGCTCGACGACTGCGAGTGGGAGTCGATCGAGGTGATCGTGCCGGAGTCGGCCGACCGCTACCTCTATACCTACCGCGAGCACGCCGTGTCGTGCCCCGACGGCACGTCGCCCGACGGCGACGTCACGCGCACCGGCATCGTGACCGTGCACCCCGCGTCGGGCGATCGCCCGATCACCCCGCTGGTCGCGCGGGTGCAGCTGCGCACGCTCTGACCCCGGCGATCACCGGAGCAGCCCGTGCTGCGGCCGAGCTCCGGGATCACAGCAAGCGCGACGCGGTGACGCTGACCTCGTAGCGGTGGTGCGACGTGATGTCGTAGAGGCTGGTGAACGTCGCCGGCGTGCCGGGGTTGATCGGCACGACGCCCTGCGCGCGCACGCGATGGAACACCGCGCCGCCGGTCGGCGTGCTGAGCTCGACGTCGCCCTCGAGCACGACGATCTTGTCGCGCAGGTGAAACTTGAAGTGCATGTTGAGGCCGGTCTGCTCGCGGAACGTGGTGGTGCCGGTGGCGAGCGGGATGTTGGCGCCGGTCGAGACCTGGCCGTCGACGTTCTCCTCGAGGAACACCGAGTAGGTCGCCGGATCGTGATCGAGCCCGGCGATCGAGATGTCGAAGCGATACAGCGCGTGTGGGGTCGAGGGCGTCTCGGCGAGCGCCGGCGCGGACAGCATGGCGAGGACGGTGACGATGGCGAGCTTCATGCGCACGCACCTAGCAGCCGGCGTGCCGCGCCGAACGCCGCGATGTCGCGTCGCGTGCGGCGCGCGCTGCGTGCCACGCTGTCAGCGGCCGGCCGATCGCGAGACGCGGTGGCGCGCGGCGATCGCGAGCCCGACGATCGGCACGCGCCACGATCGCGTTCGCTAGCGCGTCGGGCACACGTAGCGATCGACGTAGACCTGGTACGCGGCCTCGGGGCAGCGCACGGTGTAGCGATCGAGGATCGAGTTGCAGCGCCCGCCGCGGCCGACCCAGCCGTCGCGCGACTGGTTCGCGACCGCCGGCGAGCCGTAGGGATTGCTGCCGTCGTTGCAGGTGACGCGGGTCATCCAGTCGACCTCGCCGTCGATCCCGCACACCTCGACCGGCTGCTCGACCGTGGTGGTCACGTCGGCAAATCGCCGAGCATCGCCGCCGCGGCGCGCCGACCAGGCCGCGGCATCGACCGAGATCGGCGCGGTGCCCTCCTCGCCGCACGCGCGCGGCGGCGGCGGTGCGGCGTCGCGCTGGACCCGCACCATGCAATCGGTGGCATCGTCGCAGTCGAGCGCCCAGCACGCGACGGTCTGCTGCAGCTTCTCGTGATCGGCGGTCTCGGGCGCGAACCACTTCGCGAGGCTGACCTCGCACGAGCGCGCCTCGGTGAACTCGGACGGAAAGCGCTGGGTCCACGAGCACTGCGCGGCGGCGAGCGCCTTGAACCGCGTGCATGCGGCCTCGGGCGCGAGCGCCGCGAGCTGCGGCCTGGGGGTGGCCGCCGCGGCGTCGGCCGGCGGCGTCCGGCCCTCGAGGATGTCGACCGGCACGGTCGACTGCGACTTCGCGCCGCCGCCGCACGCCAGCGCCGCGCACGGCGCGAACCCCACGATCCGGCGTAACAGCCCCATGACGTGAGACTGCCGGCACGCGAGGTGCGTCCGCCAGCCATGACCTCAGGTTTCGCGCTCGCTTTCGCGCTGGCGGCCGGGTGCGCGGCCCCGCACGGCACGATCGACGGCGGCAGCGGCTCGTCGCATGACCACGGCGGCGATGGCGGCTCCGGCTCCGGCTCCGGCTCGTCCGACGCCGGGATCACCGACGTCGCGTGCAGCGGCACCGCGACCGGCGGGCTGTCGGGCTCGCTGAGCGATTGCCAGACCAGCTACGTGTTCGCCTACAGCGACGGCCGCTACGACACGGCGATCGGCTTCGACGAGCTGAACGGCCAGCCGCTCGACGCCGGCCCATGCGACTTCGACTTCGAGCTCGACGACCTGCCCGACACCTCGACCACCTACACGTTCTCGAACGTGCACGGCGGCGTCGCGAACCTGTACCAGAACCACAGCGAAGCGCCGATGACGATCTGGGCATGCGGCAGCAACGGCACCGTGACCTACGGCAGCGACCTCGCGATGACGTTCAGCTCGGTGACCTACGTCGGCGAGGCGGACGGCACCAAGGAGTACCAGCTGCACGGTCAGACCTCGTGCCACTTCGAGGCGGCCGACGGCTCGCCGGCGATCGATGTCGCGCTCGCGTTCTAGCGGTAGAGTCGGCACCGTGAGCAAGGCGTTCACCAAGGACGACGAGGGCCCGCCGCCCGCGCCGCCGCGCCGCCGCGGCATCCCGGTGCCCGATCCGAACTTCGTCACGCCCGCAGGGGCCGCGGCCGCGCGCGCCGAGCTCGATCGGCTGGTCTCGGGCGGCGGCGACCCCGACCGCATCCGCGAGCTCTCCGATCACCTCGCGACCGCGCTGGTCGTCCCGCCCGACGATCGCGGCGCGGTCGGGCTCGGCGCGACCGTCACGATCGAGAGCGAGTCCGGCGAGCGGCGCAGCTACTGCTTCGTCGGAGCGATCGAGGCCGACGTCAAGCGCGGCCGGCTGAGCTGGCAGTCCGAGCTCGCGAGCGCGCTGTGGGGCGCGCGGGTCGGCGAGACCGTGGAGCTGCCGCGCGGCGACGAGGTCGAGATCGTCGAGATCGCGTACCACTGAGCGCGTATGATCGGTCGGAGATGTTCCGGCTCGCCACCGTCGCGCTCGCCGCCGGATGCTCGATCAAGGGCATCGACCTCGCGGGCAAGGCGTGCCCCTGCCCGAGCGGCTGGCGCTGCGATCCGGTGCAGCAGGTGTGCACGCAGCAGCCCGCGACCGACGATGCCAACCCCGACGACGTGCACGTCCAGCCGGCGCCGGGCTGGACGTTCCGCGTGCTCGCCGACCTCACCGGGGTCGTGCCGTACAACGCGAACGACTTCACGGACGGCACCAGCGAGGTGCTCGACAACGCGCCGGGCCCGATCGCGGCGCTCTATCCGCCGTTCAGCGCGAGCTTCGCGATCGGCGCCGGGCGCTCGATCATCGAGCTCGCGTCCGATGGCTCGACCACCGTGCACGACTACCGGCCTGCCGCGCCCGACACGACCGGGCCCGACAACATCGCGCACCTGGCGTTCGGCGCCCCCGCCGACACCGGCGCCGAGCTGTGGATCGGCTCGTCGTCGCAGGGCGGCGGCGACGGCCTGTTCTACGTGTCCCCGGGGTGGGCGCTGGTCCGCGACGACACGCGCAACAACCTCAACGGCCTCGGCTACGACGCGACCGGCGCGTACGACGGCGCGAACGCGCCCGCGATCTACTTCATCGATCAGGATGGCGTCGACCGGCGGATCGATGCGGCCGACGCCGCGCTCGTGCTCGCCAACCCCGACCAGCTCGGCGAGCTCGCGATCACCGCCGGCGCGCTGTACGCGGTGCAGGATCCCAGCGCGACCGGCACCGGGCAGGACCTCGTGCGCATCGCCGCCACCACCCACGCGATGCAGGCGATCGCGACCGCGACCAGCTACGCGCTCGCCGAGGGCGGCGACGAGACCGCCGCCGGCGGAGTCGCGGTGATCGACGGCGCGCAGCTGGCGCGGTTCGGCGACGACGGCACGCTCCAGCCGATCGCGCAGTCGCTCGACCCGCGGTGGGTGTGGCAGACCGCGAGCGCGCCGCGGCCGCCGCACGCGCTGGCCGGCAGCTTCGCGGTGGTCGAGTCCAACCGCGCGCTCGATCGCGATCGCGTCCTGCTGTTCACGCCGGGCGGCTAGATCACTTGCCGGGGCCGAACGACCGCCACGCCGGCGGCGGATCGAAGCCGACGTTGCTGGCGCACAGCGCGAGCGAGCGGCCGGCGGCGACCGAGTCGATCTCCTTGCGGACGTCGGTCGGATCGCTCGCCGAGGCCTTGCGCGCCGCGGTGTAGGCGTCGATCTGCGGGCCGCACGCCTGGAGCAGGCGACCCTTGAGCCGCTGCGGGTTGCCGGGATCGAGCTGCGTCCCGCCGGTGACAGTCGCGAGGTCGTGGGGGTCGATGGTCGTCATGCGCTCCAGCTCTGCAACGCGCGGGCCGAGCGCCGACTCAGCGCGGCGCGACCCACAGCGCGTCGCCGACGAACACCACGCCGGTGCCGAAGTAACAGCCGGTCTCGTAGCTGATCGCGGGGCTGGTCGGTGCCGGCTCGCCCGCGCGCGCGGCGTAGACCTCGCACGCGTGCCGGTCCGACAGCGGCATCACGTCGCTCGGATGGACCCAGTGCACCCACGCGAGCGCCTCGCCGCGCGGCCCGAACGCGATCCGGCGCGCGTCGAGGTCCTCGAGATCGAGCAGCTTCGCGGTCGCCCCGGTCGCCACGTCGTAGCCCCAGATCCCGCTGCGCAGCTGCACCGCGAGCTTGTCGCCGACGAACGCCGCGGGCCCTTCGGTCGCCCACAGCGGCGGCATCGACAGCGACCACCGCGTCGCGCCGGTCGCGGCGTCGACCAGCGTGATCGCGGACTGGTCGCTGGCCGAGCCGTGCGCGTAGCTCGTGATCAGCGCGAAGCTCGAGCCCGACGGATCGCCGACCAGCGCGACGATCGCGTCGCTGTCGCGCACGAGCGACAGCTCGCGGGTCGTGCGATCCGGCGCGATCACCTCGATCCGCGTCGGCTTTTCACCCTCGGAGATCGCGAGCACGACGTGGCCGCTGCCGGTCACCGTCCCGACGTTGCGGTACAGCGCGGGCGCGGCGGGGATGGTCGCGAGCAGCTCGGGGTCGCCGGCGAGCCCGACGCGCAGCACGCGCTCCTGGTCGCCCGCGGGCTCGAGCACGTACCCGCGATCGCCGACCACGCCGATCGGCCAGCCTTGCAGCGTGCGCGCGACCGGCCCGCGCCCGCGCGACAGCCGGAGCGGCCCGGGCTTCTCCCAGTCCTGGGTGAAGCTCATCAGCAAGCCCTCGCCACCGTACAGGTCGGTCGCGCCGGCGTGGGCGTCGAGCACGACGGGATGGACCTGCGGCGAGGGCGCGTGCGTCCGCGCGTCGCGGCAGCCGGCGATCAGCGAGAGCACGAGCAGCAAGCGCACCCCGGCACTCTACGCCTTGCGCGTGCGCCCGGCCGGCCTGGCTTTCTTGGCGGCTTTTTTCGGCAAGGTCGCGGCGTGGTCGAGCGCGCGCTGCAGCCACGCGCGCAGCTCGTCGCGATCGTCCATCACCGACTCGGGCAGCATCACCTTGTCGCCGCGCACCGCCCCCGTGCCCATCGGATCGAACGGGCTCGCGCCGTCGAGCGCGAGCGCCTCGGCGCGTTCGGCGTCGCCGAGCCGCACCATCACCGAGCGGCCGAACAGCCCGCACGCGATGTTGCCGTTGACCGTCGCGGCCAGCCCGCCGAACATCGGCATGATCGTCGAGCGCGGCTGCGCGGGCAGCGCGGCGCGAAAGATCGGGTGGTTTTCCTTCGGGACCTTGACCCACGCCATACGCGGTATCCTCGCACCGAGGATACGGCGATGAAGTCGGACACCCCTGGATATCTCACCGTCAAGCTCACCGTGATCACGACCGGCGCCGCCGCGTGGCTCGAGGCGATGGCCACGCTCGGCGAGCTCGATCTCGAGGAAGACGTCTCCGGGTGGGCGCACCGGCGGATCGTCACGTCGGCCAGGCTGGCCGATCTCGCGATCCGGGTCGATGGCTACGTCGGCCCGCCGCAGGCCGACGCGCTGGTCGGCCTGGTCGGCGCGGATCGCGTGGTGTCCGACGGGCTGACCGAGATCCCCGAGGTATCGCTCGCGACCGTGCCGCGCGTGGTCGGCCCGCCCGGCCGCGAGACCTTGCTCGGCGCGCTCAAGGACGTGCTTCGCGAGGCCGCGAACCGGCCAGGCTAGCCGCCACCCCGGCACCGCGACTTGCCGGTGCCGCATGCGCAGGTCGTGCAGGTTCATGCGGTTCGCCGCGCGCGCTGCAACCGGCGGGAGACAGCTCGCCTCCCGCGCGCGACAGCGGCGCGATGGCACGCGCGCTGCTCTTCCCACGGACATGCAGGACCTCGATCTCGAGCAGCTCGCGCGCGTGCACGGCGGTGAATCGTTCGGCGACGTGATGGGCGCGCTCCACGCGCTGCCCGACGTCCCGGTGTCGCAGACCTACGCCCAGACCACCGACTTCATCCGCGACCACCCGTTCTTCCATCGCGGCGTGATGGACCTGCCGATCGGCGGCGGCAAGCACTTCCGCAACGTGCCGTTCGTCGGCCCTTCGCGGATCCTCGGCGGCGCGCTGCACGGCAACCTGACCGCGATCCAGAAGGGCGCGGAGGTCACGCGCGCGACCTGGGACGCGCCTTGACCTGCGGCGCGATGTCGCGGGCACGCCCGGCCAGCGCCGACGCTGCATCGGAGTCGCATGGACCGACGCAGCGAGCTCCACGGCTGGATCGCGGACACCCGGCGGCTGCAACGCAGGCTCGCCGCGGTGTACGCGGTGCTCGCCGGGCTCGCGCTCGCGCTGCTCGCGTGGCACGCGCGGGTCGGCGGGTTCGCGCTGCTGCTCGTCGGCCTGGTCGCGGTGTGCTCGTTCTGGGTGACCGCGGCGCACAACGCGTCGCATCGCCAGAAGCTCGACGAGCTGGCGCGGCTCGAGCGCGCCCATCGCGAGCCGCCCGCGACCGGTCACCGGCGCTGGCGCGCGAGCTAGCGGCCCTTGTGCGCGATCGACGGGATCATCCGCGGCTCGGGATGCGGCGGTCCGCGCAGCGGGCTGGCGGGGAGCGCGGCGAGCACGCGCGCGAGCTCGGCCGCGACCGCCGGATCGGGCCGCGCGCCGTGCACGACCGCGGGCTCGACGAAGTCCTCGATGATCCGCGCGATCAGCGCGCTCTCGGTCCCGTCCTCGACGTACGCGGTCATCGTCACGACGATGCCCTGCTCCGGGATCACGACGATGCGCTGGCCCTTCCAGCCGTGCGCGAGGTGGGCCTCCCAGTGCGGGCCGTACCGGTCGGCCCACCAGAACCAGCCGTAGTTGGGCGCGCGCACCGCCGGCGACGTCTTGATCCACGGCGTGAACGATCGATCGACCCACGCGCGCGGCACGAGCTGCGCGCCGTTCCACGCACCGTGATCGAGGAACAGCACGCCGAGCTTCTGCATGTCGATCGGGCGCAGCCGCAGGCCGTAGCCGCCCATCGCGTGGCCCGATGGGTCGGCGTGCATCCACTCGTAGTGCGCGAAGCCGAGCGGACCGAACAGGTGCTGCTCGGCGAAGCGCAGCGCCGGCTCCCCCGCGGCGTGCTCGAGGATCCCGCTCGCGATCACCGGGCCCTCGTCGTTGTAGAGGAACGTCGCGCCCGGCTCGGCGACGATCGGCTGGCCGAGCGCGAACCGGACGCGATCGGGCGCGGCGAGGAACGCGCGCTGGCGGTCCACCGCCTCGGGCGTGTGCACGCGCGGCGGATCCGGCGTGTCGAGCGCCGACATCGCCATCACGTCGGCGAGCGTCACCTTGCGGAAGCGCTCGCGATCGCCGGGCGTGGGGAACGCGTCGGCCGGCAGCGCGTCGGCGACCGCGACGTCGGGGCCGGCGATCAGGTGCTGGTCGATCGCGATCCCGATCAGGATCGACAGCACCGACTTGGTCGCCGACATCAGGTAGTGCGCGGCCTCGCGATCGACCTGCCCGGTGTAGAGCTCGAACACGACCTTGCCGTGACGCGAGATCAGCAGCGAGTAGATCGGCACCGGCTGATCGCGGACCCAGGTCGCGAGGTCGAGCAGCGCGCGCGTGTCGAGCCCTTCGGCCTCGGGCGTGCTCGCGCCGAAGCTGCCGCCGGTCGCGACCGGACGCTGGGCCGCGGTGCACGCGACGAGCGCGAGCGCGAGCGTCTTCCACATGCGCGGCTAGCGTAGCCGATCGGCGATCGCGTCGCTGCTGACGCCGGGCGGGCGCAGATACGCGCCGACCAGCTGGCCCTGCGCGAGCACGTGGCCGGCGATCGCGCGCACGAAGTCCTGCTTGCCGAGCCGCCGCGCGATCGCGATGTCGAGCGCGTAGACCGTGAACACGTAGCGGTGCCAGCCCTCGCGCGGACACGGCCCGCTCCAGCCGACGATGTCGTCGTCGTTGCGCCCGGCCATCGCCCGTGGCGGCAGCGCGCTGCCCGCGCCGAGCTCGGTGACCGCGGCCGGGATGCCGGTGACCAGCCACTGCACGTGGCCGCCGCGCTGCGCGTCCTCGTCCTGCACGAGGATCGCGAGCGACTTCGTGCCGATCGGCGGGCGCGACCACGCGAGCGGCGGCGAGACATCGATGCCGTCGCAGGTGTGCTCGCGCGGGATCGCGCCGCCGTTGGCGAATGCGGTCGAGCTGACCTCGAGCGCTGCGGGATTCGCCGACGCGCTGGCCGCGGCGAGCACGAGCGACAACGCGACGATGCGCATGCCCGCACGGGTTGCAACTCGCGTTCCGCCCGCGGGCACGTCGCTTGCTCGGCTCCTCGGCATGAGACCCCTTGGCCCACGCTTCGCGATCGGTGTCGTCGTCCTGCTGATCGGCCTGCTGCTGTTGTTCGAGATCGTGACCGGGATCGGCTTGCCGGTCGCACGCATCGTGATCGCCTGCGTCTTCCTGCTCGTCGGCGTGCGCTTCGTGGTCGGCGGCTGGTCGCGGCGCGCCGCGAACGAGGTCGTCGGCGAGGCCGTGCTCGCGCATCGCAACTTCTCGCAGAGCGGCGCGCTCGAGCGCGACAGCCGGTTCGACGTCGTGCTCGGGCGCGGCGTGGTCGACCTGACCGGGCTGGTCGAGCCCGCCCGCGACGTGACGATCACGATCGAGGCGCTGTTCGGTCAGGCGGTGGTCAAGCTGCCGACCGCGGTCGCCTACGACGTCGAGGGCAGCTCGGCGTTCGGCGAGGTCCGCATGCCCGACCGCAGCACGACCGCGATGGGCAGCCTGGTCTACCGCGCCGGCGATCACCCGTCGCGCTTGCACCTGCGGGTCAACGCGGTGTTCGGCGCGTGCCGGCTCGTCGAGGCCGCGCCGCCGGCGGCCGCCGCGTGATCACCAGATCTTGCTGGCGTTGAGCGCGTGCGACGGCCGCCGACCCGGCCGCGCGCCGGCGTGCTCCAGCGCCCAGCCCGCGCGATAGCGCACGCGCGCCGGCGCCGGCAGCGCCGCGGGCAGCCGCGCCGCGAGCCCGCGATACAGCGCCTGCGACACCGCGCGCCGCACGTGGACCAGCTCGTGCCACAGCTCGGCCTCGGCGTCGTGCGCGCGCGCCGCGAGCGCGACCACGTCGAACCGCGACAGCGCCGTGCGCACCGCCGCGCCCGGCACCTCGGGCGGCGCGGCGCCGGCGAGGTCCTTGAACACGCCGGGACCGAAGCGCTCGTACCACAGGAACGTGTGCGCGGTGGACAGCGCGCCCGCCCACGGATAGCGCGACAGCCGCCACTTCGCCGACAGCTCGCCGAGCGCGGCGTCGATCCGCTCGCGATCCGCGTCGGACTTGGCCGGCCTGCGCTCGGCGTAGAACAGCCCGCAGCCGAGCTCGTCGCCGGCGAGCTGCCAGGTCTCGGCGATCCCGAAGTCGTGCGGCCGCTGCGCGACCAGCGCGCCGTGCGTCAGATCGAACTCGCCGCAGATGAACAGCGCGACGTGCTCGCGCAGCCGCTCGAGCATGTCGATCGTCGCGCGCGCCTCGCGCGCGGTCTCGCTCGGAAAATCGGTGAAGCACATCGCCTCGACCGCGACCCCGGCGCCGGCGAGGTTCGCGATCGCGGCCTCGACCGTCTCGACCCGGACCCCCTTGTCGATCAGCTTGAGCACGCGCGGCGCCGCGCTCTCGACGCCGTACGCCATCGCGACCGCGCCGCCGCCGGCGAGCTCGGCGCAGCGCTCGGGCGTCAGGCTCTTCTCCGGCCGCATGTCGGTCGCCCACTTCCACGGCTTGCCCGCTCCGGTGATCGCGCGCGCGAGCACGAGCGCGGTCTTGGGCGACACCGAGTCCTGCGAGAAGTAGAACCGCGTGACCGCGTGGCGCTCGGCGAGCTCGCCGAGGTGCTGCATCATCGCGTCGACCGGCCGCTCGCGATACGCCGCGGTGCCGACCTCGGCGAGGCCGTAGTGGCAGAACGTGCACTTGCCCCAGTAGCAGCCGCGCGTCGGGTCGTAGGGCAAGACCAGCTCGGGCGCGAAGTAGCGATCGAGCGGCAGGCCGGCGAAGTCCGGCGCGGGCAGCCGGCCGAGATCCTCGATCTGCTCGCCGCGGATCGCGCCGTGTGGCGCCTCGCCGCGGATCGCCGCGCGCACCAGCTCGGTCAGCGCGAGCTCGCCCTCGAACAGCACGGCGCTGTGAAACGGCGCGATCGCGCGGGCGAGCCGCTCGCCGGACAGCCGGGACAGCAGCTGCGTGACCGCCGGGCCGCCGATCGTGAGGTGCACGCCGGGCAGCGCGCGCGCGAGCCGGTGGGCGAGCGAGTACGCGGGCTGGAGCTGGCCGGGGAACGCGACCGAGATCCCGACGACGCGCGGCGGATCCGCCGCGAGCTCGGCGGCGAGCCCGGCGAAGTATCCGCCGAACGGATCGCGCTCGTCGCGCGCGTCGTCGGCGATCGCGTCGGGCGTGAGGAACGAGAACGGCGTGCGATACGCGGTGAAGCTGACCTCGAGCGGCGCGTGTGCGGCGCCGACCAGGCGCAGCGCGCTCTCGACCGTCGCGATCGCGGCGTCGTACGCCGCGGGCTGGTAGAACCGCGCGCGATCGCGCAGCACGGCGATGGCGTCGTCGATCGCGGCCGGCGCGGCCTCGGCGTCGCCGCGCGCCTGCCACAGCGCCGCGTACGCCAGCTGCTCGACGTGCGCGAGCCGGCCCTTGCGCTCGAGCCGCTCGAGCCGCCGCGCGACGCGCTCGGCGAGCGGCGCCAGACGATCGCGGCGCAGCAGGTGATCCCACGCCAGCACGTTGGCGTCGATCGACCGCACGCGCAGCCCCTCGCGGCGCAGCCACGCCGCGAGCGTCGGCACGCTCAGGTACGGCGCGGTGGGATCGCAGGTCGGCGGATAGACCAGCGCGAGGTCGTACATCGGATCCCACATGTAGCATCCCGCAGGGGCGATCCGGCCAGGTTCGCGCATGCGCCTCGTGATCGTGCTGGCCCTGGCGTCTGCGCCGGCGCACGCCGCCCGGCTCGCGAGCGCGCAGCCCCGCGCTCGGCTAACCGGCCGGAACCTGCCATGCCGGTCGATTGAACGGTCCGGCCGGCTGCGGGCACCATGCCTCGGTGACCGCGTACCCGCTGACCCTTGCCGTGACGGCCGCCACGACGGTGCCGGACGAGCAGGATCTGGTCGCGCGGCTGTGCGCGGGCGAGCGCGAGGCGGTCGAGGCCGCGTACGTCGCGCATCACGCGGCGATCCGGCGGTTCGCGCGCCGGCTGGTCGGCGACGCCGCGACCGCCGAGGACCTGGTCCACGACACGTTCGTCGCGCTGCCGCGCAGCATCCAGCGCTTCCGCGGCGAGGCGTCGCTGCGCTCGTTCCTGATCGGCGTGGCGGTCAATCACGCGCGCCGCCACGTGCGCGCCGCGATCCGGCGCCGCCGCGCGACCGAGCGGCTGGCCGAGCGCGACCAGCTCCTGCCGACCACGATCGACGCGACCGAGCAGCTCGCGCGCAAGCGGCTCGCCGACAAGCTGCAGCACGCGCTCGACCTGCTGCCGATCGATCAGCGGGTCGCGTTCGTGCTGTGCGAGGCCGAGCAGCGCACGTCGGTCGAGGTCGCCGAGATCGTCGGCGCGCCCGAGGGCACGGTGCGCACCCGGCTGTTTCACGCCAAGCGCAAGCTTCGCGAGGCGCTGGAGGACGAGCGATGACGCTCGACGATCACGTCGCGGCGCTGCGCGAGCTCGGCGGCGACGACCCGGAGATCGCGGCCGAGACCCGCGCGCGCGTCGTGCGCTCGCTCGAGCGCGGCAGCGGCGTGCGCCGCCAGCTCGCCAGCGCGCTGACCTTGCTCGGCGTGCTGCTCGCCGCGACCGCGTCGTGGGCGCTCGCGACCGGGCAGCTCCAGCGCGTGTGGTCGCACGCGCACGCGGTCGCGCCGCACGCCGAGCCGCCCGCGGCCACACCGCCGCCGCGGGCCGCCCCCGTCCACCCGCCCGCGATCGTCCGCGCGCCGCCCGCGCCGCCGGTCGCGCCGCCGCGCCACGCGCCGCCCCGCCGGGTCGCGATCGCGCCCGCGCCGCCGCCGGCGACGTTCGAGCCGCTGTACCGCAAGGCGCACGAGCTGTACTTCCACGGCGACGACTACCCGGCCGCGCTCGCGGCGTGGGATGCCTACCTCGCCGCCGAGCCGACCGGGCCGTTCGCGATCGAGGCGCGCTACAACCGCGCGCTGTGCCTGGTCCGGCTGGGCCGGCTCGCCGAGGCGCGCGACGCGCTCGCGCCGTTCGCGCGTGGCGCGGTCGATCCCGCGGGCTATCGCCAGGCCGAGGCGCGCGCGCTGGTCGAGCGGATCGCCGCGCGGCTCGGGGATTGAACGGAGCGGCGCGATGCGGACACCACGGCCCATGCGTCGCACGTTCGCCTGCCTGTGCCTGCTGGCCGCGCTGCCCGCGCGCGCCGACGATCGCTCGCCCGTCGAGGTGGTCGTCACCGGATCGATCGATC
>DATJAE010000319.1:0-4645 GCA_035516595.1 Kofleriaceae bacterium | reverse complement strand
GCGAGCGCGTCACTTGCCCGAACCGGAGCCCGCGGCCGCGCCGCCCGCCGGAGCGGCCGCACTGCCCGCCGGAGCGGCGCTGCCCGGAGCCTCCGCGCTACCCGGGGCGGCGCTGCCCGAGCCCGCCATCTCGCCGCCGCCGCTCCCCTCGTCGCCGTTACGGCGATGGTGCGGGCGGTCGCCGCCCATCCCCATCATGACCTTGCGGACCTCGTCCTGGGCCTTCTGCGACAGCTCGGGCGGCAGCTTCTCGCGGCAGGCGCGGATGTCGGGCATCGACGCCGCCTTGCTGTAGCAGTCGATCACGTCGGATGGCCAGTTGTCCTCGGTGCAGCGCGTGGTGAGCACCTTCTTGAGCTGCTCGCCGCGCTCCTTCATGTTGGCCTTCATGTCCTCCGGAACCTTGTCGGCGTTCGGCATCGCCGCCATCATCTGATCGACCGACTTGCCGATCGCATCGGCGCACTTGGCGCTGTCGCCGCCGCTCTTCTTGCTGCCGCAACCCGCGAGCGCGAGCGCGGCGAGGATCGTGATGGCCTTCGTCATGGCGGCGAGGGTCGCACAAAACGAAAGGGCCCGCGTCACCGCGAGCCCTTCCTAGTCTAACGAAATGTGAACGATCGACCGCGCGTGCTTACCAGCCGCAGGTCGCCTTCGCGCTCGTCATGACCGCGTCGGTGCCGGCCTTGCACGCCTGCGCGAGACCCGCCTTCGCCTCGGCCGGCAGGTTCGCCCAGCCCGACGACGCCTGGTCGTACGCCTGCTTCAGCGCGTCGCGCGCCTGCTGCGGCATCTTATCGCACGACGCCAGCTTCTCGATCGCGGCCTTGTAGTCGTCGCACTCCTTCGGCAGCTCGCCGCCGCCGCCACCGGCGGCCGCCGCGCTGCCCGAGCCAGCCGCGCTGCCGGAGCCGGCCGCGCTGCCGCCCATGTCGCCCGAGCCCGAGCCGGCCGCGGCGCTACCGCCCATCTCGCCGCCGCCGGTGCCCATCGCCTTCTGCATGCAGTCGGACATCTGCTTGCTGATCTCCATGCCCTTCTTCATGTCGTCGTCGGAGGGCTTCTGGTCCGCCTTGTCCTTGTTGGCCTCGGCCCACTTGGCCATCTCGTCCGAGACCTTCATGGCGCAGTCCTTGTCCTTGCACCCGCACATCTTGTCCTTGAACTCGGTCATCTTCGCCATGGCGTCGCCGCCCTTCTTCTTGCAGCCCGAAAACGAGGCGAGCGACACCGCAGCCAGGAACACGATCGAGATCTTCTTCATCACCATTCTCCGGATAGGTTTCTGTGTGATCGCAACGCTCGGCGATTCGCGATCTCCGGTCAATCGCAGCGAGACGGACGTTCGTCCACGATAGCGGCGACGATCTCCGATTGTCGTCAATTGTATTCGCTTGTCGTGATCGCGACGCTCACTCGTCGCGATCACTCGACGAGGTAACGCTCATACGCAGCGAAATCGTACTCTCGTCCGAGAAAGTCACGAACGAGCTCGGCGGCATCGCGACTGCCTCCCGGTGCGAGCACCTTGTCGCGATACGCGCGCGTGACGTCCTTGGCCATCAGGCCGCTGCGCTCGAACGGCGTCAGCAGGTCCTTCGCGATCACGAGCGACCACTGGTACGTGTAGTACATCGCCGAGTAGCCGACGAGGTGGCCGAACGACGCGTGGAACCGCGTGCCGCGCACGTAGCGGAACGGGGTGTAGCGCGCCTGCAGGCGCTGGACCTCGCCGAGCTGATCGAGCGCGTCGGGATCGGTGCGGTGGAAGCCGAGCGAGATCGCGGCGTAGAAGATCTGCTGGACGGTCGCGGTGCCGAGGCCGAACTTGTCGGCGCGCCGCATCTTGTCGACCAGCTCCTTGGGGATCACCTCGCCGGTCGCGTGGTGGCGCGCGAACCGCGACAGCGTGTCGTAGCTCCACGCCCACTCCTCGAACATCTGCGACGGCGCCTCGACGAAGTCCCACTCGGTCGCGACCCCGCTCTGGGTGATCCACTTCTGGTGGCCACCGAGCACGTGGTGCATCAGGTGGCCGAACTCGTGGAACATCGTGACGACGTCGTCGTGCTCCATCAGCGCCGCGCCCGCGCTCGCCGGATCGGGAAAGTTGCACACCAGCACGCCCTCGGGGAGCTGCACGCCGCGCACGCCGTCCTTGAGCGGGAACTGCGCCGCGTGCTTGTACTTGCCGTCGCGCGGATGCATGTCGAGGTAGATCCGCCCGAGCCGCTCGCCGTGGCGAACCACGTCGTACGCGACCACGCTCGCGTGCCACGGCTGCGCGTCCGCGGCGGGCACGTACGAGATGTCGAAGATCTCGGACGTGATGTCGAGCAGGCCGGCGAGCACGCGCGCGTACGGGAAGTACTCGCGCACCTCGCTCGCGTCGACCTCGTAGCGCTCGCGCTTGACCCGGTTCTCGAGCCACATCTTCTGCCAGTCCGACACCTCGGGCGCGCCGCCGTCGACCGCGCGCAGCGTGCGGAGCAGCTCGGCGTAGTCGCGCTCGGCGCGCGGCCCTGCGAGCCTCCACACCTTCTCGATGAACTCGGAGGCGCGCTCGCCCGACTGGATCATCTTGTCGGCGGTGATGTAATCGGCCCAGTCGCGGTAGCCGAGCAGCGTCGCCTTCTCGGCGCGCAGCTTGAGGATGTCGCGCAGCACCGCCTCGTTGTGCTGGTCGCCGCGGCTGCGGAACTTGACGTAGAGCTCGCGGCGGAGCGCGTCGTCGTCCGCATAGGTCATGAACGGGTTGTAGTCGGGGTAATCGGTCGTGATCCGGATCGTGCCGCTGGCGTCCGGCGGGTGGGCCGCGATGAAATCGGGTGGCAGGCCGGCCAGCCGCGCCGGCTCCTTGACCTCGATCTCGCGCACGTCCTCCGAGATGTTCTTCGAGAACTGCTGGCCGAGCCGGGTCAGCTCCTCGTCGATCTGCTTGAGCCGGGTGCGCACCTCGGGCGGGCGATCGACGCCCGCGCGCCGGTAGTCGCGCAGCGTGTGGGCGTGAAACCGCCGGGTCTCGAGATCGGCGCCGGCGACGTCGACCGCGGCGAGCGCGTCGTACATCTCGCGATCGAGCGCGAGCTCCGAGTAGAACCGCGACACCTCCTGCTCGCACTCGCGCGCCGCGTCGCGCACCGCCTCGTCGGGATGGACCTCCGACATCAGGCCGGCGAGCGCGTTCGACGCGCTGGCCGCGGTGAGCAGCGCGTTGTACGGCTCCAGCGTGCCCGCGATCGAGCGATCGCTCGCCGCGATGATCGCGGGGCGCAGCTGGCGCGCGCGCTCGAGCCCGGCGAGGCATTCAGCGGCGAACTGATCCGCTGCCCTCTTCGCTGCCTTCTTCACCAGATGCGACTGTAACATCGTTCGCGTGATCGGATCCGCACCCGCACTCGGCGACGCGCTGCCGCTGGTGGCCACGAACGCGCGCTGGCTCGAGGTCGCGCTCGCCGACCTCGACGCGGTGCACGCCGACCACCTGCATTGCGAGCGCAAGGCCGCGCAGTCGGCGCTCTCGCTCGTGCGCAGCTACCCCGAGCGCGCCGACCTGGTCGACGCGATGGCGCGGCTCGCGCACGACGAGACCCGCCACGTGATCCAGGTCCACCGCCTGATGGCGCGGCGCGGCCAGCCGGCAGCCTACGACGGCGGCGACGCCTACGCCGCCGCGCTGCGCGAGCACGTCCGCAAGCGCGAGCCCGAGCGCCTGCTCGATCGCCTGCTCGTGTTCGCGGTGATCGAGGGGCGATCGGCCGAGCGGCTCGCGCTGCTCGCCGGCGCGCTCGCCGACCGGGACGCCGCCGCGCTGTACGGCAGCCTCGCGCGAGCGGAGGTCCGCCACCGCGACACGTTCCTCGCGCTGGCGCGCGACGCCGCGCCCACCGCGTGGCGGGCGCGCGCCGCCGAGCTCGCGGCGCGCGAGGCCGAGCTCCTCCGCGCGTTACCGATCGTCGCGCGGATTCACTAGGCTCACTTGTACCAGCGCGCGCCGACGCCGATGTCGTACAGATCGCCGGCGTGGTTGAGGTCGGGGAAGTTCACGAACGCACCGATATCGAGGATCTTGTTGACGTTGTAGTACGCGCCCGCGAGCAGCGGGATGCCGAACTGGTTCGAGCCGATCGCCGAGAACGAGTCGGCGCCCATCGGTGCGTTCGCGACCAGCACCTCGAACAGGCTGGTCTGCGCGAACGCGAACAGCTGGGGCAGCGCCTGCACGCCGACGCCGACCGGCAGCTGCAGCTTGCCTTCCTGGTTGTTGTTGAGGCCGAGCGTGAGCTGCTGGCCGACCGGGCCCGGCAGCATCGGCGAGCCGGTGTAGACCGCGACCTGCGGGATGACCGCATAGCGCACCGCGATGCCGGCATCGACCGCGAAGTTGGTCGTGCTGCCCATCGCGTCGGATGCGCCGAAGTCGGCGACGAGGTCCGCGCCGACCGCGACGTTCAGCTTCGCGGTGTGCATGATGCTGTACGAGCCGTAGACATCGAGCGGGCCCTTGCCATTGTTCGGGAACGAGCCGCTGTCGTCGTTGAGCGTGAACTGGTAGCTCGCGCCGGCCGTGATCTTGTCGGTGATGCCGTAGGCGCCGCCGATGTCGAGTCCCTCCGCGGTCGAGGTGCTCGAACCGCCGGTCCCC
>DATJAE010000318.1:0-15755 GCA_035516595.1 Kofleriaceae bacterium | reverse complement strand
CATGGCGGCGTTGCCCGCGCGCACCAGGTTGGTGAACTCGATCAGCGCGTCGACCGCGAACTTCGGCATGCCCATGCCGAGCATCGCGTCGCGCGCGGCCGAGTCGGGGACGTCGACGTACTTGACCGGCTTGCCGATCGCGTCGCCGAGGATCTTCGCCTGCTGGGTCATGTCGAGCGCCTCGGGGCCGGTGAGGTCGTACGCCTTGCCCTCGTGGCCGCTCGTGGTCAGCGCCTTGGCGCCGACCGACGCGATGTCGCGCGGATCGATCACGGCCATCTTGCCGCTGCCCATCGGCTGGTAGATCGCGCCCTGCGACTTGACGGTCGGAGCCCAGCCGAACGCGTTCGACATGAAGCCGACCGGGCGCAGGAACGTCCACGCCATGCCCGAGGCTTCGAGCAGCTTCTCGCCGGCGCGGTGCGCTCGGCCGATCGTCAGGCCGGGCTCGTACTGCGCGCCCGACACCGAGTGCTTGACGACGTGCCGCACGCCGGCGCGCTTGGCCGCGTCGATCACGGTGGCCTCGAGCGCCGCCATGTTCTCGACGAACGGCACGAGCAGGTACAGCTTGGTCACGCCGCGCAGCGCCGCCTCGATCGATGCCTTGTCCTCGAACTTGCCCTGCGCGTACTCGACCTTCTCGCCGAGCTGCTTGCGCGCCTCGCTGGTATCGGTGACGAACGCGCGGACTTGCTGCCCCGCCGCGACGAGCTCGCGCACGACGTGGCTGCCGACGGTTCCCGTTGCCCCGGTGACTAGGATCATGAGTTCCTCCTGGCCGGCATCATGCCCAAGCATTGCGTGGCGCGCAGCTCGCCGAACGGCTGGTGTTGCGAAAACTCGCCCCGTTCGGGCAGGCGTTCGATGCTCTCCGGATGGACTGGGACGCCGCGCTCGCCGCGTTCGCGCAGTACCTCGCGGTCGAGCGCGGCTACTCGCCACGCACGGTGGTGGTCTACACCCGCGATGTCGCCGCGCTGCGCGCGCACCTGCGCGAGCGCCGCGGCCGCGAGCTGCCGCCCGATCGGCTCACCGCGATCGACGTGCGCGGCCAGCTCGCCGCGCTGTACGGCGACAACGGCGCCGCGACGCTCGGCCGCAAGCTGTCGAGCGTGCGCGCGTTCTGCCGGTTCCTGGTCAAGCGCGGGATCGCGGCGGGCAACCCGGCGGCGGCGATCCGCGGCCCGAAGAAGCCCAAGGGCCTGCCGCGCGCGCTCGACGTCGACGACGCGTTCCGGCTGGTCGAGGCGCCGCACGCCACCGGGCGCACCAGCCACCGCGCGCTGTCGCCCGCGGAGGACGCGCGCCACGCGCTGCTCCGGCGGCGCGACCACGCGCTGCTCGAGCTGATCTACGCGACCGGGCTGCGCGTGTCGGAGGCGTGCGCGCTCGACACCACCGACATCGACCGCGACCGCTACGGCGTGCCGCTCGTGCTGGTCCGGCGCGGCAAGGGCGGCAAGTCGCGCGAGGTCCCGCTCGGCGGCGCGGCGGATCGCGCGCTCGCCGCGTACCTGCCGGCGCGCCGCGCGCTCGGCGCGAGCGGCGCCGCGCTGTTCGTCAACGCGGCGGGCGAGCGACTGACCCCGCGCTCGGTGCAGCGCATGGTCAAGCGCTGGTCGATCGCGGGCGGGGTGCACGGCGCGGCCACGCCGCACGGCCTGCGCCACTCGTTCGCCACCCACCTGCTCGACGGCGGCGTGGATCTGCGGTCGATCCAGGAGTTGCTCGGCCATGCCAGCCTGGCGTCGACCCAGATCTACACCAAGGTCTCGCTCGACCACCTGATGAAGGTCTACGACGACGCGCACCCGCGCGCGAAGCGTCGCGCCGACGACTGATCGTGGTAGACCACGGTCGTGAGCGAGAAGATCCACGGCACGACGATCCTGTCGGTGCGGCGCGGCGGCCAGGTGGTGGTCGCCGGCGACGGCCAGGTCACGCTCGGCAACATCGTGGTCAAGGGCGGCGCGCGCAAGGTCCGCAAGCTCGGCGACGGCCGCGCGATCGGCGGGTTCGCCGGCTCGGCCGCCGATGGCATCGCGCTGTTCGAGCGGCTCGACGACAAGCTGCGCGAGCAGCGCAGCCCGCTGCGCCGCGCCGCGGTCGACCTCGCCAAGGAGTGGCGCACCGATCGCGCGCTGCGCCGGCTCGAGGCGATGCTGGTGGTCGCCGACGGCGAGAGCACGTTCATCCTGTCCGGCTCGGGCGACGTGATCGAGCCCGACGACGGCATGTGCGCGATCGGCTCGGGCGGCGGCTACGCGCTCGCTGCGGCGCGCGCGCTCGCCCGCCACACCGAGCTGCCGGCGCGCGCGATCGCCGAGACCGCGCTGCAGATCGCCGCCGACCTGTGCATCTACACCAACAGCTCGCTCACCATCGAGGAGCTGCCGTGATCCTGCCCGAAGGCGCGCTCACGCCGGCGAAGATCGTGGCCGAGCTCGATCGCTACGTGGTCGGCCAGCGCGACGCCAAGCGCGCGGTCGCGGTCGCGCTGCGCAACCGCTGGCGCCGCCAGCAGGTCGCCGGCGATCTGCGCGACGAGATCGCGCCGAAGAACATCATCATGATCGGGCCGACCGGGGTCGGCAAGACCGAGATCGCGCGGCGGCTCGCCCGGCTCGCGCGCGCGCCGTTCGTGAAGGTCGAGGCGTCGAAGTTCACCGAGGTCGGCTACGTCGGCCGCGACGTCGACTCGATCGTGCGCGACCTGGTCGAGGTCGCGGTCAAGCTGGTGCGCGACGAGGAGGCCGGCAAGGTGCGCAACCGCGCGAGGGACGCCGCCGAGGAGCGCGTGCTCGATCTGCTGCTGCCGCGCGGCGGGCGTGGCTTCACCGACCGCCCGGGCGAGCCGGCGCAGAGCGGCGACGCGACCCGCGAGAAGCTGCGCGCGATGCTGCGCGAGGGCAAGCTCGACGACCGCGAGGTCGAGGTCGAGCTCGCCGACGACTCGAACCCACTGATCTCGGTGCTCGGCGGCCAGCCCGGGATCGACGAATCGGCGCTGTCGGGGCTGCGCGACATGCTCGGCTCGTTCGGCCGCAAGACCAAGCGCCAGAAGCTCAAGGTGCCGGCGGCGTGGCGCGCGCTCACCGAGCAGGAGGTCGACAAGCTGATCGACCACGAGGCCGCGACCCGCGAGGCGGTGCGTCGCGCCGAGAACGCCGGGATCGTGTTCATCGACGAGATCGACAAGATCGCGACGCGCTCGGAGCGCCACGGCATCGACGTGTCGCGCGAGGGCGTGCAGCGCGACCTGCTGCCGATCGTCGAGGGCTCGACCGTCACGACCAAGTACGGTCCGGTCCGCACCGATCACGTGCTGTTCATCGCGGCCGGCGCGTTCCACCAGGCCAAGCCGAGCGATCTCATCCCCGAGATGCAGGGCCGCTTCCCGATCCGGGTCGAGCTCACCCCGCTGGTCGCCGACGACTTCGTGCGCATCCTGACCGAGCCGACCAACGCGCTGACCCGGCAGTATGCCGCGCTGCTCGCCACCGAGGGCATCACGATCGAGTGGACGCCCGACGCGATCCGCGAGATCGCCGCGATCGCGGCCGACGTCAACCAGCGCACGCACGACATCGGCGCGCGCCGCCTGCACACCGTGCTCGAGCGCCTGCTCGACGATCTGCTCTACAACGCGCCCGACATCGGCACCCAGACCATCCCGATCACCGCGACGTACGTGCGCGAGCGGCTCGGCGCGCTGGTCGCGGACGAGGACCTCGCCAAGTACATCCTGTAACCGTGGTACACCCGGCCGGTGCAGACGCAAGCCGACCTCCTCGCGCTCGCCGATCAAGTCCTGGTCAAGAACTATCGCCAGCAGCCGATCGTGATCGAGCGCGGCCGCGGCTGCGAGGTGTGGGATCGCGCGGGCGCGCGCTACCTCGACATGACCGCCGGCATCGCCGTGTGCGGCCTCGGCCACGCGCACCCGTCGTTCACCGCGCGCGTCAGCGAGCAGCTCGGCAAGCTCGTCCACATCTCGAACCTGTACTTCAACGACCAGCAGATCCTCGCGGCCAAGGCGATCATCGATCGTTCGTTCGCGCGCCGCGTGTTCTTCTGCAACTCGGGCAGCGAGGCCAACGAGGGCGCGCTCAAGCTGGCGCGCCGCTACCAGGCGGTGATCGCCGGCGCGCCGCAGCGCACGCTGTTCGTGTCGACCCACGGCAGCTTCCACGGCCGGTCGTTCGCGACCGTCGCGATCACCGGGCAGGCCAAGTACCGCGAGGGCTTCGGCCCGCTCGTCGGACCGGTCGAGCTCGTGCCCTACGGCGATCTCGAAGCCGCCTCCCGCGTGCTCGAGACCCGCACCGCATGCGCGCTGATCGTCGAGCCGATCCAGGCCGAGGGCGGCATCGTGGTCGCGCCGCCGGGCTACCTCGCGGGGCTGCGCCGCCTCGCCGATGACACCGGCACGATCCTGATCTTCGACGAGGTCCAGACCGGGTGCGGCCGGACCGGGAGGTGGTTCGGCCACCTGCACGACGACGTCACGCCCGACGTGATGACGCTCGCCAAGGGCCTGGGCGGCGGCATCCCGATCGGCGCGATCGCGTGCAGCGAGAAGGCGGCGCAGGGCCTGGCCGCGCAGCCCGGCGGCGCGGTGCCGCACGCGTCGACGTTCGGCGGCAACCCGCTGGCGTGCGCCGCGGCCAACGCGGTGATGGACATCATCGATACCGAGGGCCTGGTCGAGCGCGTCGCGCAGGCCGGGCAGTACCTCGGCGCGCGGCTCGGCGAGCTGGTCAGCGAGTTTCCCGGCCACGTCACCGAGGCGCGCGGCCGCGGTTTGCTGCGCGGCGTCGCGGTCGCCGGCGCGCCATCGCAGGTCACCGCGAAGTGCCGCGAGAAGGGCGTCTTGCTGTCGGTCGCGGGCGACAAGGTCGTGCGGTTCGCGCCGCCCTACATCGTCGAGCGCCGCCAGCTCGACGAGGCGGTCGACGCCCTGCGCGCCGCGCTGCGCGAGGGCGCGGGCAAAGCGTGACCGGCTTCCTCACGCTCGGCGACGTGCCCGCCGAGGCCTGGCCGGCGCTGTGGGATCGCGCGGCCGAACTCAAGCAGCACCGCGTGCAGACCACGCTCGCCGGCAAGGCGGTCGCGCTGGTGTTCGAGAAGGCCTCGACCCGCACGCGCGTGTCGTTCGAGGTCGGCGTGTTCGAGCTCGGCGGCCACGCGGTCGTGCTGTCGGCGCAGGGCAGCCAGCTCGCGCGCGGCGAGCCGATCGAGGACACCGCGCGCGTGCTGTCCGGCTACTGCCACGCGATCGTGCTGCGCACGTTCGGCCAGGAGCGCGTCGCGGCGCTCGCACGCGCGGCGAGCGTGCCGGTCATCAACGGCCTGTCGGACCAGCACCACCCCTGTCAGGTCGCGACCGATCTGTTCACCGTGCGCGAGCACTTCGGCACGATCGCGAACCTGCGCTACGCGTGGATCGGCGACGGCAACAACATGGCGAGCTCGTGGATCGAGGCGGCGGGGCTGTTCGGCCTGGACCTCGTGCTCGCCTGCCCCGAGGGCTTCGCGCCCGATCCGCAGCTGGTCACGACCGCGCGCGATCAGCAGCGCGCGGGCGGCAAGGGCTCGATCGCGCTCACCAGCGACGTGCGCGCGGCCGCCGACGGCGCCGACGTGCTGTCGACCGACGTGTGGGCGTCGATGGGGCAGGAGGACGAGGCCGCGCGCCGGCGCGCCGCGTTCGCGGGCTACCGGATCGACAGCGCGCTGCTGCAGCGCGCGTCGTCGCGCGCGATCGTGCTGCACTGCCTGCCCGCGCACCGCGGCGAGGAGATCACCGGCGACGTGCTCGATGGCCCGCGCTCGCTCGCCTGGATCCAGGCCGAGAACCGCCTGCACGTCGGCAAGGCGATCCTCGAGCACGTCATCCCAGGTGGCCGACGATCAGGTTGACGGTCAGCGCGAACACGACGGTGTTGTAGGCGAACGAGATCAGCGCGTGCGCGAGCACGGTGCGGCGGATCGTGCGGTTCGAGATCGTCGCGTCCGAGACCTGGAAGCACACGCCGATCGTGAACGCGAAGTACGCGAAGTCGAAGTCGTCGGGCGCCTCGCCGCCGGGGAACTCGATGCCGCCCTCGCCATCCTTGGTCCGGTAATACAGGTGGGCGTAGCGCAGCGTGAACGCGGTGTGGGTCAGAAACCACGACACCAGGATGGTCACGACGCTCAGCACGAGCAGCAGGCGATTCTCGACGCCCGGGTGCTGCGCGCCCTGGTGGACGATCACCGTGGCGGCGAGCATGCTGACCGCGCTCGCGGCGAGCACGACGACCCACACGAACGTGCGCCCGGGATCGCGCGCGGCCGCGCGCCGGCGCGTGCCCTCGGCGGTCGTGCGCGACACCGCGAGGCCGAGCGCGAGCAAGGTGAGGCCGGCGACGTCCCATCCGATCACCGCGCGCGCGGTCGCCGACGGCCCGGGCACGACGAGCCCCGCGAGCGTGCCGAGCACGACGGCGACCAGCAGTCGCGCTCGCGCGCCGCGCGGGTCGAGGGGGTGGAACGCGAGCGATGTCATGCGTCGGCGCGACGGTACCATCGTGATACGCTCGTCGAGGTGAGCAGCGGAGTTCCGCCGGAGATCGGGGGGATCGGGTCGTCCGACACCGTCCTGCGCGTCAGCCCCGGCTTCGATCCGCTCAAGGCCCAGGTCGGCCCCGACGAGTACTTCGTGCTGTCGCGGATCGACGGCAAGCAGTCGCTGCGCCAGGTCCTGCTGTCGACCGGGCTCGCGATCGAGCGCGGGATCGCGATCGTCGGCAAGCTGCGTTCGATCGGCGCGCTGCTCCTGCCCGGCGAGAGCTCGGCGCCGATCCCGGCGTCGGTGCCGAGCCGGCCGAGCTCGCCGAGCACGCCGCGCCCCGGCGTCGCCACGCCGGCGCGCGCGCTCACCCCGGCGCGCGGCGTGCCGATCCCGCCCCAGATGGTGGCGCCGCCGGCGAAGCCGGTCGAGGGCCACATCGAGATCGATCTGCCGAACCCGTCGCCGGCCGAGCTGGTCGCGCTGTCGGAGCACGCCGAGATCGACGCCGAGGATCGCCGGCTCGTGCTCGCGATGCAGCGGCTGGTCGAGACTCGCGATCCGCACATGCTGCTCGGCGTGGCGCGCGGCGCCGACGCCAAGACGCTCAAGCGCGCCTACTTCAAGCTGTCCAAGCAGATCCACCCGGATCGCTACTACGGCAAGCAGCTCGGCAGCTTCGCCGAGCGGCTGTCCGACGTGTTCGAGGCGGTGTCGCGCGCGTACGCCAAGCTGATCGGGCCCGAGCCGAGCCGCGCCACCGGCGCGCAGCCGCAGGTCGCCGCCGAGCAGCCGCAGACCCCCCAGGAGTACGCGAGCGAGCTCTACGACCGCGCGTGCGCGCTCGAGGTCGGCGGCGACGCGCTGGGCGCGATGAAGCTGTTCGCCGCGGCGGTGCGGATGGATCCGCAGATCAAGTACCTGCGGCGCGCCGCGAGCTGCGCGCTCGCCGCCGGCCAGCCGCGCAGCGCGGTCGAGTACGCCAACAAGGCGCAGACCCAGACGCCGAACGATCCGTCGGCCGCGCGCCTGCTCGCGACCGCCTACCGCGCCGCCGGCCGGCTGGCCGACGCCGAGGAGGTGCTGATCATGGCGATGGCGCTCAAGAGCGAGAACGACACGCTGACCAGCGAGCTGCGCAACGACCTCGCCGAGGTCCGCCGGCTGATCGCCGCCGGCGAGGCGCGCTGACTCGGGAATCGTCTCAGGCGGAGAGTACGGCGGTGTAAGCGCGTCGCCGAAACCTGCGTCGTTTGCTAGCGATCCTCCCGAAAACGAGGGGAAAATATCCCGCGATGGCTAGTGACAAGGTGATCGGGATCGATCTCGGCACCACGAACTCGTGCGTGGCGATCGTGGAGGACGGGACGCCGTCGGTCATTCCCAATCGCGGCGGCTACAAGACCACGCCGTCGATGGTCGCGATCGCCGAGAACGGCAAGCGCCTGGTCGGCCACATCGCGAAGCGTCAGGCCATCACCAACGCGGAGAACACGGTCTACGCGAGCAAGCGCTTGATCGGGCGCAAGTGGGGCTCGGCGGCGGTGCGCAGCTCGCTCGAGATCATGCCGTATCGCATCGTCGAGGGCCCGCACGACGACGTGCGCATCATGCTGCGCGACCAGGTGTTCAGCGTGCCCGAGGTCGCCGCGTACATCCTGCAGGAGATGAAGCTGATCTCCGAGGAGTACCTCGGCGAGGAGGTGCAGCGCGCGGTGATCACCGTGCCGGCGTACTTCAACGACGGCCAGCGCCAGGCGACCAAGGACGCCGGCCGGATCGCCGGGCTCGACGTCATCCGCATCATCAACGAGCCGACCGCCGCCGCGCTCGCCTACGGCTTCGGCCGCAACATCGAGCGCAAGGTCGCGGTCTACGATCTCGGCGGCGGCACGTTCGACATCTCGATCCTCGAGATCGGCAACGGCGTGTTCGAGGTCGTGTCGACCGCCGGCGACACGTTCCTCGGCGGCGAGGACTTCGATCGCCGGATCATCGACTGGCTGGTGTTCGGCTTCGAGAAGCAGCACGGCATCGACCTGCGCAAGGACAAGATGGCGCTGCAGCGCCTCAAGGACGTCGCCGAGAAGGCCAAGTGCGAGCTGTCGTCGGTCAAGGAGACCGAGATCAACCTGCCGTTCATCATCTCGACCGGGCGCAACGAGGCGCTCCACCTCCAGACCATGCTCACGCGCGACAAGCTCGAGGAGCTGACCTCGGATCTGGTCGATCGCACGGTCGAGATCTGCGCGCGCACGCTCGAGGAGAGCGAGATCGCCAAGAGCAACATCGAGGACGTGATCCTGGTCGGCGGCATGACCCGCATGCCGCGCGTCCAGCAGGCGGTCGCCGAGTTCTTCGGGCTCGAGCCGTGCAAGGGCGTGCACCCCGACGAGGTGGTCGCGCTCGGCGCGTCGATCCAGGGCGGCGCGCTCACCGACGAGAAGAGCGAGATCCTCCTGCTCGACGTCACGCCGCACTCGCTCGGCATCATGATCGTCGGCGGCTACTTCCACAAGCTGATCGAGCAGAACACCACGGTGCCGACCAGCGAGTCGCACGTGTTCACCACGGTCAAGGACAGCCAGACCTCGGTGAAGATCCTCGTGCTCCAGGGCGAGAGCGATCGCGCCGAGGAGAACGAGCTGCTCGGCGAGTTCGTGCTCACCGGCCTGCGGCGCGCGCCGCGCGGCGAGGTCGAGATCGAGGTGCAGTTCCACATCAGCGCCGACGGCATCGTGTCGGTGAAGGCCAAGGACCTCGAGACCGGGCTCGAGCAGTCGATCACCGTGACCGCGACCTCGGGCCTGACCGAGGACGAGATCAAGAAGATGATCGACCAGAACAAGGACTACATGGTCGAGGTCCGCTCGGGCCAGGAGTTCGACAAGGCGCGCCATCAGGCGGAGCGCTCGCTCGAGGAGATCGAGTCGCTGTTCCCGCAGGTCACCGACGCGATCGCGGGCTCCGATTTCGGCCAGGACGCGGTCAAGAAGGCGCGCGCGGTGGTCGAGCGCACCAAGCAGGCGATCACCGCGAAGGATCTGACCGCGCTCGCCGACGCGACCGAGGCCCTGAACCGCACGCTCAACATGTTCCGCGGCGTGGTCTCGAAGACGCGGGGCTGACCCGTGGCGGGGCGCGGGTCAGAGGTCGACCGACTGATCGAGGACGGCCTGAGCCGCTACGGCGCCGGCGACATCGACGGTGCGCTGCGCGCGTGGGAGCACGCGCTGGCGCTCGATCCCGACAACGAGCAGGCGGCGAGCTACGTCGACTACGTGCGCGCCAACTACGAGCTGCTGGTCAGCGCGTCGCCCGAGGCGGCGCAGGACGGCGCGGCCCCGTTCGCGATCTACGACGAGCCCGAGTACATCATCGAGATCATCCCCGGCGACCTGCCGCCCGGCGAGCCGTCGCAGATCTACCTCGAGCCCAACGAGCAGGGCTGGTTCATGGAGGACGAGCAGACGCTCGAGGACCCGCACCGCAAGAAGGCGTCGAGCGCGCCGCCGATCGCGCTCGAGCTCGAGGCCGACGAGCCGCCCGAGGTCAGCTTCGAGTCGGCGACCCGCGAGTACGGGCAGGACAACCGGCCCACCGTGCGCGGTCGCGCGCCGTCGGAGTTTCCGAAGGAGGAGGCGCCGACCACCGAGTACAACCCCGACGAGCCCGCGACGTTTCCCGCCGAGGTCACCTCCGGCGGGTTCGCCAACCAGCAGACCACCGACGTGCGCAAGCGCGACCTCGGGTTCGTCCAGCCGTCGCGCGACATCGAGGTCCGGCTGCGCACGCCCGGGACGAGCACGCCGCCGAGCACGACCCGGCCACCGCCGAGCGTGCCCGGGATCGACAACGCGGCGATCACCGCGAAGCTGCCGCTCGCGCCGGATCCGGATGATCTGCTCGGCTCGCTGCCCAGCCCCAAGCCGGCGCCGACCACGGTGCGCACCGGCAAGACCCGCGATCTGCCGAGCGAGCCGCGCCCGCCCGCGCGCGAGACCTCGCAATCCGAGATCGGGCTCGCGACCGCGCCGACCCGCGAGCTCGACAACAAGCGCCCGCAGGCGCCGAGCCAGCCGCCCGATCCGATGGTCACCGCGCCGACCCGCGATCTCGGGCTGCGCCGGCCCGGCACGAGCGACGACTCGCCGACCCGCGAGTCCGACGCGACCGCGTTCCGCGCCTCCACCACCGCGCGGCTCAAGCCGGTGCCGGGTGCGCCGCCGCCCGAAGACGGCACGCGCCATGACCTCGTCCTGCCGTTCGATCCGATCGACGCGCGCAGCGCGCAGATCCTCGACGAGATCGACGCGCTGCTCGGCGAGCCCGGCAACGAGGCCAAGGAGGATCGGGTGCGCCGGCGGATCACCGTGCTGTTCGAGCGCGCGCTCGCGTGGAACGGCACGCACGAGCTCGACAAGGCGGTCGCGGCGGTCGATCTCGCGATGGCCGAGGACCCCAACAGCGCGCTCGCCCAGAAGCTGATCCATCGCAACCGCGACACGATCATGACGGTGTTCCAGAGCTTCCTCGGTGACCTCGAGCGCCAGCCCCAGCTCGCGCGGCCGCTCCATGAGCTCGCGCACGCGCCGATCAGCCCGCGCGCGGCGTTTCTGCTGTCGCGGATCGACGGCACGCTCACGCTCGACGAGATCCTCGACGTCTCGGGCATGCCGCGGATGGAAGCGTATCGCTACCTCTGCCAGCTGTTCCTGCGCGGCATCCTCAAGTAGGTTTGCGCCATGCCGGACATCAAGAAGGTGGTGCTCGCCTACTCGGGTGGCCTCGACACCTCGGTCGCCGTGCGCTGGATCGCGGAGACCTACCGCTGCGAGGTCGTGTGCTTCTGCGCCGACATCGGGCAGGACGAGGATCTCGAGGCCGCGCGCCACAAGGCGCTCGCGGTCGGTGCGCGCTCCGCGATCGTACGCGACCTGCGCGAGCCGTTCGTGCGCGACTACGTGTGGCCGGCGCTGCGCGCCGGCGCGCTGTACGAGGGCCAGTACCTGCTCGGCACGTCGCTCGCGCGGCCGTGCATCGCGCGCGGCATGATGGAGTGCGTCGAGTCCGAGCGCGCCGACGCGGTCGCGCACGGTGCCACCGGCAAGGGCAACGACCAGGTGCGGTTCGAGCTCGCGGCGTATCACTTCCGGCCCGGGATCAAGATCATCGCGCCGTGGCGCGAGTGGCAGTTCAAGGGCCGGCGCGAGCTGATCGAGTACACCCGGCAGCATCGCATCCCGATCGAGGCGACCGCCGACAAGCCGTACTCGGTCGATCGCAACCTGCTGCACACCAGCTACGAGGGCGGCGTGCTCGAAGATCCGTGGCGCGAGCCCGATCCGACGATGTTCCAGCGCACGCGCGATCCGCGGCAGGCGCCCGACGAGCCGCGGACGATCGAGCTCGAGTACGAGCACGGCGACGCGGTCGCGATCGACGGCGTGCGGATGGCGCCGGCGGCGCTGCTCGCCAAGCTGAACGCGATCGCCGGCGAGCACGGGGTCGGCCGGGTCGACCTCGTCGAGAACCGGTTCGTCGGGATGAAGTCGCGCGGCGTCTACGAGACCCCGGGCGGCAGCGTGCTGCACGCCGCGCGCGCCGCGGTCGAGTCGCTCGTGCTCGATCGCGAGGTCCTGCGGCTGCGCCAGGACCTCATGCCGCGCTACGCCGCGCTGGTCTACAACGGCTTCTGGTTCGCGCCCGAGCGCGAGGCGCTGCAGCACCTGGTCGACGACATCGCGCAGGCGATCACCGGCACGGCGCGGCTGCGCCTGTACAAGGGCGCGATCACCGTGCTCGGCCGCAAGGCGCCGCGCAGCCTGTACCGTACCGACATCGTGACGTTCGAGGAGGACTCGGTCTACGACCAGCGCGACGCGCAGGGCTTCATCAAGCTCAACGCGCTGCGCCTGCGCATCGCAGCCGAGCTCGAGCGAGGCCGGTGATGGTGCGCTACCTGCCGCTCCTGGCCCCGCTCGGGGTCGCGGTCGTCGCGGCGGTGGAGTGGCACGACCTCGCGTCCTGCTCGCTCGCGCTCGAGCTGGTCGGCGGGATGTTCGGCTTGGGCCTCGTGCTCGCGGTCGCCGCGGCGGTGCGCGCGGGGGCGCTGGTGTTTCGCTTTCGCTACGCGCTGTGCAGCGTGATCGCGGCGCTCACGTTCGTGCGCGTCGCGGTCGAGATCGTCTGGCAGGGCGCGCACACCGTGCTGGACGCCGACGCGCTGCGCGACCTCGGCCAGCTGTGGTTTTCCCTCGCGATCGGCGTGCTGTGCCTGATCGCGGCGGTCGTGCTCGCGCGGATCGAGCCGCGAGGTGGCGGTGCTGGTCACTAGGGTCACCAACGCGATGTCGCTGCGGCCGCCGGTGCGCGCCGCGCAGCTGCGCGTGGTCGACGGCCCCGATCGCGGGCTCGAGGTCGATCTGCCGGCGGTCGGCGTCGTGCTCGGCACCGACAAGGCGTGCGACGTCGTGCTCGCCGACCCGTTCGTGTCGCGCCGCCACTGCTCGATCGCGCCGCACCCGCAGGGCTTCGCGATCGCCGACCTCGGCTCGAGGAACGGCACCGTGATCGACGGCGTCGCGGTCGGCAAGGTGGTCGCGCCGGCCGGCGTCGCGCTGCGCATCGGCAAGACCCTGGTCCAGCTGATGCCCGCCGACGAGGTGGTCGACATCCCGCCGTCGCCGAGCGAGCGGTTCGGCGGGCTGTACGGCGCGTCGATCGCGATGCGCCAGGTGTTCGCGATCCTCGAACGCGCCGCGAAGTCGAGCGCGCCGGTGCTGTTCCTCGGCGAGAGCGGGACCGGCAAGGAGCTGATGGCGCGCGCGGTGCACGACCACTCGCCGCGCAAGGACGGCCCGTTCGTCGTGTTCGACTGCGGCGCGTCGACCGAGACCCTGATCGAGAGCGACCTGTTCGGCCACCTGCGCGGCGCGTTCACCGGCGCGGCGAGCGACCGGGTCGGCGCGTTCGCCGCGGCGCACGGCGGCACGCTGTTCCTCGACGAGATCGGCGACCTGCCGGTCGGCCTGCAGCCCAAGCTGTTGCGCATGCTCGAGGCCGGCGAGGTCGTGCCGCTCGGCGGCCGCAAGCCCGAGCAGTACGACGTGCGCGTGGTCGCCGCCACCCACCGCGACGTGTTCGGCGAGGTCGCGCGCGGCGGCTTCCGCGGCGATCTGTACTACCGGCTCGCGGTGGTCGAGGTCCACGTGCCGCCGCTGCGCCAGCGCACCGGCGATCTCGCGAAGCTGGTCGCGATGTTCCTCGAGCGCGCCGGCGCGGCCAAGCTCGAGGTCGGCGGCGCCGCGCTCGAACGGCTCGAGCGCTATCACTGGCCGGGCAACGTGCGCGAGCTGCGCAACGTGATCACGCGCGCGGTCGCGCTGGCCGGCCCCGACGACGACTTCCAGTCGCTGCCGTTCGTGCTGCGCCCGACCGCGCCGCCCGAGGCGGCCCCGGCGTTTCGCGCCGACCGGCCGTTTCACGACGCCAAGGACGCGCTGGTCGCGCGGTTCGAGCGCGAGTACCTGACCGATCTGGTCGCGCGCGCGCAGGGCAATCTGTCCCAGGCCGCGCGGCTGGCCGGGCTCGAGCGCAAGTTCCTCTACAAGCTGCTCGAGCGCGCCGGCCTGCGCGGCAAGGGCGATGGCGACGACGCGGGCGAGTGACGCTCGGCTCAGTCCAGCGGGTCGGCGACGTCCTCGTCGAGCTCGGGCGGCGCGACCCTCGACACCTCGAGCACGTAGCGCACGAGCTGCGGCAGGTAGTCGGGTAGCGACGGGCAGCGCACGGTGGTGCCGGCGAGCGCGCGCGCCGTGTTGGTCTGGTCGTAGTGCACCGCGTGGTCGAGCATGTCGAGGAACGCGAGCGGCCCGCGCGACAGCCGCGCCAGGCCCGGCGTGCGCAGCACCGCGCGCGCGAACGGCCGCGGGATGTGGCCGCGCGGCTTCTCGGTGTGCGCGTGCTCGGCGACGCCCTCGAACACCGCGCGGGTGGCCAGCGGGTTGGGATCGACCAGGTGGAAGGTCTGGCCGGCGCTCGCCTCGCCGCGCGCGGTCTGCCACGCGGCGTCGATCACGTAGTCGATCGGCACGAGGTGGAGCGGCGCGTCGCCGCGGCCGAGGATCGGCAGGCGCAGGCCCGACGCGTTGGTCGCGATCAGCACCATCAGGTAGTACGGGCCGTCGAGCTTGTCGATCTCGCCGGTCTTGCTGTCGCCGACGATGATCGACGGGCGCAGCACGGTGATCGGCAGCTGGCGCATCGCCCCGCGGATCGCGACCTCGGCCTCGTACTTGGTGCGCTCGTAGCCGTTGTGGAAGCGCTGGCCACACTCGAGGTCCTCCTCGTAGACCGTGCCGCGGCGATCGCCCGACACCATCGCGGTCGACCAGTGGACCAGCCGCTCGAGCCGCGCCGCGTCGCGCGCGAGGTCGAGCACGGTGTGCGTGCCGCCGACGTTGACCCGCCGCGCGGTCGCGTCGTCGGTGCCCATGAAGTAGATGCCGGCGAGGTGATGGATCCAGCTGAGCGTGCGGGACAGCCCGCGGTACTCGACGCTCGACAGCCCGAGGTCCATGTCGCACACGTCGCCGACCAGCACCTCGGCGCGCTCGGCGCCGCCGCACGCCGAGATCCACTGCTCGGCCTCGGCCGCGAACTTGTGCTGCGCCAGCACGTACAGCCGGGTCTCGGGCTCGGCGGCGAGCAGCTTCGCGATCATCCGGCGCGCGGTGAACGCCGGGAAGCCGGTGACCAGGGCGTGATCGCGGGCGCCGACCGCGGTCGCCGGCCGCATCGCGCGCGGCGGCAGCGCGACCCGGATCGGGCCGAACTGCACCTCGATCGCGGCGACCACGCGATCGACCTCGCGGGCGAGCGCGGCGAGATCGCCGGTGTTCTCGATCACCCAGGTCGCGGCCGCGAGCTTGTCGGCGAGCGGCGCCTGCGCCGCGATCCGCGCGCGCGCGTCCTCGGGGGTGAGCTGGTCGCGCGCGACCAGGCGCGCGAGCTGGACCTCCTCGGGAGCGGCCACGACGATCAGGCCGGCGAGCCCGGCGTGGCCGCGGTTCTCGACCAGCAGCGCGGCCTCGTAGAACACCACGTCCGCGCCGGCGTCGGCCCAGCTCGCGATCGCGTGCTGGCTGGCCGCGGCGATCCGCGGGTGGGTGATGCGGTTGAGGTCGGCGCGCGCGTC
>DATJAE010000317.1:0-20059 GCA_035516595.1 Kofleriaceae bacterium | reverse complement strand
GCCCGGTCGCGCTCAAGCGGCTGCACGGCGGCGGTGCCGAGGATCACGCGCGGATCGCGCGCGAGGCGCGCGCCGCCGCGCAGCTCCAGCACGCCAACGTGGTCGCGGTCTACGAGGTCGGCGAGGCGGCAGGCGCGCCGTTCCTCGCGAGGGAGCTGGTCGACGGCGAGACGCTCACCCGGTGGCTGCGCACGCCGCGGCGCTGGCGCGAGATCGCGGGCGTGCTCGCCCAGGCCGGGCGCGGCCTGGCCGCCGCGCACGCGCGCGGGCTGGTGCATCGCGACTTCAAGCCCGACAACGTGCTGGTCGGGCGCGATGGCCGCGCCCGCGTCGCCGACTTCGGGCTGGCGCGCGCGCACGACGGGCCCGGCGCGCGCCCGCCCAGCGACGCGAGGCTCGGCCGGATGACCGAGACCGGCGCGATCTCCGGTACGCCGGCGTACCTCGCGCCCGAGCTGATCGAGGGCGCGCCGCCGGATGCGCGCAGCGATCAGTACGCGTTCGCGATCACCGCGTTCGAGGCGCTGCACGGCCAGCATCCGTTCGAGGGCACGACCGCGCCCGCGCTGTGGGCCGCGATGGCGAGCGGCAAGATCCGCGACGGCCGCAGGCCGATCCCGGCGTGGCTCGATCGCGCGGTGCGCCGCGGGCTCGCGGTCGATCCCGCGAAGCGCTGGCCCGACGTCGCGTCGCTGGTCGCCGCGATCGATCGCGCGCCGCCGCGGCGCTGGCCGTTCGCGGTGGTCGGCGCGCTGGCCGCGGCGGCGCTCGCCGCGAGCGCGCTGCCCTCGCGCGGACCGAGCTGCGACGACGCGGGCGGCGACCTGGCGTGGCCGGCGCGGCGCGGCGAGATCGCGGTGGCGCTTGGCGGCGGCGGCGAGGCCACGCTCGCGTCGCTCGATCGCTTCGCGGCGGCGTATCGCGACGGCGCGCGCGCCGCATGCAGGGCCAGCACCGCCGGCGGCCAGTCGCCCGCGCTCGCCGATCGGCGCGCGACCTGCATCGATCGCGCGCGCATGCGGCTGGTCGCCGTGCTCGACGCGATCGCGTCGGGCGAGCACCGCGACGCCAAGGCCGCGGCCGATTCGCTGCCGGATCTCGCCGCGTGCGCGAACCTCGACGCGCTCCGCCGCGGCGACGCGCCGCCGCTGTCGGTCGGCGAGCGCGCGCTGATGACCGCCGCGGAGACCGAGCTCGCGCAGGCCCAGGCCGCGCGCGACGCGGGCAACTACCCCGCGGCGCTGGATGCGGTCGCGCGGGCGAGGGCGCGCGCCCAGCAGCTCGGCTACAAGCCGCTCGCCGCGCGCGCCGCGATGGCGTCGTACGAGCTCGACCTCGATCGCGGCGATCGCGAGGCCGCGACCAGCGACGCGTTCGACGCGTCGATCGACGCCGGCGCGAGCGGCGATGACGAGCTCGCCGAGCTCGCCGAGCTCGCGCTGCTGGCCGAGCAGGCCAGCCGCGATCCGGCGGCGCTCGACACGTTCGCCGCGCTGCCCGCCGATCTGCCGACCTCGCGCGGCACGGCGCGGCTGTACGAGGCGCTCGGCAAGGCGCAGCTCGACGCCCAGCGCTACAAGGACGCCGAGGGGTCGTTCCGGCACGCGCAGGCGATCCGCGCCAAGGTGCTGCCCGACGGCCACCTCGAGCGCGTGCTCGGCGATTACTGGATCGCCGCGGCGCTGGTCGAGCAGCGGCGCGACGCCGAGGCGCTGCCGCTGCTCGAGTCGGTGCACCGCGAGCTCGAGCAGCTCGCGTCGCCGCTGCGCCGCGAGGCGATGGAGGCGCTGCACGCGCTCGGCACCGCGCAGGCCCGCGTCGGCAAGATCGACGAGGCGCTCGCCTCGGACCGCGAGGTGCTCGCCCGTCGCGCGAAGGTGTTCGGCCCGCACGCGGCGGTCACCGCGATGATGCGGTTCGAGCTGGCGAGCGCGCTGTCCAAGGCCGGCAAGCACGGCGATGCGGTGCGCGAGCTCGATACCGTGATCGCCGACTTCACGGCGCTCCACCTCGAGACCAGCGTCAACATGGCCGACGCGCGGGTCAACCGCGCGGTCGATCTCACCGATCTCGCGCGCTACGCCGACGCCGAGGCGTCGATCGCGCTGGCGCGGCCGATCCTGGTGCGCGCGCACGGCGAGGACGGCCCGAACGTCGCGATCGCCGACCTCGCGCTCGCGACCGCGCGGATCAAGCGCGCCGAGCACGGCGAGCACGTCGAGCTCGCGGGGCTCGACCCGCTGCTCGGCCACGTCGAGCGCGTGTTCACCGCGTCGTTCGGCGCGCACAGCCAGCCGGTGTCCGCGGTGATCGAGCAGCGCGGCGAGCTGGCTGCCGCGCGCGGCGACCACGCCGGCGCGATCGAGCTCTACCACCGGTCGCTCGCGCTGCTCGGCCCGAGCGACACCGCCGACCGCGCCGAGGAGCTCGGTCTGGTCGCGCGCGCGCAGTGGACGCTCGGCCGCAAGGACGCCGCGCGGGCCAGCGCGACCGAGGCGATCCGGCTGTACCAGACCTTGCACGGCCACGCCGACGACATCGCGGAGCTGCGCGCGCGCTACTCGATCACGACCAGCGGCTCGCCGTAGAGCCGCAGCCACAGCGCGCCGGCCGCGGCCCGCAGCGCGTCGTCGGATAGATCCGCGAGCGGCCGCGCGGCGCGGGCGAGCGCGGCGCGATCGAGCTGGCCGCCGCGCACGGCATCGCCGCGGCCCGACAGCCCGGCGATCACCACGACCGCGGCGTAGGACTCGGCGCTGCCCCAGCGCTCGTGCTGGAACGCCTTGCTCGCGAGGTTCCACAGCGCGAGCTGCGGCGTCACCGGGTCGTTCGCGATCTGGCTGAGGTAGGCCGCGAGCTCGGCGCGCGCGCGCAGCACGAACGCCGTGTCGTCACGACCGATCAGCGCGGCGAGCGGCGCGGGCTCGCGCAGCGGGTCGTCCTCGCGATCCTGATCGACGCCGTGGCGCGCCTCGTGGCGGAGCACGGTCGCGACCACGACGTCGGCGGTGTCGTGCCGCCACGCCAGCTCGCGGCGCACCGCATCGCCGGCCGCGGCCGCGAGCTCGCCGCCCCACGGCGTCGCGCGAAATCCGGCGTCCCCGAGCTCGTACGGCGCGCCGGCGAGCACCGGCTCGACGTGGCTCGCGACGAACTCGTCGACCTGATCGAGCAGCACGACCGGGTCGCCGAGCTCCTCCGACTCCATGCCGAGCAGCGCGTGCGCGAGGTTCAGCCGATCGATCCGGCGCAGCTCGAGCACGCGGCGCGGCGCGCCGCGCACCCGCGCGAACGCGACGCGCTCGACCCGGTACGCGAAGATCGCGGCGTGAGCGTCGCCGCTGCGGTCCTCGGTGACCGCCGCCTCGAGGTAGTAGCCGAGCCCCTGCGCGGCGAGCTCTGCGCTGACCTCGCGCGCGCGCCGGCGCAGCTCGAGCACGACGTCCTTCGGCGCGCGGCTGGTGTGCAGCGCGAGCCGGTCCCAGCGATCGAGCGCGTCGAGCAGGTCGTCCCACGCCGCCGCGAGCGCAAGGCCGCGCACGACGATCGCCGGCGCGTCGCCCAGCGCCGCGAGCGAGCGCGCCCGCTCGGGCACCGGCAGGCTGGTCCGGCGGTCGGCATCGGTCGCGATCACCAGCCGGGTCAGGTCCTCGCCGAACAGGTGCTCGAGCCCGGCGTCGCGCTCGGGCGTGCCGCCGTGGAAGAACGCGCCGGCGACCGGCGGCGGCGGCGGGGGGCGATCGTGCTGCGGCCGCGCGCGCAGCCGCACCACCGACCACGCGAGCGCGGCCGCGACCAGCGCGACCCGCGCGAGCGCGGCGATCGTCGCGACCGGCGCGCGCGGCACGGCCGCGAGCGGCAGCGCCTCGTACGCCGCGGCGACGCGCGCGCGATCGGTCGAGTCGACGTCGTAGCGCCCGGCGACGTCGAGCGCGGCGACGCGCTGGACGTGGCGCATCGCATCGGGATCCGCCGCGCTCGCGAGCTCGCCGCTCGACAGCGCGGCGTCGATCAGCGCGCGCTCGAGGCGGCGGCGCGCCGCGCCGCGCAGCACCCAGTCGCCGCGCGTGACCGCGGCGCGCGCCGCGTCGTCGTCGGCCGCCTCGATGCCCCGGGCGAGTGCGGCGAGCACGTGGCGGCGAAGCACGTGCGATCGACAACGCGCCGGGCGATCGGTTTCGTCCAGCGCGCAAGCGCGCGAAACGCTTACTCGGTCAGGCTGCGGTACAGCTCGGGCCGGCGATCGCGGAAGAACCCCATGCTCGCGCGGATCCGGCGGATCTGTGCGAGGTCGAGCGTCGCGATCGCGATCCCGGGCTCGTCGCGCGCGAGCTCGGCGAGCTTCTGGCCGCGCGCGTCGCAGATGAACGAGCTGCCGTAGAACACCTGGCCGGCCTCGTCGCCGATCCGGTTGGCCGCGACCACGCCGACCGCGTTGGCGACCGCGTGGCCGATCATCACGCGCTGCCACGAGTCGCGGCTGTCGAGCTCGGGCTCCTCGGGCTCGCTGCCGATCGCGGTCGGATAGAGCAGCACGTCCGCGCCGGCGAGCGTCATCGCCCGCGCCGCCTCGGGGAACCATTGATCCCAGCAGATGGCGACGCCGATCGTGCCGTGGCGGGTGTGGAACGCGCGAAAGCCGGTGTTGCCGGGCTTGAAGAAGAACTTCTCCTGGTAGCCAGGGCCGTCGGGGATGTGCGACTTGCGGTAGACGCCGAGCGAGCGGCCGTCGGCGTCGATCACCGCGACCGCGTTGTAGTGCTCGGGCCCGGCCTGCTCGAAGAACGACACCGGGATCACGACGCCGAGCTCGGCGGCGAGCGCCTGGAAGTGGCGCAGCGTGGGGTGGCCCTCCACCGGGCGCGCGCGGGCGAAGTCGTCCTCGCGCTGGGTGCGGCAGAAGTAATGGCCCTCGAACAGCTCGCTCGGCAGCACGATCCGCGCGCCGCGCGCGTGGGCCTCGCGCACCAGCTCGGTGATCCGCGCGACGTTGTGCGCGACCTCGTCGGACAGGGCGGTCTGGAGCGCTGCGACCGTGACCGGCTCGGACATCGCGCGCACCGTAGCAGACCTACGTCGCGCGAGGCTGCTGCTGGGTGCAGCAGTGAAACGCGCCGCCGCCGACCACGACCGGCTTGCCATCGACCGCGACCGCGCGCCGGGACGGGAACATCGCCTGGATCGCGGCGAGCGCGGCGTCGTCGGCCGGCACGCCGTAGGTCGGCACCACCACCGTCGTGTTCGCGATGTAGAAGTTGGTGTAGCTCGCCGGCATCAGGTTGCCGGCGGCGTCGAGCACCGCGCCGGGCGACGGCAGCGCCACGACGTCGAGCTTCGCGAGCTCGAGATCGCGCGCGATCTGGGCGAGCGCGTCGGCGTTGGGATCGCCGGACTCCGGGATCATGCACGTCACCACGCCGGGCGCGACGAACCTCGCGATCGTGTCGACGTGACCGTCGGTGTGATCGTTCGCGAGGCCGCGATCGAGCCAGATCACGCGATCGGCGCCGAGCGCCCAGCCGAGCCGGGCCTCGAGCGCGGCGGCATCGAGCGCGGGGTTGCGCACGCCGTCGAGCAGGCACTGCCGGGTCGTGAGCACGCGGCCGGTGCCGTCGACGTCGACCGCGCCGCCCTCGAGCACGAAGTCGAACGCGGCCCCGCCCACGCCGCTCCACGCGACCACCTGCGCCGCGACCTCGCGGTCGCCGTCCATCACGTACTTGCCGCCCCAGCCGTCGAAACCGAACCGCACGGTCGCGAGCTCGCCCGGCCGCGCGACGAAGATCGGTCCGGTGTCGCGCAGCCACACGTCGCCGTAGCGGCCGTGGTGAAACCGCACACCCGCGGCCGCGCGGCCGAGCAGCGCGCGCGCCTCGGCCTCGTCGCTCGCGTCGCGCACCACCAGCTCGACCCGCTCGCCGCGCGGGGTCTCGCCCCCGAGCTCGAGATCGACGATCGCCGCGATCATCCGGGCGAGCGCCGCGCGCGGGGCGGCGAGGCCCTCCGCCCACTGCTCGGCGAGATGTGGCCAGGCCGTCCACACCGCATCGTGCGGCGTCCACTCCGGCGGCATCCTGAACATCGCCGTCTCATATCACGTAGGATCGTCGAGTGCGGTGGCTCGTCGCGCTCGTGCTCGCAGCCGGCTGCGGCAGGCTCGGTTTCGACCCGCACGCCGGCGACGCCCGGGGCGACGCGCCCGCCGGCGACGCGGTCGTCTGCACCTGGTCGACCCCGATCGCGCTGCCCGGGCCGATCCAGTCCACCGACGACGACTGGGCGCCGACGCCGACGCGCGGCGGTCTCCAGCTGTACTTCTTCTCGTTCCGCACCGGCGGCGTGGGCGGTGCCGACCTGTGGTACGCGACCCGGCAGTCGGTCACCGCCGAGTTCGGCGCGGCGGCCGACGTCACCCAGCTCGACACCACGGACGACGAGCGCTCGCCGACCTTGACCGATGACGGGCTCGACATCCTGTTCGCGCGCGACACCGCGACCACCGGCGACATCTACGAGGCGCAGCGCGAGGAGACCGACGATCCGTTCGGCACCGCCGTGCTCGCGCCGAACCTCAGCTCGTCCGCGGCCGACGCCGACCCGTTCGTGTCGGCCGACGGGCTGCGCGTGGTGTTCGCGTCGTCGCGGATCGGACCCGACCAGCACGGCCTCGATCTGTTCGAGTCGACCCGCCCGAGCCGCACCGACAGCTTCGCCGTTCCGACCGAGCTCGCGGCGCTCGACACCGACGAGGACGACTTCGCGCCGACCCTGTCGGCCGACGCGCTCGACATCTGGTTCAGCTCGACTCGCCCGGGCGGCCCGGGCGGCGCCGACATCTACACCGCGCACCGCGACGCGACCGATCTGCCGTTCGGCGCGCCGACCCTCGTCCCCGCGCTGTCGTCGCCGCTCGACGACGTCGACCCGCGGCTCTCGCTCGACGGCACGACGATGTACCTGAACTACGCCACCGTGACCTCCGGAGGCGCCAACGCCGACCTCGACGTCTCGACTCGAAGCTGCGATTAGCTCCACGCGTTGTCGGGCACCGCGAGCACCTGGCCGCGCCCGCGCCGCGCCGCGATGAACGCCTGCGCGAACGACAGCGCCGACGGAAACCGCCGGCGCGGATCCTTCGCGAGCGCGACCGCGAGCACGTCCTCGATCGCCATCGACACGCGGCCGAGCATGCTCGGGCGAGTCGGCGCGACGTGCACGACCTGATAGACCAGCTCGGCGAGGTCTTTGCCCTTGAACGGCGAGCGCCCGGTGAGGCAGCGATACGCGATCGCGCCGAGCGCGTAGACGTCGGCGAGGTGCGTGACGTGGCCGCCGGAGGCCTGCTCCGGCGCCATGTACTGCGGCGTGCCGACGATGCCCTCGCCGGTCAGCGTGCCCTCGCTGTCCATCACTTTCGACACGCCGAAGTCGAGGATCTTCCAGTGCCGGCCGTCGTGGTGGAACAGGTTGTGCGGCTTGAGATCGCGATGGACCACGCCGGCCTGCCGCGCGATCTCGAGACCGCGCGCGACCTGGTCGAGCAGCACGACCAGCTCGTCCGAGGGCATCCGGTTCTCGTTGCGCAACCGGGTCGCGAGGTCGGTGCCGTGCAGCCGCTCCATCGCGAGGTACGGCACGGGCGCGTCGGGCGGCGACACCTCGAACACGCGCACGATGTGCGGCGACTCGAGCCGCGCGGCCACGTCCATCTCGCGATGGAAGCGCTCGACCAGCGAGCTCGACACCGTGGAGCGCACGTTGAGCAGCTTGATCGCCGCGGCCTGGCCGTCCAGCGACGACGCCTCGTAGACCTCGCCCATCGCGCCGCGCCCGAGCACGAGCCCGATCCGCCAGTTGCCGATCTGCTGGTTCGTCCAGCGCCCCTCGTTGATGTGCTTCTGGCGCGCGGCCTCGTCGACCACCTCGGCCAGCGCCTGCTGCTGGTCGCCGATCAGGCGCATCGCGCTCTGCAGCTCGGCGAGCGCGGTCGCGGCGGTGCGGCGCGCCCATCGCCCGAGCGCGTAGCCCGAGGTCAGGAACAGCACGACCAGGATCTCGGCGACGAGCAGCTGGCTGCGGCCGTTCGCCATGCTGGTCAGGACGCCGCGATCCTCGATCACGCCGAGGATCATCGGGATCGCCATCGCGAGGTGGCCGAGGATGCAGATCGCCGCGGTCGCGATCGCGGCTCCGCGCACCTTGCCGATCGAGATGAACACGATGCCCAGCATGTCGACCATCACGACCGCCGAGTACGGGCCGAAGTAGTAGACCGCGGGCTGGACCGCGAGCGTCGACATCGCCCACAGCCACGCGACGCCGTTCGGGCGATAGCGCTCGGGCTTGCTGGTCAGCCACGCGAGCACGACGTTGCACGCCGACAGCAGCGCCGCGCCGATCCAGAACGCGATCCGGGCGTCGGGGTCGCCGCCGATCATCAGCGACAGCCCGATCGCGGCGAGCGGCGAGGTCACGCCGAAGATGTGGAAGGCGTGGCTGCGCGCGAGATCGCTCTTGTCGAGCGCCTCGGCCGCGGTCGGGCCCTTGGAGGCGGTCTGCCAGCCGGTCGGCCGAGGGTGCGACGGCGTGGCGACCGAGCCGACTGCCTGCGCCTCGGCGAGCGCCTTGGGCGTCGCGGCCTCGGTGTGAGCCTCCGCTTCGGTCTCGTCGATCGCGGTCGGCTCGGTCGTGGGCTGCCCGGCCACACGCCAAGGATAAACCCACTAGGCTTCGAGCCCTACATAGATGTGCTGGACGTCGTCGTCCTCGTCGATCTCGGCGAGGAACTGATCGACCTCGCTGCGCGCCGCGGCGTCGTCGAGCTTCATCGGGTTCTTCGCGCGCCAGCCGATCCGCAGGGTCGCGACCGTCCAGCCGCGCCCCGAGAGCGCCTTGGCCACCGCGTCGAGGTCGGTGGGCTCGGTGTAGAACCTGAACCCACCTTCGCCATCGGCCTCGAAGTCCTGCGCGCCGGCCTCGATCGCGGCTTCTTCCGCATCCGCGCCATCGGGAGGGGTCGCATCGACCAGCCCGACGTGGCTGAAGTCCCACGACACCGCGCCGGTGGTGGCGAGCTGGCCCTTGCGAAACAGGATGCGGACGTTGGTCGCCGTACGGTTCTTGTTGTCGGTGAGGCACTCGACGATCACCGGCACGTGGTGGGGCGCGAAGCCCTCGTAGGTGACGGTCTCGAAGTTGGCGGGCTCGTCGAGCAGCCCTGCCCCCTTCTTGATCGCGCGCTCGAGCGTGTCGCGCGGCATCGATTGCTTCTTCGCCGCCTCGACCGCCGCGCGCAGCCGCGCGTTCATCGCCGGATCGGCGCCCGCGCGCGCCGCGACGATGATCTCCTTGGCGAGCTTGGTGAAGATCTTCCCCTTCGCGGCGGCGCTCGCCTGGCGAACGGCGTGTTTCCATTGCGCGCCCATACCGCGTCGCTTCTAGCATAGATTGCCGCCATGCAAGGCAAGCATGTCGTCGTCACCGGCGGGGCCGGCGCGCTCGGCGCCGGCGTGGTCGAGCTGTTGCGCGCGCGGGGCGCGAACGTCCATGTCGCCGATCTCCCGGCGGTCGACGTCGCCGACGAGGCCGCGGTCACCGCGTTCTACGCCGGCCTGCCCGCGCTGTGGGCCTCGGTCCACCTGGTCGGCGGCTTCGCGATGGCGCGCGTCGCCGACGTCGCGCTCGCCGACTTCGAGAAGCAGTGGCGGCTCAACACCGCGACGTGCTTCCTGGCGTGCCGCGAGGCGGTGCGCGCGCTGCGCCGATCGGGGGGCGGGCGGATCGTCAACGTCGCGGCGCGGCCCGCGGTCCAGCCGACCGCCGGGATGATCGCCTACGCGGTCGCCAAGGCCGGCGTCGCGGCGATCACGCAGCACCTCGCGGCCGAGGTGCTCGCCGACGGCATCCTGGTGAACGCGGTGCTCCCGTCGACCATCGACACGCCCGGCAATCGCAAGGCGATGCCGAACGCCGACCACGCGAGCTGGCCGAAGCCGGCGCAGATCGCCGAGACCATTGCCTTCCTGGCGTCGCCCGACAACGCGCTGACGACCGGGACGCTGGTGCCGGTCTACGGGCGCGCCTGAGTCGTACGTAACTCACGCGAGGCCGTCGCGTATGCCACCATGGAGGTGCCTGCCGTGTCGCGCCGCCCCGATCTCGATCGTCATCCCGAGCTGAAGGCCGGCTGGGATCGCCGCAACTTCATCAAGACCTGTGCCGCCGGCACCGCGCTGATGGCGCTCGGCGGCGCGCTCGTCCGGATCGCCGCCGACGACATGACCCGGCTCGCGCGCGCCGAGAAGCGTCCCGACGGCCGGTCGCGCCTGCCGCCCGGCCAGCGCCCGCTCGACGCGCTCCGTCCGATGGGCGGCGACGAAGGCGACGGCGATGTCCGCAGCTTCCGGCTCGACGTCCACGGTCTGGTCAAGAACCCGTTCGTGATCGACTACGCCGCGCTGCTCAAGTTCCCGCAGGTCACCAAGGAGGCCGACGTCCACTGCGTGACCGGCTGGTCGCTGCTCGGCGGCCAGTGGAAGGGCGTGCAGATCACCGCGCTCGCCGAGATCGCGAAGGTGTCGGGCGACGCGCGCTACGTCATCTTCGAGGCCGCGCACGGCTACACCGCGAACGTGCCGATCAAGGAAGCCACCGCCGACTACGCGATGGTGACCTATCGCCTCAACGGCAAGCCGCTGTCGCTCGACCACGGCTCGCCGGTGCGCGGCCTGGTGCCCGACCTCTACTTCTGGAAGAGCGCGAAGTGGCTCACCGGGATCCGGTTCGTGCGCGACGACGAGCCCGGCTACTGGGAGCGCCGCGGCTACAACAACCACGCCGATCCGTGGAAGGAAGAGCGCTACGCCTGAAGCGCGATGACCTCGAGCTCGATCGCGGGCAGGTCGAGCACGCCGCAGCTGTGGCTGTCGCGCGCACGGGTGCCGCGCACCGAGCCGGGATTGACCAGCCAGGTGTCGTGGTACGCGACCTTCATCGGCACGTGGGTGTGGCCGAGCAGGATCACGTCGTGCTCGGCGGCGCGCAGCGCGCGCTTGAGCCGCTTGGGGATGTCGTCCGGCCAGACGTAGGCGTCGACCCCGTACGGCGCGGCATGCGCGATCGCGACCCGCACGCCCTCCCACTCGTAGCTGCGCTCGGCGGGAAGCTGCGCAAGCCACTCGATCGAGTCAGCCGACAGACCGTCGCGATCGCCCTCCTCGCGCGCGCGGCGCACCGCGTTCGCGTCGTGGTTGCCCTGGACGCAGATCACCCAGTGCTCGCGCAGCAGGCGGATCACGGCGTCGCCGTCCGCGCCGTGCTGCACGATGTCGCCCATGCACGCGACGCGATCGACGCCGCGCTCGGCCAGCAGGTCGAATGCGCGTACGAGCGAGCCGTAGCTCGCATGAATATCCGAGACGAGGCCGAGCCTCATGACGTGCTCCTTCCAGATCGATGCCTTTCCGCGCGGCGCGCGGCAGATGGGGTCGAGATCGGAAGGTCAGTGCATCGGAGTGCCGGAAGGCTAGCACGCCCCGGCGTAACCGGCACGCCACGGTCACGTATGATGGACGCGCCGTGTGGGCGACGATCAAGAAGCGCTGGCGCGCCTGGCTGCGCGCCATCCACCGCGATATCGGCTACCTCGCCGTCGGATTCACGCTGATCTACGCGCTGTCCGGCCTGGCGATCAATCACATCAAGGACTGGGACCCGAACTTCCACGCGAGCGAGCGCACGCTGACGATCGCGCCGATCCCGGACGAGATGAGCGACGCCGATGCCGCGGCCAAGGTCGCCGCCGCCGCCGGGACCGGCAAGCCCGACGACGTCTACCGCGCGGGCGACGAGGTGCACCTCGGCTACTCCGACGGCACGAAGGTCACGGCGGTCGGCGATCAGGTCACCGTGCAGCAGCGCTCGCCGCGGTTCTTCCTGCGGATCGCGAACTGGCTGCACTACAACCGCGGCAAGAGGGCGTGGACCTACGTCGCCGACGCCTACGCCGTGCTGCTGCTCTACCTCGCGATCTCCGGGATCTTCATGATCAAGGGCAAGCTCGGGCTGCGCTGGCGCGGCGCGGTGCTGATCACGCTCGGCATCTCGATCCCGATCGGCTACGTCGTGTGGTCGGGCGGCCCCGAGGCGCACCGGCACGAGGTCACCGCGCAGCAGCAGCAGCCGTGAGGGCCGAGGTCGCGGCCGCGCTCGAGCGCGCCGAGCGCGCGACGCTCGTGTTCGATCTGCCCGCGATCGCCGCCGCGATGCGGCGGGTCGCCGAGGCCGCGCGCGCGCATGGCATCCGCGCGCTGCTGGCCGCCAAGTCATTCGCCCATCGCGACGTGCGCGCGCTCGCGGCCGAGCTGCTCGACGGCTTCGACGTCGCGTCGCCCGGCGAGCTCGCCGCGCTCCCGGCCGCGCGGATCGTGTCGATCGCGGATCCGACCGGCGCGGCGCTCGCGCATGCACCGCACGGCGGGCGGGTGATCGCGGTGTGCGAGACCGCCGAGCAGCTGCGCGCCGCGCCCGCGCACGCCGAGCTCGCGATCCGCGTGTCGGCCTCGCTCGCCGGCCGCGATCCGGCGGTCGGCGCGGTGCTCGAGGGCAGCGGCCACCGCCGCTCGCGATTCGGGCTCGAGGCGCCGGCCGAGATCGCGGCGCTCGCGGCGCTCGCGCGCGGCCGCCGGCTCGGCCTGCACGTCCATCACGGCCCGGTGGTCGCGACCTCGGCCGAGCGCTTCGTCGCGACCGCCCGCGCCGCGCTCGCGGCGGCCGACTTCGAGCCCGCGTTCCTCGATCTCGGCGGTGCGTGGCATGGCATCGCGGACCTGCCGGCCGCGCTGGCCGCGCTGCGCGCCGCGGTGCCGCGCGCGATCGAGCTCATCGTCGAGCCCGGCCGGCTGTACGCCGACGGCGCCGGCTTCGCGTGCGGCCGGATCACCGCGGCGCGCGCGCTCGCCGATCGCGAGCTGCGGGTGTGCGAGCTATCGCGGATCTGCCACCTGCGGTGGAGCGCGATCGAGCTGTGCGCGCCGGCGCCGCGCCCGGGGCTCGGCCGCGACGTGCTGATCGTCGGGCCGACCTGCTTCGAGGAGGACGCGCTCGGGCAGTGGACGATCGAGCCGGCGCACGTCGCCGCGCGCGCGATCGTGCGCGGCGTGACCGGCTACGCGCTCGGCTGGAACACCGGGTTCGGCGGCGTGCCGCCCGCCGAGGTCGTGCTGGTCAGCTGACGCCGTGCGCCGCACGGTAGCCGCGGCACAGCTCGCCGCCGGGCTGCACGGTCCGGCACACCGACGGGCGGTGATGGTAGATCCCGCACGCCACCGATGCGCCGATCGCGCCGCGCAGCGCGAGACAGCGGCCGTCGGCGGCCAGGCGCAGGTGCGGCACGCCGGCCGGATCCCGCATCACCAGCTTGCGGACGAGATCGGCGCGGCCCAGGAGCGCGTCGTCCTCGCCGACCTCGATGTACCAGACGAAGCCCTCGGGGTTATCCGGCCGGTTCTTGCAGCACGCGCCACACCGGCGGCAGTCGAGCTCACCGCTGGTCGCCACTGGAGTCCTCGGCGTCGGGCTGCTGCTCGGCCGCATCCGGCACGACCGGCTCGTCGCCGCCCGGGACGAGGTCCGAGCGATCGGCGCGCACCGCCTCGCTGCGCAGCGGCACGCGCGCCTCGCGGATCCGATCCGGGTACATGTACGAGAACGTGAAGAACAACGTGTTGCTGTAATAGGTCGGCGCGAGCAGCGCGGCCATCGAGCCGCTGCCCTCGGGGCGCTGGTAGAGCAGCTGGTAGCGCACCGCGAACGTCTCGCCCATCCGGGGCGTGTACGCGACCGACGCGTCGAGCCGCACGACGTCGAACGTCGCGTCGTTGGCGCCGGTCGCGGCGTCGAGCAGCTGGCTGTGATCGAACCCGAGCGTGCCGCTGCCGACCAGCTTGGGCGAGCGCGAGGTGGTGTTGTCGAGCCAGGGCAGCGGCAGCGACACCTGCGCGATCGCGTTGGTGTCGACCGCGTTCTCCGCCATCAGCAGGTTGGGCGCGACCGAGTGCGCGGCCGCGAACGTCGCGCGGCCCCACACGTCGATGTAGGCGAGCACGCCGCCGAACGTCGGGTTCCACGACGATCGCCGCACCGCGGTCGGCGCGTACGGGTCGGTGCCGACCGGATCGACGTAGATCACGCCGCCGGTCGCGTCGAAGCTCCACTTCTTGTTGATGTCGTGGCGCCAGGTCAGGTTCGCGTTGGGGTTGATCTCGCGATCGAGGTCGCTGCCCATGAGCGTGCCCGGCGGCCCGGGCGCGATGCGCTCGAGCCGCAGGTAGGTGGCGCCGGCGGTCAGCGCCACCGCGTCGCCGTGGAGATCGCCCTCGAGCGTGCCCGACATCCCGGTCTGGATCGCGTCGGTGGTGGTCGGCATCTTCGCGTTGTCGTCGGTCGCCGCCCAGCTGACGAACGCGTTCTGCGCCAGCCGCGACTGCTTGCCGGACTGCCACGACAGCCCCTCGCTGCCGTCGGCCTGGCGCAGGCTGATCGGCTGGGTCGCCGCGGTGGGCGTGACCACGACCGTGGTCTGGTCCGCGCCCGTCCGCGTGACGATCGCGTTGAGCTCGCCGGTGCCACCGTCGGCGCCCACCAGCACCTGCGAGCGCGGCCCGCTCAGGATCAGCGCCTTCCACCCGCCGTAGGCCGTGACCGAGGGCTGGTCGCTGTGCGCCACGTACTCGAGCAGGTCGACCGCCGCGGATAGCTCCTGGATGATGCGCGGCGTGTCGTAAGCAAACAGCACGCCGGGCTTGAGGTCCGTGAAGACGTCGGCCTCGCGGTCGCCGTTGTCCGGGGCGCCGAACACGTTATCGGTCGCGGCCACGCTGCCGGTCGCCGTGAAGTGCAGGCTCGAGGTGTCGGCGTGCCCCGGCGCGGCGTTGCCCAGGCTCGCGATTACCAGGCAGTACGAGAACCTGCGCACGGAGTCTTTGTAGCATGCGAGACGAAACGCAAAGGTCGTTCATCGGGTTGACAGAGCGCTCGCATCGGATAGTTAGAATGCGACCCGAGGCATCTTTCCATGCGCAGTGAAACGGTCGAACAGCTCGACACCCGCTTCGCGGCGTCTCCGCGGCGCAGCATCGTGCGCGACGACGATGAGGATGAAGACGAGGACGAAGACGAGGACGAGGACGAGGACGAGGACGAAGGCAGCGGCGAGGGGGACGGTGCCGACGACGACGGCGAGCCCGACGCCGACGACGAGGGCGTCGACGAGGTCGACGACTGGGCGGGTGGCGGCGGCGCCGCGGGTGGTGCCGTCGAGGAGGACGATTGGTCCGAGGACGACGTCGAGCTGAAGGAAGAGGACGAGGACGACGAGGACGAGGACGACGACAAGAACGAGGGCGGCTGGCGCGAGGGCGACGCGCCGCCGTGGGCGGGCGGAGACGCCGAGGACGAGGACGACGACGACGACGAGGACGAGGACGGCGACGAGGCCGACGACGACGAGGACGAGGCAGCGCACGACGAGGACGACGACGACGAGCCGGCTCCCGCCGAGCGCCGCCCCGCCGCCCGTCGACCGCCCCCGCCGGACGAAGACGAGCGGGACGACGAGGACGACGAGGTCGAGCGGATCGATCCGGAGGATCTGCCGCGCCGCGGCCCCGTGCCGCCGCGCCCTGCCAAGCCGCTGCCGACCGGCAAGCCGGAGCCGATCCGCGTGCCGGGCAAGCCCGCCGCGACGCCTCGCCCGCCGACCGCTCCGCCGGTCGCGCCCGCCAAGCCGGTGCCCGCCGCCAAGCCGGCGCCCGCGCGGCCCGGCCCGACCAAGCCGCCCGCGACCAAGCCCGCGCCGGCCAAGCCCGCGCCGGCCAAGCCGGCCGCGAAGAAGCCCGCCGCCAAGCCGGCCGCGAAGAAGCCCGCCGCCAAGCCCGCCGCCAAGAAGTCCGCGAAGAAGAAGTAGCTCCGGGCTAGACCGATTCCCCGTTAACCCGATCGAGAAAGTTGCGCCGGATCGGCGGCCGTGATCGAACGTTGTAGTGAAGACCCTATCGCTCGACCTGCGGCGACGAATTGTGGCCGCCTATACGGCGCGCCAGAGCGGCACCTACGAAGCGACTGCCAAGCTGTTTGATGTCGGCCAAGCCACGGTCAGTCGGTTGCTTCGTCGAAAACGTGAGACCGGCGACGTCACGCCGAAGAAGAAGGGCGGCAACAACCCCCGGCGCATCGACTTGGCGTGGCTACGCACGCACCTCGAGGCGGCCCCAGACGCCAGGCTCGTCGACCGTGTCGAGGCGTGGGAGAAGGAAAGCGGCCGTCGCGTGGGCATCAACACGATGTGGAAAGCCGTCCGCGCGTGCGGCTGGACGCACAAAAAAAGACGATCCACGCCCGCGAGCTGGATCGGCCCGACGTCCAGAAGCGGCGATTAGATTTCATTCGCGAGCAGCTCAAGCTCAACGTTCGCCGGCTGGTGTTCCTCGACGAGTCGGGCTTTCGACTGGGAACACCGCCGAGCTATGGCTGGGCGCCGCTCGGCGACAAAGCGCCCGGCAAGGCGACGCACGGCGCCTGGAAGACGATGACCATGATCGGAGCGATCGCGCTCAACGGCTGGCGCGGCTTCATGACCCTGCGGGCTGCCACGGATCGCGAGGTCTTCAGGGCGTACGTGGAGCAGCTGCTCGTGCCCAACCTGCATCGCGGCGACATCGTGGTGATGGACAATCTCGCGGCACACAAAGACGCTACAGCGATCGCGGCGATCCGGCGCGCTGGCGCAGACGTGCTGTTTCTACCGCCGTACTCGCCCGACCTGAACCCGATCGAAAAGGCGTGGGCGAAACTCAAAGACATCCTGCGTCGAGCCGCGACGCTGACGCGCGAAGCCTTCGACGCGGCGGTCACCGCGGCAATGGACGCCATCTCGAACGACGACGTCCGCGCATGGGCCGAGCACGCAGGCTATGCGGTCTGATCAACGGGGAAGCGGTCTAGTAGTAGCCCTTCACGATCAGGAAGCCCGGCAGGATCACGGTCGCGTAGGCGATCACGAGCACCGCGACGAACAGCACGTCGCGGAACGTGAGGGTGACGTGAAACTCCGGCCAGTGATGGCGGACCGCGGAGCTCCACGCGCCGCACAGCCCCACGAACAGCCACAGCACCGGGTGATAGGTGAACGACAGCGTGTTGATCTGGAACACGATGCCGCACATCGCCGCGAGCAGCGCCATCCCCCACGCCTCCGCCGCGGCGGTGCCCGGCCGCTTGCTGACCTCGCGCACCCCGACGATCAGCGTCTTCATGCACAGGTAGATCACCGCGACGAACAGGAACAGGCCGACGATGCCGAGCTCGGACAGCGCGAGCACGAACGAGTTGTGTGCGGTCAGGAAGTGGTGCTCGGTGAACTGGCGCGCGCCGACGCCCCAGATCGGGCTGTGGTGCCACAGGTCGAGCCCGGTCGCCCATGCGTCGTAGCGCATGTCGGTCGACAGCTCCGCGGCATCGCCGCTGCGGCCGCCGAGGATCATCACGGGCGCGCCGAGCAGCACCGCCGGGATCAGCGCCGCGATGCCATTCCTGCGTATCCAGAACACCGCCGGGATCAGCATCGCCGCGACCAGGCCGCCGCGCGACTGGGTGAAGAACACCGTGAACACCACGATCACGATCGCCAGCCCGATCGCGAGCTGCGAGGTCGGCCGCGGCTTGCGCAGCGTGAACCCGATGAGCATGCCGAGCGCACCCGCGCACAGCGTGAGCGCGACCTCGTTCGGATCCTTGAGGTCGCCGCGGTAGCGCACGCGGTCCTCGACGCTGTACGTCCCGAACAGCCCGACGTGCTCGCAGCGATACTCGAGATCGGGATCGGCCTCGGGGCCGTGACAGTCGAGCGAGGTCTCGCAGAACCGGCCGTCGGGCTTGCCCTCGATCGCGCCGTCGGCCTCCTCGCCGCCGATGCACTGGCGGGGCGAGAGGTCCTGGTGGAAGCACACGGCCGAGATGAACAGGCAGGTCACCGCGACCACGCCGGCGACCACCTGGAAGCCGCGAAAGCGCTGGATGCCGTGCGCGATCGTGCCGTAGAGCGCGAACAGGATCGCCATCTCGATCGCGCGCGGCACGATCTGATCCGGCGCGGCCAGCGCGGTCGCGATCACCGCCCAGCCGAACAGCGCCACGACCCACCACAGCGTGTTCACCGCGATCGGCTGCGACCTGCGCAGCCGGAGGTCGATGACGTAGCCGAGCACGGCGAGCACCGTGAACACGTAGAGAAACGGCACGCGCTGGAGCATCGGCACGAACTCCTGCGGCCGAGCCAGCAGGAACACGATCAGGAAGCCGATGCCGGGAAGCGCGAACAAGCCCGAACACCATAACATCCGCGGTATGATCGAGCGGTCGTGAGCAGGCGCGAGCGCGTTGCCGCGGCGCTCCATCGCGCCGGCGCCCTGAGCGCGATGCTGCAGCTGCGCCGGCTCGCCCCGATGCCGTCGGTGGTGTGCATTCTCACCTATCATCACGTCGCAGACGACGATCCCGAGTACCCGTACGACCCGGGTGTGGCCGACGCGACTCCCGCGCAGTTCCGGCGCCAGATGGAGATGCTCGCGCGCCACGGCACGCCGATCGGGATCGACGAGCTGATCGCCGGGCTCGACGGCGCGCCGCTGCCGAAGAACCCGGTGATGGTGACGTTCGACGACGGCTACCGATCGTGCCACGACGTCGCGCTGCCGATCCTGCGCGCGGTCGGGCTGCGCGCCACGTTCTTCGTCGCGACCTCGTTCATCTCGGAGCGCCGGGTCTACTGGTGGGAGCGCATCGCGATCACGCTCAAGCAGGCGCGCCGCGAGGTCGGCCGGCTCGCCTACCCTGCACCGCTCGAGGTCGCGTGCCGCGATCCGCGCGCACAGCACGTGCTCACAGACGTCATCAAGAACGCGCACGATCTCGACGTCGAGCGCTTCCTCGACGACGTCAGCCGCGCGTTCGGGGTCGAATGGACGCCCGAGCTCGAGGCCAAGCACGCCGAGAACGTCGTCATGACCTGGGACCAGGTGCGCGCGCTCGCCCGCGCCGGGATGGACGTCGAGTCGCATACGCGCCGCCACCGCGTGCTGCAGCGGCTCGGCGACGCCGAGCTGCGCGACGAGCTCGGCGGCTCGCGGCAGGAGCTCGAGGCCCAGCTCGGCCGCCCGGTGCGCGCGATCGCGTATCCGGTCGGGCGACGGATCGCGCACCACCGGCGGATCCGCGAGGCGATCGCCGATGCGGGCTATCGCATCGGGCTGTCCAACGCGAGCGGGGTCACGCGGATCTGGCCGGGCCCGCTGCGCGCGATGCTGCCGGCCGATCCGTTCGACGTGTGCCGGCTGTCGACGGATCGCGCGATGTCCGACGCGATGTTCATGACCCAGGTCGCGGTGCCGTCGCTCGCTTACATAAGTCGCAACCGCGACTAACTGGATCCGCCGCGCGCCGCATCCGAAAATTTTCAGATGCCGCACGATCCTCGCCGCACCAGTCCGCGCATCGACGTCGAAGCCCTGTGCTGGGAGGTGATCGGCGACCGCGAGGTGTCGTCGCTGATCGTCGACCTGTCGAGCGACGGCGCGCGGCTCGAGCGGCCGTACCGCGGCGGCCGGATCGAACGCGCCGCGCCGCTGCAGCTCGAGGTGCCCGGGATCGACGAGGTGATGTGGGCGCGCGGCGAGGTGATGTTCGACCAGCTCGTGCCGACGCGCTCGCCCGCGGGCGGCCCGTTCGGCCTGCTCCGCCGCACCGGGTATCGCATCGCGACCGCCGCCGCGCGCGATCTGCGCCTGCTCCGCGACTACGTCTACGACATGGCGCGTGCCCGCCGCGCCGAGCTGCCGGTGATGCTCGCGAGCTGCTACGAGCGCGGCTAGTACCTCGCCACACAGGAGATGATTGGTTGCGGCTGCCGAGGCGCGCCGAGCGCGAGGCGCCGCGACGCAGCGCTACCGGGCGTAACGCAAGGAGCGGCAACGAAGCGATCGGCGATGGATCGGCGGCCCCAACC
>DATJAE010000316.1:0-50636 GCA_035516595.1 Kofleriaceae bacterium | reverse complement strand
GTCGGATCGCGCGGCCGGCGGCGGCGCCGCCACCAGCCGATCGCGATCGCGAGCGCGACCAGCGGGAGCAGGATCGGCCACAGCCGCGCGATCAGATCGCGCAGCCCGCCGGCGCCGCGCTTGATCGCGCCGCCGAGGTCCTTGAACAGCGAGAGCTGGGAGACCAGGTCGTACTCGATCACCCACTTGGTCCACTGGAACCGCAGCGTGTCGACGAAGCGCGACAGCTTCGAGGTCCAGCCGGTGCCGCCGCGCCCGAGCGGATCGTGGCGATCGGGCGGCGTCGGATCGAACGTCACCCAGCCGGCGCCGGGGAAGTAGACCTCGTCCCACGCGTGCGCGTCGCCGGCGCGCACCGCGACGTAGCCCTCGTACTCGTTCCACTCGCCGCCGAGGAAGCCGTTGACCTCGCGCACCGGGATGCCCTCGATCCGCGCGAGGATCGCGAACGCCGACGCGAAGTACTCGCAGTGCCCGGCCTTGCGCTCGAACAGGAAGTAATCGACCGGATCGCCCGTGGGCTCGGTGAGCTCGAGCGTGTAGCTGAGGTTGGCGTCGAGCCAGCGCTGGATCGCGATCGCCTTGTCGTAGTTGTTGTCGAGGCCGGCCGTGATCTTCGCGGCGAGCGCGCGCGTGCGCGGCGTGATCTGGTCGTCCGGCAGCTGGACGTAGACGTCGAAGCTGTGCGGCAAGATACCGTGCGCGCGGCGCAGCACGTCGGGCGGCGGCGGCGCGAGCTGCGAGTACACGGTGTAGTGGATCGTGCTCGGGTGATCGACGCGCAGCTCGTCGTTGCGGGGATAGCGGTGCGGGCGCGGGCGCAGGCTCGACGCGAGATCGAACACGTACGGCGTGCTCGCGCCGAACAGCGCGTCGGTGTCGAACGGCTCGAGCCACACCTCCTGGCGCACCAGGGTCTGCTCGAGCACGTCGGCCGGCGCCGGGTTGCCGCCGGTCCAGGCCACCCGGTGGCGCTCGATCCCGGGGCGCGGCTGATCCTGGACGTCGGCGGTGATCGGCGCGCGCAGCGCGCGCGTCCACCGGCCGTGATCGTAGAGATCGAACGCGGCGCCGCGCCAGTGGATCTCGGGCGCGTCGCGGCCGCCGACCGCGGAGTCGACCTCGACCCGCATCACGATCGTGCTGTCGTTCTTGATCGCGCCGTGGCCGCCGAGCCGCACGCCGTCGGAGAACCCCGAGAACGTCAGCCCGCCGCGCGCCTTGAGGAAGAACCCGAAGCCGACGCGCGGCAGCGCGAGGAACAAGATCGCGGCGCCGAGGAACACCGCGACCGACAGCACCCCGGTGCCGAGGAAGAACCGCCCGCCCACGATCCGCTTGGAGTCGAGGATGCGCCGGACCTCGACCCGCTCGCTCGCGCGATCCGCGGCGTGCTTGACCAGCAGGTTGTCCTCCATCTCGCGGCGGAGATGGAACAGGGTGAGCGCCCAGGTCGCCGCGATCACGAAGCCGAGGAAGCACAGGCCGTAGCTGAGATCGGCGTTGAGCACCGAGCCGGCGACCAGCATGAGGAACGCGAGCAGGTAGATCTGCTGCCAGTCGCGCGCGGCGCGCCGGTTGTACGACTTGGCGACCACGAGCCAGATCAGGAACTGCGCGCCGATCCCGAGGAAGTCGCCGGTCACCACCGCGGTGAGCACGCTGTAGACCAGCGCGAACAGCGAGGCGGTCGTCCACAGCCAGGTGAAGCGCTCGAGCTTGACCAGCGGCGGCTCCCACCACCACGAGCCGCAGAGGCCGATCGCGCCGCCGAGCGCGATCAGCGGCGACACGCCGCCGCCGATGATCATCGCGATGTAGGCGCACGCGACCATGAGATACGTCGCGGCCTTGTGCGCGACCGCGAACCTCACGACTCCAGCACCGTCTGCATCGCCGGGCGTCCGGCGGCCGCGACTCCGCGCGGCAGGACCAGCACGCTCTCGATCCGCGGCGGGGTCGGCGCGAACGCGACGTCGTCGGAGACGTAGGGCAGCAGCGCGAGCGCCTTGCCGATCCGCACCTCGTGCATGCGCCCGGCGCCGGCGGGGACGTGACAGCCGCGCGCCGACAGCTCGACCGTCCAGCCGGCCTCGATGTACGCCGCGGCCAGGCTCGCCGCGATGCTGATCGCGCGCTCGACCGCCGTGACCTTGGCCTCGTCGGCCGGCGTGGCCGCGCCGTCGCCCACCGCATCGCGCACCGCCTGGGGCAGGGCGTTGTCGACCGCGATCACGACGCGGCGCGCGAGCTCGTCCTCGTACTCGCGCACGAGCAGCCGCCCGGTCCGCGCCGACGACTTCCAGTGGATGTCGCGGCGATCGTCGCCGACCCGGTGCTCGCGCAGGCCGAAGAACTCGCCGCGCCGGCCGAGCCGATCGGCGATCGCGTCGCCGCGCTGCGCGGCGCGCGGCGGCGGGCGCGGCACCGCGACCCGCGCGGGATAGACCAGCAGCTCGAGCGGCGCCTCGACGTCGCGCGACTTGCGGAACAGCGCGAACGGGAACTTGGTCGCGAGGCGGTAGCCGTGCAGCGTGTACGGCCCGCGCTTGACGAACGTGTGGCGGTACGACGTGCGCTGGCTCTTGCCCTCGGGGATCTTCAGGAAGTAGCAGCGCTTGTCGATCGGGACCGCGCCGTGCAGATCCTCGACCTCGATCGAGTACGACGCGCGCCGCTTCTTGTCGTTGCGGATCACGACCTCCATGAGGAACGGCTCGGCGGCGTAGATCCGCGGCGGTGGGCGGCGCTCGACCGCGAGCTGGCGCAGCGTCATCTCCGACAGCACGCCGGACGCGACGATGAACGACAGCAGCCAGCCGAGCAGCAGGTAGAGCAGGTTGTTGCCGGTGTTGATCGCGGCGAACCCGACCGCGATCGCGACGAACACGACGATCCGGCCGTCGCGCGTGAAGCTCAGCCGGCGCGGCGGCCGAAACCGGCGGCGCAGGCGAGCCCAGATCGTCACGTCGGGACCGCGACCCGGCCGACGATCTCGGCGATCGCGCGCTCGCTGGCGTCGCGCGCGCGGCCGAGCGAGTCGTGCGCCTGCGCGAGCACCACGCGGTGCGCCAGGCAGGCGATCGCGAGGCCCTTGAGGTCGTCCGGCACGACGAAGTCGCGCCCGGCGGCGAGCGCCGCGGCTTGCGCCGCGCGGTACCAGGCCAGCGCGCCGCGGGTCGACACCCCGACCGCGATCGCCGGATGGCGGCGGGTCTCCTCGACGATCTGGATCGCGTAGTCGAGCAGCGCGTCCTCCACCCGGATGGTCTCGACGCCATCCTGCAGCGCGCGCACCGCCGCGAGGTCGACCACCTGGGCGATCGCCGCGACCGGATCGGCGCCGCCGCGCTCGCGCAACAGCTCGCGCTCGATCGCGCGCTGCGGGTAGCCGAGCGACACCCGCAGCAGGAAGCGATCCATCTGCGACTCGGGCAGCGGATAGGTGCCGTAGTGCTCGGCGGGGTTCTGGGTCGCGATCACCATGAACGGCCGCGGCAGCTCGTGGCTCGCGTCGTCGATCGACACCTGGCCCTCGCTCATCGCCTCGAGCAGCGCCGACTGGGTGCGCGGCGTCGTGCGGTTGATCTCGTCGGCGAGCACCACGTTGGCGAAGATCGGCCCGCGCTTGAGCTCGAACGCCTTGCCGGCCTGATCGTAGACCGACACGCCGACGATGTCCGACGGCAGGAGGTCGCTGGTGAACTGGATGCGGCGGAACGTGCCGCCGAGCGCGGCGGCGAGCGCGCGCGCGAGCGTGGTCTTGCCGACGCCCGGGATGTCCTCGATCAGCAGATGGCCGCGCGCGAGCAGCGCGACCACCGCGGCGCGGATCGCCTCCGGCTTGCCGCGGATGACGCCGGCGATCGCGTCCTCGAGTCGGCGCACCGCCCCGATATCGGTCGAGGACAGCGGGGCTGGCGCCGGTACCGCGGGCATGTTCGATCATTATAGCCCGCGGCGGGAAACGGTGGGGCTAGCGGCGGTTCACGCTCGCCATGATGTCGAGGACGTACAGGAACAGCGTCACGATGGTCGCGAACAGCATCAGCGCGGCGGACACGTGCTGGGTCGGCCGGAAGTAATTCATCACCAGGGTCGTCTGGTAGAGGATGTACCCCGACATCAACAGCACCATGAACGCGCTGAACAGCATCCCGAGGCTGAACCCGAACAGGATGGACGCGACGATCACGCCGAGCGCGCCGAACGTGCCGATCGAGAGCGCGCCGCGCATGAACGAGAAGTCTTTTTTCGACACGAACACGGTGAGCGTGAGGCCGATGAAGATCGCCAGCGTGATGACCGCCGACTCGGCGAGCACCGCCGCCGCCTTGCCGCTGAGCGCCGCGTGGATCGTATCGCCCGCGAACAGCTCGGCGGGATTGCCGAACTTGAACACGGTGAACCAGATCATCGGCTGCAGCAGCAGCGACCACATCACGACGGCGATCGAGAGCCCCAGATACTGGAGGCCGCGAGACGTGTCGGACCGCGCGAGCTTCTGGGCGCCGAGGTTGACGACGATGAACAGCCCGATGACCAGCAGCCAGTTGAAGCCGCGACCGCCCCAGACCGCCCAGCGGAAGCTGAAGTCGGTCATGTAACGCATCATGCCCATCGTGACGAGGGCGAACGCGATCAAGGCGACGCCGAGGTGCGAGTAGGTCTTGCGCAGGAAGGCGACGCGATCGCTCACGCCCAGCGTGGCGACGGCGCCTTCGATCGGACGACGAGCTGCCTGTTGTGCGAATCCCATGGCTAACCCCTTGGAGGTTCGCTCCTTATGTAGCACGGAAAGCGTCGCCGCAACCCTGCGACTGGCGCGCGTGTCCGCCCGTCCGGATCCGGCGTGAGAGTCCTCCTCGCGATCGCACTGTTGGCCGTGCTCGGCCGGCCCGCGCGGGCCGACATCGTCGCGGGCCTCTTGATCGACGCCACCCACCTCGGCGGCATCCAGGCCGGCGGCGCCGATTTCTACGTCGAATCCGCGATCCCGGTCGCACGTCGCCTCCAGCTGTTCGGCCAGGTCGGCGTCGGCTATCTGGCGGTCGGCGTGATCGACGCGGCGCAGAGCGGCGCGCAGGGCCGGCTCGCCGCCGGCGTGCGCTGGCGGCCGATCACGTGGGGCGATCCGGACGACGGCGGGGTCGATCTCTACGTCGAGGCCGCGGCGGGAGCGAACGGCTACTGGTGGGGCGGCCATACCCTCGCGCGGCCCGATGCCGATCTCGGCTGGGGCTTCCAGGTCCGGGCGAAAGGCAAGCACCGCACCGTGATGCTGCGCTCGGGGATCGAGGTGCTGGTCTCGACCGACACGGCCGAGCCGACCTTCGCGTGCCGCGGATGCAAGATGGGAACGCCGCAGGCGATCGACGGCGGCATGCTCGCCGTGTTCGGGATGGCGCTGTGAGGGCGGCGGCGATCTGCGCAGCGATCGCGGCGCTGGCGGGCGTCGCGCGCGCCGACAAGCCGGCGCCGCCCGACGACCGCGAGGACGACAGCGAGGACGAGGCCGTGAACGACGGGTCGCTGCATGCGCGCGACGTCGCCGGCACCCCGAGCCTGGGCCTGCGCCTGGCGATCGGCGGGCTGCACGTCGGCGCGCGCAACGTGATGGCGTTCAGCGACGGCCTGCAAGGCGTGCTCGCGCTCGGCCTCGGCTTTCGCGTCGCCGGCGAGGCGGCGCTGCTGTGGACCGGCGGCGACACCCGGGTCGCGATGGACGAGCACGGCTTCGGCGCGCGCGGCGAGCTCGGCCTGCGCCACAAGCTCGTCACCTGGTGGGTGTTCTATCTCGACGCCGAGGCCGGTGGCGGCGCCTCGCTGGTGCGCGACAGCCAGAGCGGCGACCACACGATCCCCGCGTGGTTCGGCGGGCTGCGCCTGGGCTACGACCTCGGCGGCAGCACCGACAATGCGCGCCGGCTCGAGGCCGCGTTCGACCTGCGGTTCTACGAGACCCCGCAGGGCCACAACTGGATGTTCGGCGTGTCGTTCGGCTGGGGGCGGTGATCACTTGCCGACGATGCGGATGCCGACCAGCAGCTCGGCTGCGTAGGTCGCGCTCGGCAGCATCAGGCCCTCTTCCTGGATCGCGGTCGAGTGGCTGGCGTACGGCAGCTCGACCGACGCGCCGAGCTCGACGTCGGCGACGTCGAACCACACCGCGCCGCCGAGCTCGAGCGCCAGGCCGGTGTCCTCGTAGGTGACGTGCTGCTGGAACTCGTCGCGATAGCCGACGAACAGCAGCTCGGCGCCCGCGCCGAGCCGCCCGCTGACCAGCATCCACGGGTTCACGCGGTAGTCGAACGTCACGTTGCCGAGCACGCGGACGCTCTGGATCCCGCGCGACGACGACGCGGTCGGCACGAACGAGCTGCCGCCCGACACGCCGTCGTGGGTGTACTGCGCCGAGAGCTGGCCGCCGATCCACTTCCACGACGCGCCGCCGCGCCCGACCAGCGTCGCGTTCGGCCCGACCCCGCCGCGCCACACCGAGTTGCCGATCGGCAGCCCTCCGCCGGCGAGCAGCTCGGCCGAGCCGACGATCGGCGCGCCGTGGCCCGGCGGATGCGGCTCGAGCCAGCGCGGCACCGGTCCGACGTTCTGGCCCATCGCGCACGACTCGCGCTTGGACTCGAGCAAGGTCAGCGCGCCGCGCTCGGTGACGCAGCTCTGCGACGCGGCGCTCGCGCACGCGGCCGCGACGACCTGGTGCTGCACCGCGACCGCGTCGACGTACGCCGCCAGATCCGGACACGCCATCGCGGCGGAGAATCGATCGAGCGGCGCGGCGAGTCAACGCGGGCTCAGCGGCCGCCGCTGAGCCAGTCGCCGGCGTAGCTGCCGGCCGCCGCGCCCGCGCGACTGCCGAGATAACCGCCCGCGATCGCGCCGACCACGCCGCCGCCGGGACCGGCGACCGCCGATCCGAGCGCGCCGCCGCCGAGCGTGCCGCCGACCTTGCCGACCGTGCCGCCGACCCAGCTGCCCGCGGTCGAGCCCCAGCCGGCGCCGGTGACGGCGTCGAGCGCGAGCGTGTCGATCGTCCGGAAGTGCTCGTTCGCGGTGTGCATGGCCCGGCTCCTGTCGGTTCGGTCACCGGCAAGTGCAGTGGCCATGCCGCGGCCAACCACGCGAAACGCCGGGCGCGTGTCGCTCGGAGCGTCGCCCTCGGTCGACGAGCTGTCTACCGGCTCGCCTTGAGCTTCTTGATCTCGGCGATCAGCTCGGGGATCGCCTTCTCCCACTCCTGGACGATGCCGTAGTCGGCGACCTGGAAGATCGGCTCGTCCTTGTTCTTGTTGATCGCCACGATCGTCTTGGAGCCCTTCATGCCGGCGAGGTGCTGGATCGCGCCGGAGATCGCGACCGCGAAGTACAGGTTCGGCGCGACGATCTTGCCGGTCTGGCCGACCTGCCAGTCGGCGGGGACCATCCCGGCGTCGGTCGCGGCGCGCGAGGCGCCCATCGCGGCGCCGAGCAGGTCGGCGAGCTCCTCGAGCACCTTGAAGTTCTCGCCGTTCTTCATGCCGCGGCCGCCCGAGACCACGACCTTGGCGTCGGTGAGCTCGGGGCGATCCGACTTCTGCGCGTCGAGCCGCTCGAACGTGGCGCCGCGCGCGTCGAGCTCGCCGGCCGGCGCGCTGGTCACGGTGCCGGCGGCGGACAGCTCGCCCGCCGGCTCGAACTCGGACTGGCGCACGGTCACGCAGATGATCGGCGTGCCGACCTGCACGGTCGAGTACGCGTTGCCGGCGAGGATCGGCCGCACGAAGCTGTCCTTGCCGGCGGCCTTGGCGATGTCCGAGGCCATGCCGGCGTCGAGCAGCGCGGCGACCCGCGGCATGACGTCCTTGCCGAGCGCGGTCGCGGTCGCGCTCACCACGCTCGCGCCATGCTCCTTGGCGAGCCGCGCGATGATCGGCGCGAACGTCTCGGCGAGGTAGTGCTCGAGCCTGGCGTCGTCGACGACGATCACCTCGGGCGCGTACTTGGCGGCGGCCGCGCCGGCGGCCTGCGCGCCGGCACCCGCGAGCAGCGCGATCACCTTGCCGCCGTGCTCGGTGGCGGCGCCGCGCGCGAACGCGAGGTTGGCGAGCGCGCTCGAGCGCAGCGCCGCGCCGGAGAATTCACAGAGAGCCAGGACGTTGCCCATCACAGCACCTTCGCTTCCTCGGCGAGCTTCTTCACCAGGGTCGGGATATCGGCCACGATCTGGCCGGCCGGGCGCGGCGGCGGCAAGGTCACGCCGGTCTCGCGGATCACCGGCGCGGGCTCGGCGCCGTAGTCGCCGAGCTTGGCGGTCGCCATCGGCTTCTTCTTGGCGGCCATGATGCCCTTGAGCGACGGCAGCCGCGCGCCCTCGCCGGAGTAGGCGAAGCTCGCCGGCGTCACGCCGTTCTTGATCGCGTGGGCGCCGACGATGCGCAGGTCGACGGTCACCACGCTCGGCACCGGCACGCGCTTGTACTCGACGCCGCCGTCGACCTCGCGGCCGACCAGCAGCGACGCCTTGTCGGCCGCGAGCTCGATCGACGCGGCGAACGTCGCCTGCGCCCAGCCGAGCTTGCCGGCGAGCATCTGGCCGACCTGGTTGGCGTCGCCGTCGACCGCCTGCTTGCCGAGGATGACCAGATCCGGCTTCTCGGCCGCGACGATCGCGGACAGCACCTTGACGACCACCAGCGCGTCGAGCTCCTCGTCCCGGGCGACCACGTGGATCGCGCGGTCGGCGCCCATCGCCAGGCAGGTTCGCAGCTCCTTGGCCGCGTCGTCGGGGCCGATCGTGACCACGACGATCTCGCCGCCGGTGCGGGTCGCGGCCTCCCCGTTCTCGAGCAGGCGGAGCGCGGTCTCGACCGCGTACTCGTCGAACGTGTTGACGATCCACGATGCACCCGTGAGATCGATGTGGCCGTCCTTGATCTTGACCTTCTGGGTCGGATCGGGGACGCGCTTGACCGGAACGAGGATCTTCATGGGACTCCTTTCGGTACCAGACCGGTCGTCACCAGGGTGACGACCCAATCCGCGGCGCGCACGATATCGAACTTCTTCGGCCGCGCACCAGCCGCGCCGCCGCCGAACGGCGCGCGCGCCAGCACCCAGGCGAGCGCGAGCTCGTCCAGCATGCCGAAGATCATGCGAGCCGCGACGTGCGCGGGGATCGTGCGATCGAGCTCGCCGGCGTCCTGGCCGGCCGCGATGATGCCGCCGAGCATGCGCAGGAAGTCGGCGAACTCGGGGTTGTCGTACTCCTTCATGAACTTCGCCGACTGGCGCAGCTCGATGGTCAGGACCTCGGCCGCGGCCGGCTCGTCGTGGACGAGCTGGAGGTAGGCGCGGACCAGCGCGCGCAGCTGATCGCGCGGCGGCTTGCCGGCGACCGCGGCGCGCAGCGCGGCGTTGACCTCGCGCATGCGGCGCTCGAACAACGAGATCAGCAGATCGTCCTTGCTCTTGAAGTAGAGGTAGATCGTGCCGTCCGCGACGCCGGCCTCCCGGGCGACATCGGAGACCTTCGCAGCGTAGAAGCCGTGGCGCGCGAAGATCCGCTCGGCAGCGGTCAGGATGCGCTCGCGCTTGTCGCCGCCGCGATCCGCCACTGAATGAAGCGTCATTCATCGACGTGATACCGCTCGTGACGCACTCCGTCAAGCGGCACGTCGGGATTGAAAACATGGGGCTCGGGGTCTACAACGTCGTCGTGTCCAAGGCATTCCTGGCGTTGATCTGCATGCCGCTCCTGATGGGCGGCGCGTGCGAGAAGAAGTCGACCGCGAAGGCTGGCGACAACGGGGCGATCACCGCGCTCGACCGCGCGGATCCGGGGTCCGACTCCAAGGCCGATCCGCTCGCGACCACCGGCCAGGTCGACACCACGCCGCTGTCCGGGGTCGACGTGTCGAAGCTGTCGTCCGACAAGCAGCAGACGTTCTACAAGCTGCTCGGCTCGCTGTCGTCGCCGTGCGGCAAGGCCCACAGCCTGCGCACGTCGTTCACCTCCGACAGCTCGTGCAAGCGCGCGCCGTTCGCGGTGCGCTACGTGCTGTCGCTGCTCGAGGACGAGGCCAACGAGGACCAGACCCGCACCGAGTACGAGCACAAGTACAAGCCGGCGTCGAACGATCCGGTGAAGCTCGACGTGTCGAAGGCGCCGCACGCCGGCGCCGAGGACGCGCCGGTGCGCCTGGTCGAGTTCTACGACTACGGCTGCCCGCACTGCCAGGCGTTCAAGCCGATGATGGACCAGGTCATGGCCGACGAGGCCGGCAAGGTGGTCGAGTACTTCATGATGTTCCCGCTCGACAAGCACCCCGACTCCAAGAGCGCGGCGCAGGCGGCGCTCGCCGCGAACGAGCAGGGCAGGTTCAAGGACATGCACGACGTCCTGTTCGCCAGGGCGCCGATGCACGACCACGAGCACGTCACCGAGTACGCGATGACGCTGGGGCTCGACATGACCAAGTTCGAGGCCGCCTACAACCAGGAACAGGGTCATGTCGAGTCCGACCTCAAGCAGGGCGAGGCGGCCGGCGTCGATTCGACCCCGACCCTGTTCTTCAACGATCGCAAGTACGAAGGCCCGATGCATCCCAAGTACATCGAGATGTGGATCGACGAAGAGCTCGCGGTGAATCGATGAGCGGTGCGGCACGTCGCACCGGCATGCGCTCCCTCCTCGTGGTTTGCGCCCTCGCGGCGCTCGGCGGCCGCGCCCTCGCCGACGACGAGCTCAAGGTCGGCGATCGCCTGACCGAGCTCGACACCGCGGTCGATGCCAGCGGCAAGGCGTTCCACCTCAAGGCCTACAAGGGCCACTGGGTGATGTTGACGTTCGGCGCGTCGTGGTGCGGGCCCTGCGCCAAGGAGCTGCCCGCGTGGGACAAGCTCGCGCCCGACTGGAAGGGCAAGGTCACGTTCATCGCGGTCGATCTCGACAGCAAGGTCGAGGACGGCAAGCGCTTCCACGACAAGGCGAGGCTCAAGAACCTGCTGCGCGTCTATCTCTCGCCGGAGTCGGCGGTCGCCGCGAAGTACGGCTCGGACCACATGCCGACCACGGTGCTCGCCGATCCGTCGGGCGTGATCCGCTACGTGCGCGGCGGCTTCGAGAAGGGCGACGTCGACGGCGAGGTCAAGCAGATGCAGGCGCAGCTCCAGAAGCTCGTGCGCTGATCGACCCCGAGGTCAGTCACCACTTCACCGAGGTGAGCGTCACCGACCCGCCGCGCGCGAGCGTCAGCACGACGGTCACGCCGACCCCGACCTGCCCCGACGACAGCACCGACGCCGCGACCGGCCCGAGATCGCCGGTCGCCTTGCCGTCGATCGCCGTGATGTGATCGCCGGCCACCACGCCGGCGAGCGCGGCCGGCCCGCCGGGCGCGACCGCGTCGACCGACAGCGTCTTGTCGCTCGCGACCGACACCGACAGCCCGAACGTGCCGGCGTCGCCGGTGCGCGGCGGGACCACCTTGATCGGCCCGACGTCGAGCCGCTGGCCGGCCGTGGTCGTGATGGTCTGGTGGCCGATCGGCTGGAAGCTCTGGTTCTTGCCGAACAGCATGAGCATCCCCGCGCCGCTCGCGACGTGATCGACCTCGAACCGGCCGGTCGCATCGCTGGTCGGCGCCTGGCCGGTGAGCGCGGCGCCGAAGTCGCGGCCGGTCGGGTTCGGCCCGGTCACGATCGCCTGCACGCCGGGCACCGGGCGGCCGTCGAGCACGCTGACCACCGTGCCGGTGACCTGGGCGTACGGCACGAGCGATAGCTCGAGCGTCGCGGGGCCGGTCGGCACGTCGGCCGTGCCGTGCGCGGTGCCGGCGTCGGCCTCGGCGGTGCAGTCGTACGAGCCGGGCGCGAGGTGGTCGTACTCGTAGCCGCCGTCCGGGGCGGAGATCTCGCGATCGATCATGCCGGCCGGGCCGTGACACGACAGCTCGTAGTCGGTGACCGGCGCGCCGCCGACCGTGACGTGGCCCGAGAGCGTGCCGAGCGACTGCAAGGTGAGCGTGACCGACTCGCCGGGCTTGACCCCGCTCTTGTCGGTGCGCGACGCGCCGCGCGGCCCCTCGGCGACCACCGTGTAGCTGCCCGGGCGCAGCTTGTCGACCACGAACTTGCCGTCGCCGTCGGTCAGCACCGGATCGCGGCCGGTCAGCATCGCGAGCTCGGCCGAATCGCGCACGCGGGTCGAGAGGTCGGCGCTCGCGCTGACCCACGCGTCGGGCACCGGCTGGCCGTCGGTGCCGACCACGACGCCGCGGATCACGCCGTCGCGCGCCTCGACCGTGATCGTGACGTCGCGCGCGGTCCCGGCGGCGAGCTCGACCTCGGGCGGCGCGAGCTTCGGATCGTCCTTGTCCTTGTCGCCCTTGTGGCCGAGCCGGCGGATCGTCTCCTCGAGGTCCTCGGCGGTCACGCGATACCTGCCGGGCTCGAGCCCGACGATGCGGAACGCGCCGTCGGCGTCGCTGGTCTTGCCGCCGAGCTCGCCGAACACCATCGCCATGCCCATCGGCCGGGCATCGATCGGCCGCGCGGCGATGCGCAGGCCGGCGACCGGCGCGCCGTGGGTGTCGACCACCCGGCCGGTGACGGTCGCGCGGGTCTCGAGCGGGACGATCAGGTTCGCCTGATCGGTGTCGCCGACGGTGAGCGCGAGCTTGCCGGCCGGGCCGTCGTCGCTGGTCGCGCGCAGCTCGAACGAGCCGGCGGGGACGTTGTGCATCACGAACGCGCCGGTCGCGTCGGTCTCGGCGTGCATCATCGCGAGCTTCGCGGCCTGGAACGCGTTGCCGAGCCCGATCTCGCCGGTCAGCGCGAGGCCGAGCGTCGCGTGCATCCCCGGCTCGACCCGCCCCGACAGCGTCACGCCGGCCGACAGCTCGACGATCACGTCGCGGACGTCGTGATCGGGCACCTCGATCGGCTTGCCGATCTCGGCGACGTGGCCCTCGCCGAACGCGTAGGCCATGTAGCTGCCGGGGCGCACGCCGTCGATCTCGAACGCGCCGTCGGCCGCGCTCGGCGCGCGCGCGGCGGCCTGCGCGCCGGTCAGCGTGAACATGCCGAGCTGAACGCCGGCGATGCCCCGGGTCGGCTCGCCCTTCTGGACCACGCGGCCCGACACGGTGAACGCGCGGTCGACCACGACGCGCACGCCGTCGACCTCCTCGCCGACCCCGACCTCGATCTCGGTCGGCTTGCTCGACGCGATGCCGCGGCCGCGCGCCTCGAGCGAGATCGCGCCGGGGCGCAGCCCGTGGATCGCGAACTTGCCGTCGGCGTCGCTGGTCGCGTGCTCGCCGCCGAACGCTCGCCCGCGGTGCGCCTCGACCTCGGCGTCGGGCACCGGCTTGCCGGTGTCGCGCGCGATCACCTCGCCGCGGATCGTCGCGCCCGGGATCAGCGCGAAGTCGAGCGTCGCCGGCTTGGTGCCGAGCTCGAGCGGGTGCTCGAGGCTCGCGTAGTCGTCGTGGCTCGCGATCGCGGCGTACGAGCCGGCGGGCAGATCGATCTGGTACGCGCCGTCGGCGCCGCTCTGCGCCACGAAGTCGGGCTTGACCTCGAGATCCATGCGGCCGCCCTTGCGGAACGTGACGCGCGCGCCGGCGATCGGTCCGCCGCCGACGTCTGCGACCGTGCCGTGGACGCGCGTGCCGCCGGCGGCCAGCGCCAGATCGAGCCCGGTGCGCTGCTCGCCCGGCGCGACCGTGATGTGCTCGAGCGAGCCGGGCAGGTAGCCGAGCGCGGTCGCGGCGATCACGTAGCGGCCCGGCGCGACCGCCGGCGCGCGCCACGCGCCCGACGCGTCGGTCGTGACCAGCGTCGCATCGATGTGGTGGCGGCCGCCGCGCAGGGTCGCGCCGAGATCCGACAGCGCGATCGAGACCAGCGCACCGCCCACTCCGGCGTGGTCGGACGCGCGCGTGATCCGGCCGGCGAGCGAGGCCAGCGCGGGCGGCGGCAGCGGCGCGCTCAGCAGCGCGAGCGCGTGGCTCGCCTGGACCGGCGCGCCGGGCTCGGCGTGCCCGCGCAGCTTCCACGCGATCGCGGCGGCGACCGCGACCAGGACGACCACGACGACGACCGTGCGCTTCACGCGCGCATCGTGCACCGGGCTCAGTCGCGATGCCAGCGCTCGGCGCGCACGGTCGCGGCGCGCGGCCACGCGCACGGCGCGAAGCCGGTCGGCGCCGCGGGATCGGAGGTCACGACGTCGAGCGCGTCGTCGTGGCACGCCGCGATCTGGAACGGCGCGCGCGCCTCGCACACCGCGGCGCGCAGCATGAAGCGCCGGCCGACCTGGCCGGCCAGCCCGCCGTCCGACGGCCGCGCATCGATTCTCCGCGGCGCGGCGGTCACGCCGCCCGGCGCGGCGGCGCTGTCGTCGAACATCGGGAACAGCTCGAGCGCGCGCGCCGAGCCGCGGTGATCGAGGATCGCCCAGCGCCGGCCCGCGCCGTCGCGCCACGCGCCGTCGAGATCGTCGGCGCACGAGCCGACGTGCGCCCGCGGATCGCACGCCGCCAGCGCGACCAGCGCGGCGGCCCACCTCATGCGCTGGCCTGCGCCTTGAGCGCCTCGGCCTGATCGTGCGCGCGCAGCGCCTCGATGATGTCGTCGACGTTGCCGTCCATGATCGCCGGCAGGTTGTGCTTGGTGAGCCCGATCCGGTGATCGGTGACGCGATCCTGCGGGAAGTTGTAGGTGCGGATCTTCTCGCTGCGATCGCCCGAGCCGACCTGCGACTTGCGCTGCGCGGCCTCGGCCTGCATCTGCTTCTCGCGCTCGGCCTCGAGCAGGCGCGAGCGCAGGATCTTCATCGCCTTGCTCTTGTTCTTGATCTGGCTGCGCTCGTCCTGGCACGCGACCACGATCCCGCTCGGGAGGTGGGTGATCCGCACGGCCGAGTCGGTGGTGTTGACGTGCTGGCCGCCCGCGCCGCTCGAGCGATACACGTCGACCCGCAGGTCCTTGTCGTCGACCTTGACGTCGACCTCCTCGGCCTCGGGCAGCACGGCGACGGTCGCGGCCGACGTGTGGATCCGGCCCTGCGCCTCGGTCTGGGGCACGCGCTGCACGCGGTGCACCCCCGACTCGAACTTGAGCTTCGAGAACACGTCCTTGCCCTCGACCAGGCAGATGATCTCCTTCATGCCGCCGGCGGTGCCCTCCGACAGCGACAGCACCTCGATCTTCCAGCCCTGGCGCTCGGCGAACCGCGTGTACATCCGGTACAGGTCGCCGGCGAACAGCGCCGCCTCGTCGCCGCCCGTGCCGGCGCGGATCTCGAGGATCGCGTTCTTGCCGTCGCTCGGATCCCTGGGCAGGAGCAGGATCTTGATCGCCTGCTCGGCGGCGGCGCGGCGGTCGTCGAGCTCGCGCAGCTCCTGGCGCGCCAGCTCGCGCAGCTCGCCATCGGGCTCGGCGTCGGCCAGCTGCTTGGCCTGGTCGAGGTCGGCGCGCAGCTTCTGATAGCTCGCCCACGCCGTGACCAGCGGCTCGAGCTCGGCGTGCTCGCGCGACAGCTTCATGAACTCGGCGCGCTTGCCGATGACCTCGGCCGTGCCGAGCAGCGCCGAGACCTCCTCGTGGCGCCGCGCGAGCGTCGCCATCTTGTCCTTGAAGTTCTGCGAATCGAACATGGCGGTGCTCGCACCGCGCGGCGCAGCCGATCACGCCTTGGGCGTGGTCTTGCCGTACTTCTTGTTGAAGCGGTCGATGCGGCCCGCGGTGTCGAGCAGCTTCTGCTTGCCCGTGAAGAACGGGTGGCAGTTCGAGCAGATGTCGATCGCGAAGTCTCCGCGGGTGGAGAACGTCTCGTGAACCATGCCGCACGCGCAGGTGATGCGCGCGGGGCGATAGTGCGGGTGACCAGCGGTGTCCTTCATGGCAGCGCGTAGATATAAGGATAAGCGGCCCCGTGCGCAAGCGCGCCGTAAGCCCAAGACATCACCGCGGTTCCCGGCCACCCAGGCGGGCCACCGCCTTGTCGGGGTAGAGCGGCAGGATCTCCTGGCCGATCCGCAAGTCGTGGACGCCGCGGTACTTTCCCGCGAGATCGAGGCTGACATACACCTTGTGGCTGTCGTAGACGCCGAAGCTGGTCGACACGATGATCTGCTCGTCGCCGATCTTCTCGAAGCCCTCGGGGATGACGTCGTGGCCGTAGATCGCCATCGTCCCGCCGGTCGCGCGCAGGAACCGCCGGGCCTCGCCGGGAGTCGCCGAGCGCGCCCACAGCACCTTGCCGATCACCGGCGTGTCGAGCACGTCGAGCGGGCTGGCGTACTGCGCGCCCGACAGATCCGCCGCCTCGAGGTCCGCGATCGAATCGATCTGCGCCGCCGGCGCGCCGTGCGTGAAGATCGCACCGCAGCGCGACACCGCCGCGAGCGCGAACGTGTGGATGATGCCGCGCATCCGCGCCGTGCCGGCCGGCCCGAGGATGTGCTCGAGCAGCGCGACCTCGTCGGCGGCGAACTTCGCGGTGTGCGGCCCGCCGATGTGGCCGTGCTCGTGGTTGCCGAGCAGCGCGTGCACCCGGCCGGGATAGCGCGCCGCGAGCCCCGCGTACGCGATCATCACGTCGCCGGACGCGTCGCGGTAGTACTCGCCGAGGAAGTCGGGCCAGTCGTCGGGATCGATGTGCGGGCCGTGGATGAGGTCGCCGGTGAACAGCAGGTGGGCGTCGCCCTCGCGCTCGATCAGCGCGTGCTCGAAGATCTCGACCATCCGGTCGAAGTCGCGCATGCAGCCCTGCAGGTCCGTGCACACGAGCAACCGACCGTGGTCGGGCAGCCTGAGCACGCGGGCCATCGCCGTCCACGCTATCAGCTACGGCGCGTGGTCGCTACGGAAGCGTTCCTCTCGTGCGGTCTCCGGGAGGTGGGAGGCCCTCACGGATCGACGGAGATCGTCGGCGACTCGAAGCTGGAGATCGCCACGGCGGCGCCGAGCGCATGGTACTCGTAGCTGCCCGGCGTCTGCGCGACGCAATTCGCGCCGATCTCGAGATACACCGTGATCGCCGGGCCCACCGTGTGGACCTCGAGCGCGTCGTTGCAGCCGTTCGGCGTCGTGCCGTACTTGACGACGTACATCGGCAGCGGCGGCTCGGCGCAGCTGGCCGCGCCGTGCTGGATCTCGACCACGTCGATCTGGCTCGTGCAGGCGGCGTCGCCGTAGAAGTAGTTGCTCTGCACGAAGCCGTTGTAGCTCGCGGGCAGCGCGACGTGGCTGCCGTCGCTGTTCTGGTAGACCTCGACCTCGGTGCCCTCGCTGGTGTCGAACACGCGGGCGTCGCGGAAGCTGGTCGCGCCCGCGCTGTAGTGGATGAGCTGCATGCGATGGCCCGCCGCGGTGTCGGGCGCTCGGGCGAGCGAGCCGACCGAGAGCTGGGTGCCGAGCGCGTACCACGCCGTGCCGGCCGGCGCCGTCTCGGCGACGCAGGTCGTCCCGCTCTCGGTGTAGTAGGTCGAGATCGCCTGCGGCGCGCCGAGCGCGTAGTACTGCGCGAACGTGCCGGGACACTGCGCCGGCACGATCGCGTTCATCGGCGCGGCGCACGCGCTGGGGTACTCGGCGAGCGCGGTCGTGCAGGTCGAGCTCGCGAAGTAGCCGGCGTACGCGGTGGTCACCTCGGGGATGCACGTGCCGGTGGTCGCGCCCTCGGCCGCGCTCTCGGGATCGCAGTCGTAGCCATCGCTGTTGTCGTGGAGCGACATCGGCAGCTGCGCGCCGTCCGGGCTGGTCGCGTAGGTCACGCTGAACCCGCTGGTGCCGCTGCCCTCGGCCATCGCCATCGGCGCGAGCGAGCCGACCGCGACCTCGGCGCCGAGCGCGTACACCGCGTCCATCGTGGACAGCGTGGTCTGCTGGCAGGCCGTGCCGTTCAGGTAGTAGACCGTGGTGGCCTGGAGCTGCGCGCCGCGCTGGTACACGTGCGCGATCGAGGACGGACAGGCGCCGCCGGTCACCGCGCTGGTGTAGATGTAGCCGGGCGTCTGGTTGTTGCAGATGTACCAGTCGCCGACCGGCTGGGTGCACGCGGCGTCGGCGAAGTAGTAGCCCTGCATCGCGTCCGGCATGCAGACCGTGGCGCCGGCGACCTGGCCGGGCTCGCAGTCGGTGCCGAGCATCGTGTCGTGCAGCCCGGCGTAGGTCCTGGTGCCGTCGTCGTAGGTCCACCACGACAGCTTGAGCCGCGAGCCGCTGCGATAGCCGTCCACCGTCGCGCCGGGCGCGTCGGGCATCGCGGCGGCGTCGGTCCTGTCCTTGCTCGACACGCTGCCGCAGGCCGCGACCACGAGCAGCAGCGACGCGCGCATCACGGATCGGTCATCAGGGTCGCCGTCGCGAAGTTCGACGTCGGGACCTCGGCGCCGAGCGTGTAGTACTGGTAGGCACTGCTCAGCGGATACGCGGTGCAGGTCGTGCCGGACTTGTAGTACAGGGTCGAGATCGGCGAGCCGACCGTGTGGACCTCGTAGTTCGTGCTCGAGCAGCCGTTCGGCAGGATCGGCTCCTTGATCACGTACTTCGGCAGGGTCGGGGCCGCGCAGCTCGTCGATTCGCGATAGAGCTCCACGACATCGATCGCGTTCGCGCATGCCGAGTCGCTGTAGTAGTAGTTGCTCTCCACGTAGGCATAGTTCGCGATCGGCAGGCAGGCGTACGAGCTCGTGCCGTTGCCATAGCTGTCGCACTCGAGCTGCTCGGTCGTGTCGTACAGCGGGTAGTCGCGGTAGCGCGTCGAGCCCGACGTGTAATGGATGAGCTGCATGCGCTTGCCCGACACCATGTCGGGCGCGCGGGTCAGGTTGTCGGTCGGAACGGCCGCGCCGAGCATGTACCAGCTCTCGCCGGTGCCCGTGGTCGCCGAGGTGCACGTCGTGCCGTTCAGGTAGTAGTACGTCGAGAGCGCCTCGCTCGATCCGATCTGGAAGTAGTTGGGGAGTTGCCCCGGGCACGTACCGGGGGTGTACGCGTAGCCCGGCTCCGGGCACATCGAGTTGGTTTCGGCCACGGCGGTCGTGCACGTCGAGTTGCTGTAGTAGCCCGCGTACGAGCTGCTGACCTCGGGCTCGCAGACGCCCGTCGTCGCGCCGACCCCGGTCGACTCGGGGTAGCAGTCCAGGTTGCTCGCACTGTCGTGAAGCTCGAACGGGTAGACCATGCCGTCGCTGCTCGTGTAGCTCACCACGCCGAGCCCGCTCCCGGTCGGCTCGGCCTTGCTGATCGCGGCAAACGTCGTGATCGGCACCGACGCGCCGAGCGAGTAGAACGTGTAGTTCGTGCCGAAGTTGACCTGCTCGCAGGTCGTGCCGCTCTTGTAGTAGGCGAGGCCGCTCGGGATGCTGACCTCACTGCCGCGCTGGTAGATGCCGGCGACGGTCGACTGGCAGGGATTGCTGGTGTCGTACTGATAGACGTAGTCCGGCGGCTGCGCGTTGCAGTAGTACCAGGGCACGACCGCCTGCGTGCAACCGGAGTCCGAGTAGTACCCGTCGGAGCTCGCGGTGTTTCCGGCGACACAGTACATCGAGCCGTTGATCGTGCTCGGGTAGCACTGCTTGCCGAGCATCGTGTCCATGATGCCGGCGAGCTGGCGCGTCCCGTCGTCGTAGGTGATCCACTGGAGCTTCAGGCGGGTGCCGCTCTTCGCGCCGTCATCATCCTGACCACCGTCGCTGCTCTGGCTGTCCTTGTTGCTGCCGCCGCCGTCGGGCTTCTTGCCGCCGGAGACGCTGCCGCATGCCGCGAGCAGCGCGATCAACATCGTCGTGCGCATCATCGTCGTCCCCCTCATGGATCCGTCATCAGCGTTGCGGTGGCGAAGTTCGCGGTCGGGACCTGCGCGCCGACCAGATAGTACTCGTACGGCTCCGCTGGATAGACCGTGCAGGTCGTGCCGGACTTGTAGTACAGCGTCGAGATCGACGCACCCACCGTGTGGACCTCGGGCATGTTGGTCGAGCAGCCGTTCGGAAGGGTCGTGTACTTGAGCGCGTACTTGGGGAGCACCGGCGCCGGGCAGGTGTTCGCGCCGCGATACAGCTCCACGATATCGACCGCGTTGGCGCAGGCCGAGTCGCTGTAGAAGTAGTTGCTGTTCACGCCCGCGCTCGAGGTCGGCAGGCAGTTGTAGGTGTTGTTTCCGGCGCTGTAGCTCTCGCACTCGAGCTGCTCGGTCGTATCGTAGAGCGCGTAATCGGGGTACTCGGTCGATCCGGCGGTGAACTGGATGCGCTGTATGCGGCGGCCCGCGACCATCTCGGGCGCTCGCGTCAGGGTCTGCGTCGGGACCGCGGCGCCGAGCATGTACCAGTTGACGCCGCTGAAGTTGCCGCCCTGACAGGTCGTCGTGCCGTTTGACTGGACCGAGGTGTAATACGCGGTCGAGAGCGCCTCGGTGCTGCCGAGCTGGAAGTACGTGGGCAGGTCGTTCGAGCACTGACCGGGCACCTCGGCGTAGGTCGGGACCGGGCACGAGCTGTTGGTCTCGGCGACCGCGGTCGTGCACGTCGAGTTGCTGTAATAGCCCGCGTAGGCGTCGTCGACGTCGGGCACGCAGGTCGCCGAGGTCGCGCCCGCACCCGTCGTCTCCGGATAGCAGTCGTAGTTGTTCGTGCTGTCGTGGAGCAGCTCGGGATAGACCAGGCCGTCGGTGCTCGTGTAGCTGACCACGCCGATCCCGCTCGAGCCCGACGGCTCGGACCTCTCCATCGTCGCCAGCGTGGTCACGGCCACCGGCGCACCGAGCCCATAGAACGTGTAGTTCGTCCCGAAGTTGACCTGCTGGCATCCGCCGGCGTTCTTCTCGTACGCGAGGCCACTGGGAATGCTGACCTCCGAGCCGCGCTGGTAGAGCCCGAGGATCGTGGACTGACACGGGTTGCTCGTGTCGTACGTGTAGATGTAGTCGGGCTGTCCCGCGTTGCAGTAGTACCAGGCCGCGACCGCCTGCGTGCAATTGGCGTCGGAGTAGTAGCCGTACGAGATGGCGGAGTTGGATGGCGCGCAGTACATCCCGCCGTTGACCGTCTGCGGATAGCACTGCTCGTGCAGCATCGTGTCCATGATGCCGGCGAGCTGGCGAGCGCCGTCCGGGTAGGTCACCCACTGCAGCTTGAGCCGCGTGCCGCTCTTGGCGCCGTCTTCATTCCCGGCGTCCACGCTCTGGCTGTCCTTGTTGCTGCCGCCATCGGGCTTCTTGCCGCCCGAGACGCTGCCGCATGCCGCGGCGAGCGCGATCACCATCGTTGCGCGCATCATCATCGTCATCCTCACTAGTCACTCCTCCGTGCGGAGCCGCCCCCCGCCTCTTGTGTCTTACTGCTGTTACTCGAGACGCATCCCTCACGCCGCGATGCCTGGCATCGCCCCCGCGATCAAGATCGCATGGCAACAGCATAAACGCTCGGCCCCCGTCGATGCGAGCGTTTCGCTGCCAAGCTGGGACGGCGGGGCGACAGGGACCTACAGCGTGGCGTGCGACACTGCGTCCCATGAAGCGGATCCGCGCGATCGTCAGCGGGCGCGTGCAAGGAGTGGCCTATCGCGCGAGCTGCGTGCGCGAGGCGCGCCGGCTCGGCGTCGTCGGCTGGGTCCGCAATCGCCCGGACGGCGGCGTCGAGCTCGAGGCCGAAGGAGAAGATCCCCGGATCGATGCGCTGATCGCGTGGTGCGAGCACGGTCCGCCCGCCGCGCGTGTGACCCAGGTCGCGGTCGACGCGCTCCCGGTCACCGGAACTGACGCGGACTTCGACGTCGCCTACTGAGTGAAGCGCACGATCCCGTGCAGCACGCCGGATCTTCCCGCTCAGTGATCGAGGCCGAGCAGCTCCTGCGCCTCGGGGTCGGGCGGCCGGCACACCACGCGATCGACGGTCGCCATCTTGGCGTGGATGACGTCGCACACCGGGGTGAACGACGCCTTCTGGAACGCGCGCAGCGACGCCTGGTTGTCGGCCGCGATCAGCGCCCACGAGCGATACGCGTCGCTCGCGCGCAGCTCCTTGACGACGTGCTCGAGCATCGCGGGCGCGACGCCGCGGCCGCGCGCGGCCGGCGCGACGAACACGCTGTGAATGTAGGCGTCGTACTTGGACATCTGCAGGGTGCGGCCGAGCTCGGGCGCCTCGATCGGGCCGCGCGCGGTCCACGCGATCCCGGCGGGGCGCGCCCCGAGCATCGCGAGCACCGCGTGATCGCCGCGCCGCCACAGCTTGCGCGCGGTCAGCTCGTCGAGCGCGAGCTGCTCGACCAGCACGGCGCGCCGGGTCTCGTCGAGCTGGTCGTACGCGGCCTCGGTGAAGCTGGTGAGCTCGAGCCCGGGCGGCGTCTCGATCCCGCGCGTCCACAGCTGGCCGCGATACAGGCAGTAGCGGTCGTAGTGCGCGACGCTCGCCGCGGCGTGGCGGATCTTGGTCCACGCGGCGCGCGCCTGCGCGGCGGCGACCGACGGCGTCTCGCGGGCGCGGCGGGCACGGCGCGCGACCTGGGTGTACGTGCGGCCGACCGACGCGGTGGTCGAGTGGCCCCACACCCGCACCGCGAGCGCGGGCTGCTTGGACACCGGCAGGCTCGGCAGCTGGTACTCGCTGGCGCCGGTGACGACGTCGAGCGCGACCATGCCGCGCGCGCGGGCGGCGAGCGCCTCGGCCTGGAGCAGGCGCTGCGCCGGCCGCGACGCGTGGACCTGCGGATCGATCGCCATCGCGAGCACGACCGCGCGATCGCCGTCGTCGACGATCAGCGCGGCGGCGCACGCCTCGCCGGTCGAGTCGTCGAGCCGCGCCAGCCGCACGCGGTGCTGCTTGCCGAGCGCGAGCGCGACGTCCTCGAGCAGCGCGGCGGCCTCGTTGTCGGCCAGCGGCGACGGCTCGTCGCGCTCGGCCCACTCGAGCCGCGACAGCCGGCGCAGCGCCGACATGCCCTTGCGGATCGAGGCGAGGTCGTCGCCCGCGGTCGCGATCACGCCGTGCTCGCCGCCGTCGGGCGCCGCGAGCGCGAGCGCGATCCGGCTCGCGCCGCCGGCCGACGGCGCGCTCTCGACCGCGAACCCGGCGGGCGCCATGCGCTGCACCAGGTTCGCGCGCGTGCGCGACGGATCGGCGAGCGGCTCGAGATCGATCACGTCCCAGCCCGCAGCCTCTTCGATCAGATAGCGCGCGAGCGCGGCGCCGGCGCGATCCTCCCAGCCGGCGCGCGCGAGCAGGTCGAGCGACGGCGGCCGCGGGCCGGCATCGCCCATCATGCGCAGCTCGCGGGTGTCGAGCAGCGCGACCTTCACGGTGCGGCTGTACAGCGGTGCGAGGCACACCAGGTCGCCGGCCTGCGTGGTGGTCGACGGATCGGCCTCGGTCGCGCGGCCGACCAGCACGTGGAGCTCGGCGGCGAGCGTGTTGTGGTAGGCGCGCCACCACGGGACCAGCCAGTCGGGGCCGCGAAACAGCGCGGAGGGTCCGGCGCTCGCGAGCGCACGCCAGTCCCCTTCGACCGCCCGAAGCGCGGTCAGATCGCGGACCACGCTGACATCGATCGCCATCCGCCGCTCGAACGTATCACGCATGTCGGGGCGCGCGTTGCCGTTGGCAACGCGGGACGAGCTCGATGTATGCGACGAGACCGGGGGTTCCCGATCCATGCGCCGGGTTGTGCATTTCGGATGCCTACGCGCGCTGGAGCACGCGCGCGAAGAAGCCGTCGGTGCCGTGGCGATGCGGCGTGACGGTGAAGATCTCGCCGTCGCCGAGCTGGCCGGCCCGCGCCTCGCCCCAGAGCTCGCGCAGCGGGACGGTGCGAAAGCCATCGGCGGTCGCCGCATTCTCCGAGGCGATCACCGAGCAGGTCGCGTAGACCACGCGCCCGGTGGGCGCGCACAGCTGTGCCGCCTGCGCCAGGATCGCGCGCTGGCGCGCCGCGAGCTCGGTCAGGTCGCTCTCGCGCAGCCGCCAGCGCGCCTCGGGGTTGCGGCGCAGCGCGCCGGTTCCGGAGCACGGCGCGTCGACCAGCACGACGTCGGCCTTGCCGCGCAGCGGATCGAGCTCGCGCGCGTCCACGTGAAGCGCGCGCGCGTTGGAGACCGTGGCGCGGCGCGCGCGCCGGCGCAGCTCCTCGAGCTTGGCCTCGTCGATGTCGGTCGCGACGATCCGGCCGCGGTTGCCGCGGCGCGCCGCGATCGCGAGCGTCTTGCCGCCGGCGCCGGCGCAGTAGTCGACGATCAGCGGCTTGTCGCGCGGCGCGCACGCGACGACGAGATCGGCGAGCAGCTGGCTGCCCTCGTCCTGCGCCTCGAACGCGCCGCGCTGGAACGCCGCGGTCGAAAACAGGTTCGTCCGCGTGTCGAGCACGAGCGCGGTGTCGCACCACGCGCCGGGATGGCTGGCGAGGCCCTCGGCGACAAGCTCGGCGGCGAGCGCGGCGCGATCGCCGACCAGCAGGTTCGCCCGCACGGTCATCGGCGCGCGCTGGTCGAGCGCGCGCGCGAGCGGCTCGGCCTCGTCGCCCCAGTCGGCGACCAGGCGCGCGGCCAGCCAGTCCGGCAGCGAGCACGCCAGCGCCAGGCGCGCGACCGGCGATCGCTCGCGCGCGATCGCCGCGTCGACGCCCGCCGCGGCGCGCCAGTCGAGCTCGGGCACCGCCGCGGCGGCCTGCGCCGCGTCGACCAGGCCGTCGAGCACGAGCAGCGCGACCAGGCGCTCGAGATCGCGCGGCGCCTGGGCGCGGCCGCCGCGCGCGAGCGTGAGCGCCAGGTCGATCCGGCGAAGCTGGCGGACCATGCCGTAGAGCAGCTCGCCGACCAACCGGCGCTCGTGCGCGCCGAGCCACTTCTCCTTGCGAAACGCCTGGGCGAGCCGATCGGTCACGAAGCCCCAGTCCATGCGCGTGCGCTGCCACAGCTCGAGCACGAGCGCGCGCAGCCGGCCCCCGGCGAGGAGCTGCGCGGCGAGCTGGCGATCGTCCACGCGGCGACCTTACACAACGCGCCGCGTAATCGCCGAAATCGTCAGCGGAATTGATTGCTCGTCCCCGTCCGGGGGCGGTACGCCTTCGGCGATGACCACCGCACCCCCGCCGGTCGCACCACCGGCCGCCAAGACCGAAGTCAGCCTGAAAGATCGCGGAAATCTCTTCGAGGTCGCCTCCAAGCAGATCGAGAAGGCGATGAAGCTGATCAACATCGATCCGGACATCGCGCAGATCCTCGCGCAGCCGAAGAACGAGCTGATCGTCAACTTCCCGGTCCGCATGGACAACGGGAAGTACCAGATGTTCAAGGGCTACCGCGTCCAGCACAACAACATCCTGGGCCCGTACAAGGGCGGCATCCGCTACCACCACGAGGCCAACCTCGACGAGATGAAGGCGCTCGCGTCGTGGATGACGTTCAAGAGCGCGCTCCACGAGATCCCGTTCGGCGGCGGCAAGGGCGGCGTCAAGTTCGACCCGCGCCAGCACTCCAAGCTCGAGCTCGAGCGCATCACGCGGCGGTTCACCGCGGCGCTCGGCTCGAACATCGGCCCCGACTTCGACATCCCGGCGCCCGACGTCAACACCAACAGCCAGACCATGGTCTGGATGATGGACACGTACATGAACATCGTCGGCGCCGGCGATCGCAACACGGTGCGCGGCGTGGTCACCGGCAAGAGCGTGTCGGCCGGCGGCTCGCACGGCCGCGCCGAGGCGACCGGGCAGGGCGTCGTGCACTGCATCGCCGAGTGGGCGAAGGACCGCAACTTCAACCTCGACGGCTGCTACGTGATCATCCAGGGCTTCGGCAACGTCGGCAGCTACGCGGCGCGCCTGCTGTCGCAGAAGGGCGCGGTGATCGTCGGGGTCGGCGACGTCGGCGGCTACATCGCGAACACCGAGGGCATCAACCCGCACAAGCTCGGCGAGCACGTCCACAAGACCGGCTCGGTCGCCGGCTACAAGGGCGCGTCGAAGATCAACCGCGAGGAGTTCTTCGCGCTCGACGCCCACATCTTCGTGCCCGCCGCGCTCGAGCTCGAGGTCGGCGTCGCCGAGGCCAAGGCGCTCAAGGTCAAGATGATGGTCGAGGGCGCCAACGGCCCGACCTACCCCGAGGCCGAGGACATCCTGATCGACAAGGGGATCGACGTCATCCCCGACATCCTGTGCAACTCCGGTGGCGTGATCGTCAGCTACTACGAGTGGCTGCAGAACAAGCGCGCCGAGCAGTGGGAGCTCGGCGACGTGCTCGCCCGGCTCGAGAAGCGGATGAAGGCGACCTACGCCAACGTGCGGCAGTACGCGCACGCGCAGAAGACCGACTGGCGGACCGCGAGCTACGCGATCGGCCTCGAGCGGCTGCAGCACTGCTACAAAGAGCGCGGCATCTTCCCGTAGTGGGCATCGTCACCCTGGCCCGCTGGCTCGGCCCGTGGGCCGACCCGGCGCGCGCCCCCGAGGTCGCGATCCGCGACGAGCGGCTCGCGGGCACGCCGGTGCGGCGCTACGGCGCGCCGCGCCGCGACACGTTCCTGATCGCGCCCGGCCTGCACTACGCGGGACCCGATGACCCGCGGATGGACCGGTTCTGCCGCGTGCTCGCGGCGTCGGGCCACGAGGTGGTCGCGCCGTTCATCGCCGAGTACCTCGCGCTCGCGCCCGGGCGCGGCGCGATCGCCGAGTTCGCGGCGGTGGCCGACGCGCTCGGCGGCCGGCCGACCGTGTTCTCGATCTCGTTCGGCTCGCTGCTCGCGCTCGCGCTCGCCGCCGAGCGGCCCGACGCGATCGCGCGGCTCGTCGTGTTCGGCGGCTATGCCGACTTTCACGCGACGATGCGCTACTGCCTGACCGGCGAGGGCCGCGATCCGCTGAACCAGCCGGTGGTCATGCTCAACCTGCTCGATCACCTCGCGCACGATCGCGCGCAGCGCGGCGCGCTCGAGGCGGCGTGGCGGCGCTACGTCGAGGCGACCTGGGGCCGGCCCGAGCTCAAGGCGCCCGCGCGCTACACCGCGATCGCCGAGCAGCTCGCCGCGGGCGTGCCGGCGCCGGTGCGCGAGCTGTTCCTGATCGGCACCGGGGCACGGCCGGGCGCGTGGCAGCTCGCCGAGCCGGCGCTGCGCGCGTTCGACGCCAGCGCGCTCGATCCCACGCCGTACCTGGCGCGGGTGCGCGGCCGGGTCGACCTGGTGCACGGCGCCGATGACGACGTCATCCCGTTCGCGCAGAGCCGCGCGCTGGCCGCCGGCCTGGTCGCGGCCGACACACGCGTTCACATCACGGGGATGTACGGCCACACCGGTGCGGCGTCGGCGCGGCTGCGCGCGCTGCCCCGGGAGCTCGCGACGATGGTGCGCGTGCTGCGCGTGCTCGCCGGTTAACACGGCGCAACGCGGGCGCAACGCGGCGCAACGCGGCCGTGCCTACGGTCGCAGCATGAAGCTCCGCCGCCCGCTTCTGCTCGTCGCGCTGTGCGCGCGCACCGCCTCCGCCGATCCCAACGCGCTGCGCGTCGACGTGCACTGCGCCGACTACTGGGCCGATCCGGATCACGGGCTCCAGCTCACGCTCGACGGTCACCCGCTCGCCGCGACCGCGGTCGAGGGCGTGTCCGGCACCGTGTGGATCCGCCACGTCGGTCCGACCGAGGTGTGGACGCCGACCGACGTCGCCTACGACGTGACGCCCGGCCCGCATCACGTCGAGCTGTCCGCGCCGGGCTGCGCGCCGCTCGCGATCGACGTCGACGCGGCGTGGACGAACCCGCCGATCACCGGCCGGCTGCCGACCGCGGATCGCTCGCTGATGGGCACGGTCGGCGCGCCCAACGGCCTCGGCCTGGCGTTCGGCGCGTACAGCGTCGCGCACCCGGCGCGCTCCGACAGCTACGACCTGTTCCGGACCCGGTACGCGTACCAGCCCGCCGACGAGCGGGGTGGCTGGTTCTCGCTGTCGTACGAGCACCGCGGCCTCGCGGTCGCGTGGGACACCACGATCGGCGATTCGTCGAGCGCCGGCACCGCGTCGAGCACCGACACGATCCGCACCGGCGCGACCGGCCCGTTCGCGTTCACCGGCAGCACGGTCTCGCTCGGCCAGACCGCGCGGATCGGCGGCCGGCTGCGCTTCGGCGACGTCGCGCTCGCGGCCGGCAGCGGCGTCGGCGGCGACCTGTACCTGCAGTCGATGACGATCTCGAACCCGGGCGTGACGACGCCGAACGTCGAGGGCGACTGGTACGTCCCGCTGTGGGCGCAGGTCACGTACAAGCCGACGTGCAACTGGGGCGCGGTCGCGATGGCGTCGTACGACGTGCACCCGACCGCGACGTCCGAGAGCGCGCCGCGCCTGGGCCTCGCGCTGCAGTACCAGCCGTCGGATGCGTGCTCGCAGCCGGCCGGCATCGCGCTGCGCTGACGTACGGTGCGCGCATGCGCGCGGCATTGCGGGTGGCGGCGCTGCCCCCGGCCGCCGATCCGGCTAGCGCAGCGCCGCCCGCGTGTCGAGCGAGGTGAGCGCGCCGGGCAGCCGCGGGACCTGGCGCGACGTCGGCTCGGCGGGCGCCGGGATCGACAGCCCGAAGATCTCGAGGCACATCTCGTCGGTCGACTGGCCCTCGCCGAGCCCGACGTCGACCGGCGCGACCAGCCCGGCGTCCTCGAGCGCGCGCTGCTCGAACGGGTTCTCGATCGTGTTGTTCCAGTGGCACTGGATGTCGAGCGTGTCGCCGGCCTCGACCAGCGGCGCGTGCGACGCGTCGGTGTTGTAGATGAACGTGCGCTGCCAGTCGAAGTCCCAGTCGCCGTTCTGCAGGCACTCGCTCGCCGGCTGATCGGCGGTCGGCGTCGCGCGCTGGATCTGGCCGCTGATGTGGGTGCCGAGCAGGTGCATGTGCGGGTTGACCGAGTACAGCCGCACGTCGGTCAGGCCGCCGAGGTCGGGCACCACGAACTGCATGCTCTCGACGTGGTCGGCCTTGTCGGCGGGGATGCGGAACTCGGGCGACGACGTGCGGTCGTCGGGATCGGGCAAGAGCTGGGGCGCGGCGGGCGCGTTGCCGAACGCCGTGATCAGGTACATCCGCTGCGGCCAGTCGAGCGTCGTGCGCAGATCGATCGAGGTGATGTCGGGCGCGTGGACCCCGCCGGCGGGGTGGTAGTGGATCTGCATCACGATCATCGCGCCCTGGGTCACCGGGATGGCCATGCCGGCCGGCGCCTGCATCGGATCGTTGCCGGGCGTCCAGATGTTCATCACGAAGCCCGACGGGGTCGGGTTGTTGCTGCAGTCCCACGGCGTGCCGACGCCGTGCGCGGCGACCAGCGCGTCGAGATCGCTGCCGGCCTGCATCTCGGACACGACGACGTGGTGCACGACGTCGGCGGTGCCGGGGCGGACCTGCAGCCCGGTCACCCAGTAGCCGGCGCCCGTCTGCGGGTCGAGCAGCGTGCACATGAACTGATCGCGATCGCCCATCGAGGTGAACGCGGCGGTCGGCGCGATCGTCCTGGTCACACCCGTGAGCGCGGTGGTCGGCGGGATCGGGACGTCGGCGACCGCGCCGGCGACCGCGCCGTCCTGCACCCACTGGTTGAGCGTGCTGATCTCCTGGTCGGACAGCCGCGGGTCGTCCTGCCAGCCGAACCGCGGCGTGCAGTCCGGAGTCTCGCTCGCGTAGAACGGCGGCATGGTCTTGGCCGTGACCTGCTGGATCACGAGGCCGGCGTTCTGCTGCGCGTCGGCGTAGTCGACCAGCGAGAACGGGCCGATCCCGCCCGGCTGGTGACACGACATGCAGTGCTTCGACACGATCGGCGCGGCGTCCTGGTACCAGGTCACCTTCGGCGTGGCGTCGGGTGGAGGCTGCGTGGTTTCGCCGGGGTCGGTGCCACAGGCCACGAGACCCGACACGAGGCCGAGCAGGAGGGGACGCATCGGGGTCGTGCATCAGCAAGGCGCGTACCGGCACGGAATGTGGCGGATCCCGGCAGGCGCGTCGCGAATCCCCACGCGCCTACTGGCACGCTCCGGTCTGGCAGGTACACGGCCCCGCGCACTCGTTCACGATCATGCCGGTCGCGTAGAACTCGCCGATCTGGCGGCGGCTCGCCGGCTGGTTGCGGGTCAGGTCGTGCATGCTCGGGTTCTGCGCCGGCGCGGGAACGTTGGTCATCGGCGGCGGCGGTGCGCCGCCATCCTCGATCACCAGCGCCGAGCCGGTGGCGAGCGGGGTCGCCTGGGCGGTCAGGCCCCAAGGCATCTCGGGCGTCGGCGAAAGCACCGGCACGTTCATCGTGCGCGCCTCCCAGAACGTGCCGATGTTCGGGACCTCGTTGTCCGACATCGCCATCTGCATGAGCAGCTGCTTGGCCGGGACCTTGGTCTCGGTGCCATCGAGCACGCTGTTGGCGACGCCCGAGCCCTCGGTCTTGTCCCACCGCATCTGGCACAGCGAGATCACCAGCGTGTCGTCGAGCGGATCGGGATAGCCGCCGTTCAGGATCGCGCGGTAGGTCGGCCAGTCGGTCGAGCGATCGAGCAGCATCGAGTAGTTCGCGGCGCCGACGCCGAGCGCGGCGCGCGTGATCGTCGGCTCGTACGCCATCACCGCGGTGCCGAGGATCGCGCCCTGCGACAGGCCGTAGTAATAGACCTTGGTCGGATCGACCAGCGACTTGTTGGCGTTGGCGGCGTCGACGAACAGCTGGGTCGCGAACGTGGTGTGCATCGCCTGCGCGAGCGTGATGTGGTTGACCAGGCCCTGCTCGAGCACCTCCATCACCTCGTCGGCGTGGGTCGCGTCGTTGAGCGCGCTCGCCACCGCCGGCAGATCCATCGCCGACATCCCGCGCATGTCGGTGCCGACGAACACCATGCACAGCTCGTTCGCGGTGGTCTGCTGCACGCCACCGGCGGTCTCGGTCGAGTCGCCGAGCAGGCCGTGGCCGTACATCACCATGCCGACCGGCGCGCTCGCGGTGTACGCGCAGGTCGGGACGATCGCGGTGAACGGGATCTGGTAGAAGCCCTGCAGCGCGGGCAGGCCATCGCCGTCGCGCGCGATCACCGTGCCGGGCGCGTTCGTGCCGTTGTTGGTCAGGAACAGCGGCGCGTCGAGCGTGCCGGTGATCCGGCGCTTGATCACGCTGCCGTCGTTGATCGGGGCGTCGCTCGTGATCGTGAACGCGATCGTGTGGGTCGAGAGCGCATCGAGCGCGCGCTGCTTGGCCGCGAGCATGTCGCGGTGGATGAAGTCGTCCGAGGCCACCGTGAAGTCCCACGCGACCACCAGGTCGTCCTTCGAGAACCCGGCGGCGTCGAGCGCGTCGAGCACGTCGGCGAACCGGCCGCGCATCGCCTCGAGCAGCTTGTTGTCGGTGTGGTGGCCGTCGCGCAGCGCCGCGAAGCCCGGCGGGATCGGCAGGTCGCCGCCGTCCTTGGCCTTGACCAGCTTGGTGATCGCGACCGCGTAGCGATGGCCGCCGACCAGGCGCGCGGCGGGGCGCAGGTACAGCGCCTGCGAGTCCGGCGTGGAGTCGGCCTGCATGTCGATCTCGGCGAAGTGCGCGACGCGCTGGCCGGTCGTCATGTCGAGGATCACGGTCGGGCTATCGGGCGCGAGCGACAGATCCATGTCGTCGGGCGGCGGCAGGCCGTCGGCCGACACGCCGCCGGGGAACGACATCACCATCGGCGCCGCCGGCGAGAAGCCGTCGGCCGCGTTCCACGCGGTGGGATCGACCGAGACGCCGTCGAAGTTCGTCGGCAGCGCGCCGCTGGGGATCGCGAGGTGGCGGCCGGTCGGGGTGGTCGCGTCGTCGACCTCGAACGCCGAATTCGGCCACGGCGTCATGCAGTGGTTCGCGCCGAGCGGGTTGCAGTGCGCGGCGATCGGCAGCGACGTGTCGCCGCCGCACGCGGCGAGCGCGAGGGCGAGGGCGAGGCAGAGCTGGCGGATCCTCACCGGGCGACGCTACACCGGGATTTCCGGCGGAGCCACGCTATAGTCACGCGGTGCGACGGATCGTGATCGTGCTCGCGCTCGCGGCCTGCGGCGGGCGCGCCCCGGAGCGCGGCGGCACGACCACCGTGCATTCGACCACGGTCGCGACCGCCGGCTCGGGGTCGAGCGCCGCGGCCGGCTCGGCGAGCCCGCGCTCGCTGCCGGAGATCGGCTGCCCCGCGCCGAGCTGCGCGTTTCACGCCGGCGCGGCCGCGTACTTCACGTGCCTCGCGGGCGGGGCAGGTGCGTGCTTCCACTTCGGCGGACCGTGCGCGCCTGCGGACGGCTGCATGTACGATCCGCACGACCGCAGCTACAAGCAGTGCGGCAAGGCGGTCGAGGGCACGTGCGCGCAGTGGGGCGCGCCGTGCACGCCGGCCTCGAAGTGCATGTTCGATCCCGACGACGGCCTGCACCACCACTGCGACGAGCCGGCGAGCGGCAGCTGCCGGCGCTACGGCGCGCTGTGCGCACCCTAGCGTGGCCCGGGCTCGTCGCTGCTCGGATCGGGCCGGGTAGTCGTTCGTCGCGGCGCCTCGCGCTGCGCGCGAATCCCGGCGCCGGGCGCGATCGCTTCAGGTTAGCGCGCGGTCACGGTCTGCTTCATCGTCATCACCATCGGCGTCTTCTCGGCGCCGTTGGTCATGTCGGCGTGGAGCTCGAGCGACACCGCGCCGGTGGTGGCGAGCGTCGCCAGGTCGACCACGCCGCTCGCGCTGCCGCTGCCGGTGATGTTCGAGACGTCGATCGACGGCGCGCCCGGCTGCGGCGTCACCGTCTGATCCTTGCCGGTGATCCGCGTCGTGGTGGTGAACGACAGCTTGGTGCCGTCGAGCTTGGTCAGCTCGACCGAGGTGGTCGCGGTGGTGATCATCCCGGCCTGCTGGATCGTGCGGGCGCTGGTCCAGGTCGCGCCGACCCCGACCGGGTCGTGCGGCAGCCGCATCGCGAGGTTCGCGAAGCTGCTGGCGAGCGCGGCGAGCTGCTGCTGCATCGCGCTCGGCAGCGGCCGGGCGCCGGCCTCGATCGTCTGCTCGGCCACCTTGCCGTCGGGCGCGAGCGCGAGCACGAACGCGGCGCCCTTGAGCTTGGCGACCTGGTCGGCGACCGACGCGGCCGGCACCTTGGCCTCCGCGCGATCGCGCGCGCTCGCATCGGTGATCGTGGCGCGGACCGCGATCCGGCCGTCCGGCGCGACGTCGGTGATCGCGAGATCGAGATCGAGCACGACCGTCGGCATGGCGCCGCCCATCTCGCCGGCGCCGAGATCGACGTCGAGCGCGATCTCGAGCGAGGAAGACGCGCCCTTGGCCGGCGCGTAGCGCAGCTCGCGCCGAGGCGGAACGCCCGGCGAGCCGAGCACGACGTCGAGCGGGTCCTTGGCGGGCGGCGGCGGTGCGACCGGCCTGTGATCGCTGCACCCACCCAGCAACGCGATCACGACGAGCCCGCGGAGCATGTCCGAAGTATAGGAAATCAAGGCGGTTGCGGCGAACAATTCGGGGCCTTGACGGAACCGGTTTTGAAAGCTATTTTCAAATTCAGACCCATGATCGTCTGCTTGTGCTACCCGACCTCGGATCGCGAGCTCGACGCGATCATCGATGAGGGTGCCCGGACGGTCGAGGAGATCGGGCGGCGCTGCGGCGCGGGCACCGGCTGCGGCAACTGCCTGGCCGAGCTGCGCGAGCGCATCGAGGCGCGCGGCATGAACGCGTGCGCCGCCGATTGTGCCGCTCCGCTGGTCTCGATAAGGTCGCGCTGAGCTTCGGCTCGGGAGGGCGACATGAAGGGCAACGAAGAGGTGGTCAACCTCTTGAACGAGCTGCTCACCAACGAGCTCACCGCCATCAACCAGTACTTCGTGCACGCCAAGATGTGCCAGAACTGGGGCTACGGCCGGCTCTGCAAGAAGCTGCGCGACGAGTCGATCGACGAGATGCGTCACGCCGACGAGATCATCGGCCGGATCCTGTTCCTCGAGGGCGTGCCGAACCTGCAGCGCTATCACAAGCTGCACGTCGGCGAGAGCGTGCGCGAGCAGCTCGAGAGCGATCTCCAGCTCGAGTACGCCGCGATCGCGTTCCTGAACCAGGGGATCGACGCCGCGCGCAAGGTCGGCGACAACGCGACCGAGGACATGATGACCAGGATCCTGGTGTCCGAGGAGTCGCACACCGACTGGATCGAGACCCAGCTCGAGCTGATCCGTCAGGTCGGCGAGCAGAACTACCTGGCGCAGCAGCTCCACGACTGACGCCAGTTTGGCAGCGCGACGCGCGCGCCGGCGGCGCAACCGCGCGACCTCGCGGGCCGCGCGCTGGCAGGTGCGTTGCACCGGGACCGGCCATGCTGGTCTACCGCTCGCTCGCGCTCGGGCTCGCCGGCGCGTGCCTGCTCCTGCTCGCGTCGCGGCCGATCGTCACGGTGCGGGTCGTCGGCGCGCCGCGCGCGCGACGCGCCGAGCCGGTCGCGATCATCGACGTCGCCCCCGGGCTCGCGCCCGCCCAGCGCGCCGCGCTGGTGAGGCTCGCGCCCGGCGAGCACGTGATCGCGATCGACGATCGCCCGGGCGACGATCTCGCGGCGGGCGCCGCGATCGCGCTGCGCGATGCCAGGCCCGGCTTTCTCGATCTCCAGGTCGCGAGCGCGCGCGGCGCGCACCGCCTGCTCGTGCTGTTTCACTGAATCGCGCGCAGCAGCCCGGCGTCGTGGCACGCGCCGATCACGCGCGCGCGCAGCGGGCTGCCCTCGAGCTGCCGCACCGCGCGCATCGCGCCGCCCTCGTCGTTGTGCGCCAGGCAGGCGACGATGCCGTTGATCGCGTCGGCGTGGAGCAGCTGCGCCTTCGATGCGGCGGGGTCGTTGTACACGCTGGTCGACAGCCGCTCGGCGTCGGGCCATTGCTTGGCGCGCAGCTCGCGCTCGGCGGTGCTCAGGCGATCGGCCAGCCTGGGATCGCCGCCGTCCTCGGCCGGCTGCGCCTGGACCGGCTTCCTGATCACGTCGGTGCGCGGCGGTGGCGCCGGCTCCACCTGCGGCGCGACCTCGGCGTCGCGCGGCCCGGCCACGTCGCCTCGCTCGATCGCGAGCGGGGCAGACGCGTCGGCGGGTACCGTCCCCTTGTCGACGATCGGTCCGCTGCTCGCCGGGGAAGGTGCGGCGCGGCGATCGGGCCGCCGGTAGATCACGATCGTCGCGACGATCGCCGCGGCGAGCGCCGCTCCCGCCGAGACCAGCCAGGGCAGGCGGCGCCGGGTCGCGGGGGCCGGCGCCGGTGCGCGCTGGTCGAGCGACGCCACGGTCTCGGCGTGCGGGCTGACGTGCGCCGAGTGATCGCCCGATCCGACCGTCTGGTCGAACGCCGCCTGGCTGCGCTTGCCGCCGTCGGGCGGCCGAGACGGCGCGCCGCCGGCCGGCAGCTTCTCGCCGGTCAGCGCCTCGACCATCTCGCCGACCGTGGCGAACCGCTCGGCCGCGGCCTTGGCCATCGCGCGGTCCACCGCCGCGATCACCGCGGCCGGCGCGTCGGGCGCGAGCGTGGCCAGCGGCACCGGCTGCTCGTAGACCACCTTGAACACCACCTCCGGGATCGACGCGCCATCGAACGCGGGCCGTCCGGCCAGCATCTCGTACACGATCGCGCCGAGCGCGAAGATGTCGGTGCGCTCGTCGACGGTGTCGTGCTGGCCGGTCGCCTGCTCGGGCGCCATGTACTGCGGCGTGCCGAGCAGCGCGCTCTGCTGGGTCTTGACCGTGGTCGAGCCGCGCCACTTCGAGATCCCGAAGTCGAGCACCTTCGCGATCTCGGCGACCCGGCCGTAGAGCTCGGTCGGCACGAGGAACACGTTCTGCGGCTTGAGGTCGCGATGCACCACGCCCGCGCGATGCGCGGCGCCGAGCGCCGAGCCGATCTGGCGCACGATCGACATCGCGGGCTCGAGCGCGAGCGGGCCGGCGCGCAGCCGCTGCGCGAGCGTCTCGCCCTGCAGGTACTCGAGCACGAGGTACGGCGTGCCGTCCTCGAGCACGTCGAAGTTCTCGACGTGGACGATGTTGGGGTGGGCGAGCAGCGACGCGATCTGCGCCTCGCGGCGAAACCGCCCGAGCACCTCGTCGTCGGATAGCTCGGCGTGCAGCATCTTGATCGCGACCTTCTTGCCGGGCAGCCGGTTATGGCTCGCGAGGAACACCGCGCCCATCCCGCCGCGCCCGATCAGGGCCTCGATCGTGTAGGTCCCGCCGATCACCGTGCCGACATCGACGACCTGACGCGCCGGTGAACCCTGCACCTCGTCAGCGTATAATGAGCGCGCGATGCGTGCACGCGCTGTCGTCGTCGTCGTCATCGTGGCCGCCGCGGGCGCGGTGCGCGCCGAGCCCAGGCCGCAGCCGGTCGACATCAAGCCGTACCGCGACAAGCTGATCGTGCTGCAGGACGGCGCCGGCGGCATCTACGTGGTCTCGCCCGACAAGGACGAGCCGCACGCGTTCTACGGCGCCGGCAAGACGCTGTACGAGCAGCGCGTCGTCACCTACAGCGCCGACGGCTCGGTCGGGCGATGGGACGTCGGGCTGTTCGCGCCGCGCGTGCCGCGCCACCAGCCGGGCTCGATCTCGCGCATGGAGGACGGCACGTACCGGCGCTACTGCGGCGGCGAGGACGTCGCCGGCCTCACCCAGCTCACCGGCGACAAGGCCCGGCAGGTGCTCGACCGCTCCGCGTTCGTCACGCCGGGCGTCATCCACACGCCGCACCTGCTCGCGCGCGACGACAGCGGCGTCTACTACTACGTCGACCAGCTGAGCGAGCGCTACGGCGGCAACGGCTTCCGGGTGTTCGTCGGCCGCAAGGGCGGGATGAAGGAGCTGCCGCTCACCGACGTCACGCGCGACAGCGGCGGCGAGGTGTACTCGACCAAGGCGGGCGACCTGCGGTTCGTCGCGACCAGCGACGACGGCAAGCACACCGCGACGTGGATCCGCGGCGACAAGCGCACGACGCTGGTGTTCCTCGAGCCCGACGACAACTGGCCGCTGATCTTCAAGGACCTCGGGATCTACACGTTCATCGGTACGATATGCGAGAACATGTAGCGGCGGTCGCGCTCGCGATCGCGCTGCCGGCGCACGCGGACCCGCCGAGCCCGCTCGATGCCAGCGCGCTCGCCGGTCACCTGCACGTCTATCACGACGACCTCGGCCACTACATCGTCGTGCCCGACGTGGTGCACGACGTGAAGGATCCGCACAGCTGGGTGTTCTACGGCGACGCCGGGACGCTGTACGAGCAGCGCCTGATCGTGTTCTCGGTGCGCGACGGCACGCTCGACTGGAGCGTGTGGGCGCCGCGCGCCAAGGGCATGCACTGGGCGAACCTCGAGCTGCGGCGCGGCGCGCTGAGCCTGCAATGCCGGCCGCACGACAAGACCGCGCTGGTCGAGCTCGCCGCCGCCGACGCGCGCGCGTTCCTCGCGCACGCCAGGCTGATGCCGCCGCTGTGGCAGCGCGAGATCCACCTCGTCGCGCGCGATGACGACGGCGTGTACTACCTGGTCGATCGCCTGCGCTCCGACCTCGGAGGCCACGGCGACCGCGTGTTCGTCGGCCTGCCCGGCGCGATGAAGGAGCTCGCGCTGACCAACCTCGCCGACGACAGCGCGGGCGAGCTCTACGTCACGCGCGCCGGCTCGCTCAAGGTCGCGACCGCCAGGTCCGGCACGACGGCGAGCTGGATCAAGGGCGGCAAGTCGCTCCCGCTGACCGCGCTCGATCCCACCGCGGCCGGCACGCACTACACGGTGTATCGCGAGCTCGGCCTCTACGGCTCGCTCGGCGCGGTGTGCGACGACCTGTGATACATCCGCGGCATGAAGCTTCCCGGATGCGTCGCGCTGGTCACCGGTGGTGCCTCGGGGCTCGGCGCGGCGACCGCGCGCCGGCTCGCCGCCGGCGGCGCCAAGGTCGTGCTGGTCGATCGCGACGAGGCGCGCGGCAGCGCGCTCGCCGGCGAGCTCGGCCAGACGTTCGCGCGCGCCGACGTCACCGACGCCGCGCAGGTCGAGGCCGCGCTCGCCACCGCGGTCGCGCTCGGCCCGCTGCGCGTCGCGGTGTCGTGTGCCGGCGTCGGCTGGGCGTCGCGCACGCTCGACAAGACCGGCAAGCCGCACGATCTCGAGCTGTTCAAGACCGTCGTCGGCATCAACCTGGTCGGCACGTTCAACGTGCTGCGCCTGGCCGCCGCGGCGATCGCGAAGGCACCGGCGCTCGAGCACGGCGAGCGCGGCGTGATCGTCAACACCGCGTCGGTCGCCGCGTTCGACGGCCAGATCGGCCAGATCGCGTACGCGGCGTCGAAGGCCGGCGTCGCCGGCATGACCTTGCCCGCGGCGCGCGACCTCGCGCCCGCCGGCATCCGCGTCGTGACCATCGCGCCGGGCATCTTCGACACGCCGATGCTGGGCGCGCTCGCCGAGGACAAGCGCGCCGCGCTCGCCGCCGACGTCGTGTTCCCCAAGCGGCTCGGCGCGCCCGACGACTACGGCGCGCTGGTCGCCGCGATCGTCGACAACGGTTACTTGAACGGCGAGACCATCCGGCTCGACGGCGCGCTGCGCATGCCGCCGAAGTGATCGCGGCGCTACTTCGGCAGTAGCTCCGCCGGGATCTTGTTCGGGATCTCCGGCACGGTGTGCTCGTACAGCCAGCTGTACGTGAAGTACGAGCCGAGCACGCGCTTGGTGTAGTTGCGCGCCTGGTCGTCGACGATGCCCTCGACGAACTCGTCGCCGTCCCAGGTGCCGCGCACGCGCAGCATGCGGCGCACGCCGCCCGGGCCGGCGTTGTACGAGGTCGGGACGAGCAGCGTGAAGTTGTTCCAGTCCTTGTACAGCGAGCCGAGGAAGCGCGAGCCGATCGTGACGTTCTTCTCCGGATCGCGCAGGTTCTCGCGCGTCGGATCGATCCCCGTCCCCTTCGCGAAGTCGTGCGCGGTCGGCGGGATCATCTGGGTCAGGCCGATCGCGTTGGCGTAGCTCTCGTCGAGCGGATCGAAGCCGCTCTCCTCGCGCACGATCCCGATCTGCATCGCGATCGGCACGTTGTTGAGCTTGGCGTGGCGCGATAGCAGCTCCCAGTACGCCTTGGGATACGCGATCGTCCAGCGCGCGCGGTCGGCGCCGACCGGCCAGTGCGCGCGGTAGTCGAGCGTGTGCCAGCGCGTGGTCGCGACCGAGCTCGCGTAGCGGCCCGCGCGATCCTCGAGCCACGCGATCGCCCACAGCTTGTCGAGCTGGTCGGCGTCGTCGACTCGCTTGCGGTCGCCGGGCGCGACCAGCCCGAGCTTGCGCAGCTCCTGGCCGGCCGGCTCGCCGAGCCCGAGCCGCATCAGCTCCATCGCGCGCGCGAACCCGGGCGTCGACCACTCGGGACGCGCCGCGAACGAGAACGCCGGCGCCGCGGGATCGAAGCCGGGTGGATCGGCCGAGATCGCGGCGACGGTCTCGGCGAACTGCTTGGGCGCGTGCTCGCGCAGCCGGTTGAGCGCCTGCAGCGCGTAGTACGCCGCGGGGTAGTTGCGCGCGGTGTCCTGCCACGCGGCGATCGCGTCGGGCAGCTGGCCCTTGGCGGCGTAGGCGCGGCCGAGCCAGTAGTCGGCCTCGGCGCGCTGGTCGTCGCCGGACACCGGATCGTAGCTGGTGGCCGCGGGCAGCGCGAGCTGGCGCTTCCACGACGCGATCGCGTCGTCGTACCTGGCCTCGCGCCACGCCTTCCAGCCCAGCCGCCACATCGACTCGGCGACGGTGTCGCCGTCGGGGAACTTGCTCGGCAGCGCCGACAGCACCTCGACGACCTTGGCGTCGTTGCCGAGCGAGCTCCACTCCTCGCCCTCGCGCAGCATCGCGTCGTCGGCGTAGCTGTGCTTGGGATCGATCGTCTGCGCCGCCTGGTAGCGCTGGATCGCGGTCTCGTGCTCGCCGATGTACGCGTACGACCGGCCGGCCTGGTAGCTGGCCTTGACCTCGAGGTCGGTGTTGCCCGCGGCGTGGCACGCGGCGATCGCGTCGTCGAACGCCGGCGCGGCGTCCTTGCGGTCGCGCTCCTTGAACACGCTCTGCGCGCTGTAGTAGCGCGCCGTGCAGCTCTCGGCCTTGGTCAGCTCGGGATCGAGCAGCGCGTGATCGAACGCCGCCTCCGACAGCGGATTGCGCATCGCATCGAACAGCACCATGCCCTGCGCGATGTGCTCGGCGGCGGTGAAGTCGTCCGGCTTCTGCTTCAGCGCGATCAGCGCATCGCGCGCCTGCTTGCTCCACGACGACAGCGGATCGTCGATCTCGATCTGGCGATAGAGCTTGACGACCTCGGCGCGGTCGCCGCCCGAGCGGGCGAGCGCGCCCGCGAGCTCGAACCGCGCCTCCGAGCGGAACGGCCCGTCGGGGTGGCGCGCCAGGTAGTCCTTGTAGTACGCGGCGAGCGCGGCGGCGTCGCTCTTGGCCTTCATCAGATCGCCGATCAGGATCTCGGCGTCGGGTCCGACGATCGACGCGCGATCGACCTTGCCGGCGACCTGGGCGGCGGCGTCGCCCTTGTGCACGAGCCACAGCGCGCGCGCGAAGTGATAGCCGATGTAATCGGCGAGCTCGGGCACCAGGACGTACGCGACCGAGAAGTGCTCGGCCGCCGCGTCGGGGTCGTCCAGGTGTTCCTCGCACAGCCCGAGCATCAGGCGGATCCGGCCGATCCGCGCGTTGTCCTTGGTTGCCGCGAGCGCGAGCTTGAACGCGGCCCTGGCGTTGGCCCAGTCCTCGAGCGCGAACTGCTGCGCGCCGTCGATCTCGTCGCCGCTCTTCCAGTAGCTCGCGACCATCGCTTCGGAAAGCGCGCCGGCCTGCGCGGGCGGTGCGGGCGCGGCCGCGTCGGCGGGGGCGGGACCGCTCGGCCGGGCCACGGTGTGGCGATGGGTGTCGTCCCCCGAGCACGCGGCCAGGGCGATCAGGAGCCAGGTGAGCCGGCGCATGCCCGACCGTAGCAACGCGTGGCGGGCGCGCCAATATTCCTAGCGCGAGACGCGGTTGCGGCCGGCGTGCTTCGCGCGATACAGCGCCTGGTCGGCGGCCTCGACCAGCTGGTCGGGCGTCTTGACCGGCGTGCTCGGATAGCCGGCCACACCGATCGAGACCGTCGCCTTGAGCTCGCGGCCCTGGAACGGGATCGCGGTGTTCTCGATCAGCTTGCGCAGGCGCTCGGCGAGGCCGGCGGCGTGCTCGATGCCGATCGCGCGCAGCACGATCGCGAACTCCTCGCCGCCGAACCGCGCGACCACGTCCTCGTTGCGCACCGCGCGGGTGAGCACGCTGGCCAGGTGCGAGAGCACCGCGTCGCCGGCGAGGTGGCCCTGGGTGTCGTTGATCCGCTTGAAGTGATCGAGATCGAGCATGATCAGCGACAGCGCCGCCTCGTGACGGACCGCGAACTTGAGCTCGCTGTCGAGGCGGTCGAGCAGGTAGCGCTTGTTGAACAGCTTGGTCAGGCCGTCGCGCAGCGCCGACGACATGAGGTTCTCGTGGAAGCTCTCGTCGAGTGCGTCCTGGAACGCGAAGCGCAGCACCGTGGCGCGCCCGACCTGGATCTTGTCGCCGTCCTCGAGCTTGACCGCGGCCGCGATCCGCTCGCCGTTGACGAACGTGCCGTTGCGGCTCGCGAGGTCCTCGACCCACGCCGCGCCGGCCTCGTAGTGGATGCGCGCGTGGCTGCGCGACATGCCATCGTCGTCGATCCGGATCTCGGCCTTGGGCGAGCGGCCGATCAGCACCGCCTTCTTGACCTTGAACGTCTGGCCGGTCGCGTTGCCGGTGAGCACGGTCAGGGTCGCGCGGTTACGCCGGATCGCCTCGGCGGGGTCCTCGATGCCCGCCGCGGTGGTCTCCTCGTCCCAGTCTTCCGCCACCGATCATTGGTACCTCACGCGCTCGCGGCGATCCAGCTCGCGAACGCCTCGAGCACCTCCGCGGCCGGGCCCAGGGCGGCGAGCTCGGCGCGGGCCTCGCCGCAAAGCGTGCGCATGCGGTCGGCGGCGGCCGCCGCGTGCGCGACCAGCTCGGCGTCGTCGCGATCGTCGGCGTGCTGGAACGCGATGCCGATCGCGAGCCCGTAGCGGCCGAGCGCCTCGCAGGTCGCGCGCGGCGCGCCGGCCGCGATCGCGCCGAGCTCGGTGGACGCCGCGAACAGCGCGCCGGTCTTGGCGGCGTGCATGCGCTCGATCTCGGCGAGGTCGCGCGGGGGACGGGTCAGATCGATCGCCTGGCCGGCGAGCAGCTCGGCGGCGCCGGCGCGCCGGGCGAGCACGGCCACCGCGTCGCCGGCGCGCGCGCCGAGCTCGGCGAGCGCCGCGAACGCCGCGGTCTGCAGGCCATCGCCGGCGAGGATCGCGATCGCCTCGCCGAACGCGACGTGCACGGTCGGGCGGCCGCGCCGCAGGTCGTCGTCGTCCATCGCCGGCAGGTCGTCGTGCACCAGCGTGTAGGCGTGGAGCAGCTCGACCGCGATCGCGGCGGGCATCGCGGCGTCGCGCGTGCCGCCGCAGGCCTCGGCCGCGGCGAGCGCGAGGGTCGGGCGGATCCGCTTGCCCGGCCCGGTCGCGGCGTACGCCATCGCGGCGACCAGCTGGCCCGGATCGTCGGCGGGCGGCTGCAAGCGGCGCGCGAGCTCGCGATCGATCGCCGCGCGCGCGTCGGCCCAGAACGTGGCGAGCGCGGGCGGGGCGCTCGCCGGCGCGAGCGTGATCATGCGTTGGAGTCGCGCTCGTCGCGCTCGTCGGGCGCGAACGGCACGGTCTCGACGCCGCCGGCCGCGCTGACCAGGATCTCGACGCGCTGCTCGGCCGACGCGAGCAGCTGCTGGCCGCGCCGCGCCAGCTGCACGCCCTCCTCGTAGATCGCGAGCGACTGCTCGAGCGAGAGCTCTCCGGACTCGAGCTGGTGCACGACCTCGCGCAACCGCGCCAGGATCGCGTCGAACCCGGGGTCGCTCGGCGCCGTCACCGCTGGCACCATAGCGTCCGCAAACTGAAAAGTCACTGCTCCGGGATCGCTTGACGACCCCGCCACTTGCGGGGAAGCTGAAATCCATGGCGGACCGGTCCGACTTTCGGCCGAACGACACCGGCGAGCTCAAGGAGCGCTGGCGGTCGTACATCCAGGACCACCGCCTGAACATCACGGCGCAGCGCGAGGCGATCGTCGAGCAGTTCCTGCGCACGCGCGACCACGTCTCGATCGACGAGCTGCTCACCAAGGTGCGCAAGCGCCAGCCCAAGGTCGGCTACGCGACGGTCTACCGCACGCTCAAGCTGCTGGTCGACAGCGGGCTCGCGGTCGAGCGCCAGTTCGGCGATGGCCAGGCGCGCTACGAGGTGGTCGGCGACCATCACGATCACCTGATCTGCGTGAAGTGTGGCCTGATCCTCGAGTTCGAGGACGACGAGATCGAGCGCCTGCAGGATCGCATCGCATCGCGGCTCGGCGGCTTCACCGTGCTCCGCCACCGCCACGAGCTCTACGGCCTGTGCCCCAAGGCGGTCGGCGAGGTCGGCGGCGCGTGCCCGAACGAGCAGCGCAAGAAGTAGCGTCCGGCGAACGTCCGGGACATTCGTCCGGACTCCGGACGGCGCGCGCGTCGCCTTCGTGCGAGATCACGACCTCGTGCGTCGACGATCGCTGGCCTCGATGTTGCTTTGCGGTGCTAGGCTATGACCGTGGACGCTGGCCTCACCGTCGAGATCCTGCGCGAGATCCGCGACGAGATCCGGATGACTCGGACCGAGCTTCGCGCCGAGATCGCGGAGACCAACAAGCGCCTCGATACGACGAACGAGCGCCTCGATACGACGAACGAGTGCCTTCTAGCTATTCCTGCTTGATCCGCGCGATCTCGGCGTTCTCCGAGACCGGCAGGAAGTGGATGAGGCAGCGCCCGGGCTCGCTCGGCAACAGCGCCGCCGCCCACAGGAACGAGTTCTTCCAGTACTCGCGCGTCGCCTTGCTCTCGATCGGCGGGCCGAACCGCTCGCGCATCCACTGATCGACCTCGTCCTCGCGGCAGCCGCGCACCTTGAGCTGGACCTCGATCAGCGGCGCGGTCGGCTCGGTGCCGGCGAAGTAGGCGTCGACATCGGCGACCCGCTTGCCGACCTTGAACGGCGGCAGCGCGAAGCACCACGTCGCCTTGCGGCCGTCGCGCAGCTCGGTCGGCTGGCAGTTGCCGTCGTGGACCGAGCCGGCCGTGGTCTTGCCGAACACGTAGGGACCGATGCCGTCGGGCTCGGGCGCCTTGCCCTCGCACGCCGCGAGCACCACCGCGAGGGCGAGCGCGCGCTTCACGCGGTCACCGCGCCCCGGATCGCGACGTCGATCATGACCTCGTCCTCCATCTTGAACACGAAGAACTTTGGCGCGGAAAGCCCGAGCTGGCGAATGTCCAGCGTGAACGTCGCGTGCGCGTCGACCCGGGTCGGATCGAGCGTGCCCGAACCCGCGAGCTCGAGCGCGACCTCGCGGCCGCGCCAGCGCAGCACGCCGCCGGCCTTCGCGGTGAACTTCGCGCCATCTCGCTGTACGTCGGACACCGAGCGCAGCTCGAAGGTTGCCGTCGGGTTCGCGTCCATCGCGAAGTCCTTGCGCAGCTTCCGGTTCTTCAGCCAGTCACCGGCGTCGAACGCGGTCATGTCGACGCGGAACGTCGCCTTCGCGGCCTCGATCGCGTCGGGATCGGCGTCGACCTCGCCGGTGATCTTGTCCCACACCGTCGTGGTGTCGTGGACGCTCGAGCGCGCCTTGACGGTCAGCTTGCCGGCTGCGACCGCGTACCGCACACGCTACGCCGCCAGACACTGCAACAGCAGCGTCGTGATGTTGTCGGTGCCGCCGTTGCGGTTCGCGGCATCGACCAGCTCGGCGACCGCGCGCTCGAGGCTCTTCGCGTTCGATGCGATCTGCGCGATGTTCTCGTCGATCACCATGCCGGACAGGCCGTCCGAGCACAGGATGTAGACGTCGCCGCTCTTGATCTGGTGGCTGCGGATGTCGACCTGGACGGTCTCGCGCATGCCGAGCGCCCGCGTGATCACGTTCTTGTGCGGGAAGTTGCGCTCCTCCTCTTCGGTCATGTCGGGCTTGGCTTCCTTGTAGTCCTCGAGCAGCGAGTGATCGCGGGTCAGCTGCTGGATGCCGCCGTCGCGCACGCGGTAGACCCGCGAGTCGCCGACGTGGCCGACGTAGATCTTGTCGCCCGACACCAGGCAGCTCACGATCGTCGTGCCCATGCCCTTGTAGCGGAGGTCGCGGTTCGAGGTCTCGAAGATGCGCAGGTTGGCGAGCTTGATCCCGCACACCAGGCGGTTCTCGATGTAGCTCAGCGAGCGATCCATCTTGTACGGCCAGGTCGCGTCCTCGTCCTCGCGGGTGCGCTGGTAGAACTCGCCGATCGTCTCGGCCGCCATCTTCGAGGCGACCTCGCCGGAGGCGTGGCCGCCCATGCCATCGGCCACCAGGAACAGCTGCTCGTCCTCGATCAACGAGAAGTAATCCTCGTTGTGCGTCCGCTTCATTCCGACGTCAGTCTTAGCCGCGTACCGGATCTTCATGGGCCCCGCGATCCAGACGGAAATCATAGGGCCGCGCCCCGGGGGGGTCAACCGCACCGCCGGAAAACCGGGGTATGTTGCGAGGCACATGCGCGCCGAGATCTTGACGATCGGGGACGAGCTGTGCCGCGGCGAGATCGTCGACACCAACTCGTCGTTTTTCGCGGCCAGGCTGTGGGACCTCGCGATCACGACGCGCTGGATGACCAGCTGCTGCGACGACGCCGACGACATCGCGCGCGCGGTGGGCGATGCGGTCGCGCGCGCGGACCTCGTGATCTGCTCGGGCGGGCTCGGGCCGACCGAGGACGACCTGACGGTCGACGTGCTCGCCCGGCTGGCCGGTGTCGAGCCGGTGATCGACGAGCCGGCGCGGCGATTCATGGAGGCGCGGTTCGGCCGCCTCGCGGGCTCGACGATGGCGTCGCCGCTGGGCGACCGGACCGAGCTCACGACCATCCAGCTGCGCCAGGTCCGCGTCCCCTCCGGCGCGCGCGTGCACGGCAACCCGGCGGGCCTGGCGCCGTGCTTCGAGCTCGCGATCCGCGGCGTGCCGGTGATCTGTCTGCCCGGCATCCCGCGCGAGGTCTACGCGATCTGGGACGGCGCGCTCGACGCTCGGCTGCGCGCGCTGCGCGGCGAGGCCGCCGAGCAGGTCGCGCGGCGGACGTATCGCGTGTTCGGGCGCGGCGAGTCGCAGATCTCGCAGGCCTGCCGCGGCATCGTCGACGGCGTGCCCGGCGCGTCGATCCACTACCAGGTGAAGTTTCCCGAGACCCTGGTGAAGCTGGTCGTGCGCGGTCGCGAGCTCGCCGCGGCGCAGGGCCGGCTCGACGCGATGGACGCGGTGCTGCGCGAGCGGCTGGCCGGCCTGGTCTACGGCACGGGCGACGAGAACCTGATCGAGAAGGTCGTGCGCCGGCTGATCGCGAGCAAGACCACGATCGCGACCGCCGAGTCGTGCACCGGCGGCATGATCGGCGAGCTGCTCACCAGCGTGCCGGGCAGCTCCGCCGCGGTCGCGGGCGGCGCGATCACCTACTCGAACGCCGAGAAGGTCCGCCAGCTCGGCGTGCGCGAGGCGACGCTCGCCGAGCACGGCGCGGTCAGCGAGCAGACGGTACGCGAGATGGCGGCGGGCGCGCGCGAGCGGTTCGGCACCGACCTCGCGGTCGCGGTGAGCGGCGTGGCCGGCCCCGACGGCGGCACGCCCGACAAGCCGGTCGGGCTGGTGTGGCTCGCGCTCGCGAGCGCCGGCGGCGTGACGACCAAGCGGATCCACTGGCCGGGCATGCGCGATCAGGTGCGCACGCTGTCGGCGTGGTGGGCGCTCGAGCTGGTCGACGAGGCGCTCGGGTGAGCGCGCCGGGCAAGCGGCTGTTCGTCGGCGTGCGGGTGTCGGTCGCGACCGCCAACGCGATCGCGGCGTGCGCCGAGACCCTGGCGCGGCGCGCGCGCGACGCCGGGCTCGACCTCAAGTGGGTCGCGCCGGCGAACTATCACGTCACGCTCAAGTTCCTCGGCTGGACCCGCGAGGACGCGGTCGGCGCGGTGCGCGACGCGATCGACGCGGCGTGCGCGGGCAGCCAGCCGCTGCGGTTTCGCTGCGCGCGGCTCGGCGGGTTTCCCTCGCTCGAGAACACCAGCGTGCTGTGGGCCGGGGTCGAGGACGGCGCCGCGCTCGGCGAGCTCGCGGCGCGGATCGATCGCGCGTGCGCGGCCCTGGGCTTCGCGCCCGAGCGGCGCGCGTTTCACGCTCACGTGACGGTGGCGCGCCTCCGAGAAAGTAGACCGCTGCGCGAGGTCGTGTTACCCATGGCCGAACAGATGTTCAGTGAGTCGCGCAGCGAGTCGGTCACCCTGTTCGAAAGCGAAACGAAATCTTCTGGTTCCGTGTATCGCGAGCTCCACCGAATCGCCTTCAAACCGGCCGAGATCGCCGAAAAACGTCAGACGGGAGCGCTACAGCTGGACGACGAAACCGATGACGGCTGGCCGAGAAAACACGGTCAGTAGGAGATCCATATGGCCGGCAAAGACACCGCAGCGACCCCATCGCAGAACCCCGAGCGCACCAAGGCGATCGACCTCGCGCTCGCCGCGATCGACAAGCAGTTCGGCAAGGGCGCGATCATGCGCCTGGGCAAGGATCCGATCGACCGCGAGGTCCACGTGATCCCGACCGGCTCGCTCGGCCTCGACATCGCGCTCGGCATCGGCGGCCTGCCGCGCGGCCGCGTCGTCGAGATCTACGGCCCGGAGTCGAGCGGCAAGACCACGCTGACCCTGCACATCGTCGCCGAGGCCCAGAAGCGCGGCGGCGTGTGCGCGTTCATCGACGCCGAGCACGCGCTCGACGTCGGCTACGCCAAGAAGCTCGGCGTCAAGACCGAGGAGCTGCTGGTCAGCCAGCCCGACTTCGGCGAGCAGGCGCTCGAGATCGCGGACATGCTGGTCCGGTCCAACGCGATCGACGTGATCGTCGTCGACTCGGTCGCGGCGCTCACCCCGAAGGCCGAGCTCGAGGGCGAGATGGGCGACGCCCACGTCGGCCTGCAGGCTCGCCTGATGAGCCAGGCGCTGCGCAAGCTCACCGCCGCGATCGCGAAGTCGCGCACGATGGTGATCTTCATCAACCAGATCCGCATGAAGATCGGCGTGATGTTCGGCTCGCCGGAGACCACGACCGGCGGCAACGCGCTCAAGTTCTACTCGTCGGTTCGCCTCGACATCCGCCGGGTCGGCGCCCTCAAGAAGGAAGAGGACGTGATCGGCAACCGCACGCGGGTCAAGGTCGTGAAGAACAAGATGGCGCCGCCGTTCAAGGAGGTCGAGTTCGACATCCTGTACGGCCAGGGCGTGTCGCGCGAGGGCGACCTGGTCGACCTCGCGAGCGAGGCCAACATCATCGACAAGAGCGGCGCGTGGTTCTCGTTCGCCGGCGAGCGCATCGGCCAGGGCCGCGAGAACGCCAAGCAGTTCCTGATCGAGCACCCCGACGTCTACAATTCGATCGAGGCCAAGGTCCTGGCGCACTTCAACGTGCGCCGGATCGGGATCGACGTCGTCGAGCCGGCGGTCGCGACCGGGTCGGCGCCGATCGCCGCGCCGGCCGCCAAGCCGGCCGCCGCCGCGCCGGCCGCCGCCGCCGCGCCGGCCGCCAAGCCTGCCACGCCGGCCGCCGCCGCGCCGCCGCAGAATAACGGCAAGCGTCCGCACGCTTAGCCCGAAGATCGCCGGAGCCCGTGGTGCGTTGGCAACCCCATGGAGCTCCGGTTCGACGATCACGCCTCGTTCCACCGCGCCGCGCTCGCCATGGTCGGTGCGGCTCGACATCCGCCGCGTCGGCGCGCTCAAGAAGGAAGAAGACGTCATCGGCAACCGCACGCGCGTGAAGGTCGTGAAGAACAAGATGGCGCCGCCGTTCAAGGAGGTCGAGTTCGACATCCTGTACGGCAAGGGCATCTCGCGCGAGGGCGATCTCGTCGATCTCGCGTCGGCCGACGGCGCGGACATCATCGAGAAGAGCGGCGCGTGGTTCTCGTTCGGCGGCGAGCGCATCGGTCAGGGCCGCGAGAACGCGAAGCAGTTCCTTAAAGACAATCCCGCCATCGCCGATGCGATAGAGCACGCGATCCGCGCCAATGCCGGCCTCGTTGCCGATGCGATGATGGCCTCGGGCGGCGGCGAAGCCGCCGCCGAGGACTAGGCGGAAGCGGTTTAGGGGCGGAGCGATCGATGCTCCGCCTCGGCGGCCAAGGACACGCGATCCCCCTCCGCATCCTCTGGCTATCCTCGGCGCCGTTTTAGGCGGCGCCGCTTTTTTGCTTTTGCCGATGGTCGCGATGAGGCGCGAAAATCGAGCTCCCAATTCTGCCCCACGAGCTTCTTACCAAAGCTGCGATGCCGTTCCTCGGCCAGAAGCCGAAAGCCGGCCGCTTCATAAAGATGCCGGGCGGCGTGAAGCCCACGATTGGTCCAGAGGACGACTTTGCGATAGCCGTTTTGCCGAGCGAAGCGGATGCATTGATCGACGAGGGCCTTGCCGATTCCCAGGCCGCGCGCTCTCGGCTCGACGAACAGCATTCGCAATTGGGCGATCGTCTCGGAATGCCTGACGAGAAACGCGGAGCCGACCGGCTCTCCATCGACTTCCGCGATCCAGCAACCTTCGCGCGCAGGATCGAAATGCGTGATGAAGCGAGCGACGAGGCGGGCGACGAAAGCCTCGAATTCGCCGTTCCAGCCATATTCCTCGGCATAAAGAGCGCCGTGCCGGCTGGCGACCCAGCCCAGATCGCCGACGCGATGCGGCCGCAGGAGAAATCCGGTGCGTCTGGTTGCGGGTAGCTCGGGGCGCAGGCTGGTCTCGATCGCGGTCATGGCCGCGAGCAGCGCCCGCTGCCGCTTCTCGTCCAGGGGCTTCAGCAGGTCGGCAATTTCGTCCCGAGCACGCATTTCGAGCGGAAGCAACGCAGCGTGTCCGGCGGGTGTCAGCGATAAGAGGTTTTGGCGCCGATCCTCGGCCGAGGACAGCTTGCGGACGAAACCCCGCCGTTCGAGGCTCTGCAGCAAGCGGCTGAGATACCCAGCATCGAGGCCGAGCTCATGGCCGAGCGCGGTCGCCGTCAAGTTTTCGCGATGCCCGAGCTCGTAGAGCAGTCGAGCCTCGGGCAGGGCGAACGGGCTGTCGTGCAGCCGATTCTGCAACACGCCGATCTGCGCCGTGTAAAAGCGGTTGAATCCCCGGATGGCGGCAATGCGGCGGTCGAGGGTTGCTGGCAAGGCCATGATTCTTGCCTATAACAGATAAAATATTTGCTTTTGTCAAATATCTAACCACGGCTCGGCGACGGCCGGTCCGCCGCCGGCCAGCGTCCGTCGACGCGGGCCGCTTCCGGCGCGCCGTTTACTCCTATCCGGAGCAAGCCGCTAACTTTACAGCCCCGCCATTGCTCCGCTAAACCCTTGAGCATGCTGACCAACGATATCCGC
>DATJAE010000315.1:0-25435 GCA_035516595.1 Kofleriaceae bacterium | reverse complement strand
TCGAGTGACGGACTACCTGCGGCCCCGCACGATCGACGAGGCGCTCGACGCGCGCGCGGCCTATCCCGACTGGATGGTGCTCGCCGGCGGGACCGATCTGATGGTCAACGCGAACCTCCGCGCCGATCCGCCGGGCATCCTCGATCTATGGCGGCTGCCCGGGCTCGGCGGGATCACCGCGCACGCCGGGGGCCTCGCGATCGGCGCGGGCACGACGTGGCTCGAGGTCGAGCGCGATCGCGAGGTGCTCGCGCGCTACGCCCCGCTCGCCGCGGCGGCGCGCGAGATCGGCGCGCTGCAGATCCAGGCGCGCGCGACGCTCGGCGGCAACGTCGGGACGTCGTCGCCGGTCGGCGACTCGTTGCCCGTGCTGCTCGCGCTCGACGCCGAGCTCGAGCTCGCGTCGGTGCGCGGCCGCCGCCGCGTGCCGTATCGCGCGTTCTGCGTCGGCTACCGCAAGACGCTGCTCGCGGCCGACGAGCTGATCGTCGCGGCCCACCTGCCGGCGCCGGCGCCGCACACCGCGCTGGCCTGGCGCAAGGTCGGGACGCGGCGCGCGCAGTCGATCTCGAAGGTGATGGGCGCGGCCGCGATCGAGCTCGACGGCGGGGTGGTGCGCGCGGCGCGGATCGCGCTCGGCGCGGTCGCCGATCGGCCGATCCGCGTGGCCGCGGTCGAGGACGCGGTGCGCGGCCTTTCGCCGGCGCGGGCCGCCGAGGCCGCGCGCGCCGCGCTGCGCACCGCGATCGCGCCGATCGATGACGTGCGCTCGACGGCGGCGTATCGCCGCGGCGTGGCCGAGAATCTGGTCGCGCGGTTCTTCTCGGGCATACTCAGCTAGGTGCCGGACGACCCCGACTCGAAGCAGCCGCCCGACGACGCGGCGGGATCGGGCTCGGTCGAGGTCCAGTTCTCGAGCCCGCACCTGGTCGAGGCCGCGCCCGAGTCGGTCGCGCTCGACGAGTCGCAGCCGGTGTCGAGCGGAAAGGTGCGCACGGCGGTCGAGCCGACCGAGCCGGCGTCGAACACCGGGCGCACCAAGCTGCGCACCGCGATCCAGGACACGGTGTCGGGCGGCGTCGAGCGGCTCGGCGCGGGGATCGGGACGATCGGCGAGGGGGTCAGCAAGATCGGCGAGGCCACCAAGAAGGTGCCGCTGGTCGGCGCGGGCGTCGCGCGGATCGGAGAAGGCCTGATCAGCGCCGGCGAGTCGATCCACGTGCTGCCGCGGGTCGCGCAGACCCGGCGCGGCCGGCTGCTGCTGCGCAGCGTGATCGTCGGGTTCGTGCTGGTGTTCGCGTGGATCGCCGCGATCGTCGCGCTCAACCTGCACGGCAACGACACGCCCGACTTCCGGCCCGACGCCGAGCACATCCTCCTCGAGATCAGCAAGGGCTCGGCCGCGATCGACAAGCTGTACGAGACCGCGTCGCCGCGCTTCCAGGAGATGGTGCGCAAGGAGCGCTTCGTCGACGACATGACCGATCTCAACGCGACGCTCGGCCGGTTCCGCGAGATCACCGCGGTCAACGGCACGTTGGTCACGACTGGGCGCAGCGGCAAGGTCGGGCGGGTCTCGCTCACCGCGTCGTACGACAAGGGCATCTGCAAGACCTCGATCAGCTTTCACTACGACCAGGGGACGTGGAAGTTGCTCGGGGTCGCGGTCGAGGTGCCGCCCGAGCTCAAGATCACGAGCGAGCAGCGCGAGCAGCGGGTCGCGGCGTGCGCCGATCCGATGGATGCCAAGAAGTGCGAGATCCACCGGGTCGCCAACGCGATCCTCGAGGAGCTGCGCGACGATCACGCGGGGGAGGTGTGGGATGCCTCGAGCGTGGTGTTCCAGAAGCAGGAGCCGCGCGACAAGTTCATCGAGCTGCAGGCCCACAATCGCGCCGAGCTCGGCGCCTACAAGCGGATCCTCGACGTCACCGAGGCCAAGGTGATCAACGGGACGTCGGCGACGTTCGACGTGCTCGCCGAGTTCGAGAAGTCGTCCGGCGTGCGGACGGTGTTCGGCTTCACGCGCGACTCGAAATCGGCGGTGTGGCAGCTGCGTAGCTTGAAGATCGTGGTGCCGATGCCGAGGTCGGACGAGGATCAGCCGCACGAGCTGCCGTTCGACGTGCCGCTGCCGCCGGCTTCGCGCGATGCCGGCGTGCGCGACGGCAGGCGCTAGCTCGCCGCGGCTTGCTTCTTGCGCCGGCGGCGGATCACCAGCCAGGCCGCGAGCGGCACGCCGGGCCAGGCGAGCCAGGCGGCGAGCGCCCACCACGGCCGCTCGAAGCGCAGCTCGATCGTGTGCTTGCCGGTCCCGACGTCGACCGCCGGGAAGTCCGGCGTCACGCGGCGCACCGGCGCCGGTGCGCCGTCGACGTATGCGCGCCAGCGCGGGTGCCAGCTCTCGCGGATCACGAACGTGGTCGGCGCGGTGGTCTCGACCTCCGCGACGATGTCGGCGTCGTCGCCCGGCGACGGCTGGTGCCAGGCGCGCAGCATCTTGCCGGCGGGCCTGGCCATCAGGCCCTCCGAGCCCTCGTACGCGAGCAGGCGATCGTGGATCGCCTCGTCGCCGTCGAGCGTGGTGCCGAACTGGCGGACCCAGCGCTTGAGCACGCCGGAGTCGCGGCCGGTCAGCCATTCGAGCGCGGCGACGTGGCCGGCCTCGCCGGTGCGGCCGCCCGGCGGCAGGATGCCGATGATCTGGACCGGCGAGACCAGGCCGGGCGCGGGGAACCGGCGGATCTCGAAGTTCTTCGTGCGGTACATGGTCTCGCCGTCGGGGATGTTCTTCTCGCGCGCGACGTTGAACACGACGTACGGCGCGTCGTAGACCCACGCGTTCTTCAGGTAGTCGTGCTGCGTCCACAGGAAGTCGTAGTTCGGGCTCGCCTGCAGGCCGCCGCCGCCCATCTGCAGGGTGGACGGGACGCGCTCGTAGACATAGGACAACAGGTTCCACCAGTGGTTCTCCGCGCCGGGTCCGGTCTGCTTGCGCCCGGGCGGCAGCTTGGCGAGCTCGTCGTTGATCTCCATCATCTCGTCGCGGTGCTGGGCGGGGTTATCGCCCATCACCGAGACCCGCGCCGCGAGCGCGCGCGCGCCGGGCACCGCGACCAGCACGAGCAGGCCGGCCGCGAGCGCCGAGACCAGCGTGCGCATCGCGTACTGGCTCGACGACTTGGTCGGGCTGCCGAGCAGCTTGGCGAACCACGCGTCCCACGGCGCGTCCCACAGCATGCGGCCGACGGCGATCGCGCACACGCCCAGGCCGAGCCCGATCACGATCTGCATCGCGCCGAGCGCGCGTACCGGCGGGAACAGGTCGTCGCCGATCTTGCCGATGTGCGGTCCGAGCCCGAGCAGGGCGGCGTAGAGCAGCGCCGGCGGCCACAGCCAGCGCAGGATGCGCGCGCGGCACAGGATGATCGCGACCGGCAGCGACCAGGTGAGCACCGCGATCCGGCCGTTCTGCGCCCAGTCGAGCAGCGCGCCGATGCGATACCAGCGGCCGAGCCCGTAGAACCCGGGGCCGACCTCGTCGGCGACGCGGTGCGGGAACCCGCCGAACCCGACCATGTCGACGACCAGCGGCAGCCACACCGGCAGCCAGGCGATCACCATCGCCGCGCCGAGGATCAGCGTGCGGCCGAGCTCGCGGCCGCACCGCCGCACGTCCGGCCTCTCCCACGCGACCCCCGGCGGCAGCAGCGCGATCGGCAGCGCGAGACCGCCCGCGATCATCACGCTGCCCGTGATCGCGAACGCGAGCTCGGGGATCGGCCCGTGCGGCACGAGCAGCCACAGCGCGATGCCCGCGCAGATCAGCGTGCGGCCGACGATGCTCGGCCACGCCAGCTTGTCGAGCCGCGGCAACAGCTGCGCGATCACCGAGGTCGCGAGCCCGACGCCGAGCACGATCACCGCGAACGGGTGGCACAGCCCGACGAACGCGCCCCACGCGATCGCCGGCGCGAGGCCCTTGGCATCCGCGATCCAGCGCGCGCCGTGACCGAGCGCGAGCGGGAACGCGCACAGCGCCCAGGTCTGGGTGTAGAGGCCGACCTGGAACGTCCCGGCGTTGCCCGCGCCCCACCGCGACTCGCCGTTCATGAAGCCGATCGCGAACGCGGCGACCAGCGCGGTCCACGGCGACGCGCCGAGCAGCCGCATGCCGCGATACGCCGCGGCCGGCGCGACCACCAGCGGCAAGAACACGCTGAGCTGGAAGAAGAACAGCTGGTGGCCGAACAGCGCCGACGGGATCGCCGACGCGAGCTGCGGGATCGCCTGGTAGTAGTACGCGGATGCATAGCCGGCGTTCGCGCTCGGGTTCCAGAAGTCGAAGTCGCCGACCCGCAGGCAGTCGGCGAGCCGCACGCTCTCGGCGTAGTGGAAGCTGAGATCGTCGCCGATCACCTCGCCCGCGAACACGTGGGCGTGGATGACCATGACCGCGATCGTGACGTGGGCGAGCGCGTACAGCGCGCCGTGCTCGGCGAGCCACTTGCCCGCGGTGTCCCACGCGTCGAGATCGCCCTTACGCTTCGGGTGACGGATCGCCTCGCCGATGAACGCGCCGAGCACGGCGAGGTCGAACGCGAGGGTCACGACCGCGAGGTAGTAGCCGAACGGATCGATCCGCTCGACCACGAGCATGGCCGGCATCGGCAGCATCAGCGTCGCGATCGCGAACACCGCGATCGCCGCGATCCCGGCCTGGAGGATCCGGCGGCCGCGCGCGAACCAGCCGAGCGCGAAGCCCGCGCCGAGCACGGGCAGCGCGGCCAGCGGGTACACCAGGTACTTGATCGGCGGCAGGTCGGACAGCGCGAGGTAGCCGAGCGCCGCGGCCATCACCAGCAGCGGCACGCCGAGCGCGGTCCACTTCCAGTCGAAGGTCGCGGGCGGCGGCGGCGGCTCGAGCGGCGGCGCCTCCGCGGCCGGCCGGGCGGGGCGCGGCCTGTCCTTCTTGGCCTTGGTCACGCGCCCTCCAGCAGCTCGTCGACTCGCGTGTCGTCGAACCGCGGCGTCGCGCCGCGCACCGCCGCGACCGCGGCGGCCCACCGGCTCGCGGCGCGGCCCGACGTCTCGAGATCCCACCCGCGCGTCATGCCGTGCACCAGGATCGCGAGGTATGCATCGCCGCACCCGACATTATCCCCGCGCGCGCCCGGCGGCACGCCCGCGCCGCCGATCTCGACCGCGCCGCGCTCGCCGTGGAGCGTCGATCCCCGCGCGCCGTGCGTGATCGCCACCACGCGCGGCCGGCGCAGCAGCTCGGCGATCGGATCGCGCCAGCCGTGCCACGCCGCGACGCGCTCGAGCTCGCGATCGTTGAGCTTCACCACATCCGCGGCCGCGATCGCCTCGTCGACCGCGACCCGCTCGGCGCCGGGCGGCTCGCCCTCGGTCTTGCGCAGGTTGACGTCGCACACCTTGAGGCACGATGCGGGCGCCGCGCGCACCGCCGCGCGCCAGGCGTCGAGGCCGTCGCGCGTGCGTTGCGCGAGCGTGCCGTAGACCAGCACGCCGGCCTCCGCGAGCGCCGCGCGCACCTCGCCGGTGCAGGCGATGCGCTCCCACGCGCGGTCGGGCACGAGCCGATAGCGCGGCTCGCCGCCGACCAGCTCGACCTCCACCACGCCGGTCGCGCGCTCGCGATCGATCTGCACGAGCGAGGTGTCGCAGACCTCGCCGAGCCGGGCCAGCGCGAGCCGGCCGCGTTCGTCGTCGCCGACGCGCGACACCAGGCGGGCCCAGCCGCCGGCCAGGCCGAGGTGCCACGCGAGGTTGGCCGGCGCACCGCCGAGCTGCGCGCCGTCGGGGAACAGATCCCACAGCAGCTCGCCCCAGATCACGACGGCTTGGTCGGTCATTGACATCCCGGACTTAGTGTCAATAATACACTGTAACGATGACCGACGGGCTCGACGTGGTGTACGGCGGTTCCCTGGCGCTCTTGACCGACTTGTACCAGCTGACCATGGCCTGCGGCTACTGGAAGGCGGCGGCGGCGGAGCGCGAGGCGGTGTTCCACCTGAGCTACCGCAAGACGCCGTTCGGCGGCGGCTACGCGATCGCCGCAGGCATCGCTCCGGCGGTGGCGTACCTGCGCCGGCTGCGCTTCACCTCCGACGATCTCGCGTACCTCGCGACCGTGCGCGATCGCGAGGGCGCGGCGCTGTTCCCGGCCGGCTTCCTCGATTACCTCGGCGCGATGCGCTTTCAGTGCACGGTCGATGCGGTGCCGGAGGGCGCGGTGATCTTCCCGCACGAGCCGATCCTGCGGGTGCGCGGCCCGATCGCGCAGGCCCAGCTGGTCGAGACCCCGCTGCTCACGCTGATCAACTATCAGACGCTGGTCGCGACCAAGGCGGCGCGGGTGTGCGAGGCGGCGCGCGGTGCGCCGGTGTTCGAGTTCGGGCTGCGCCGCGCGCAGGGCGTCGACGGCGGGCTCGGCGCGTCGCGCGCCGCGTACATCGGCGGCTGCACCGGCACGTCGAACGTGCTCGCCGGCAAGCTGCTCGGCATCCCGGTGACCGGCACGCACGCCCACAGCTGGGTGATGTTCCACGACGGCGAGCTCGCGGCGTTTCGCGCCTACGCCGACGCGATGCCCGGCAACTGCACGCTGCTGGTCGACACCTACGACACGCTCGACGGCGTGCGCCACGCGATCGAGGTCGGTCGCGAGCTGCGCGCGCACGGCCACGACCTCGCCGGCGTGCGGCTCGACTCCGGCGATCTCGCGCACCTGTCGATCGAGGCGCGCCGCCTGCTCGACGACGCCGGGTTCGCCGCGACCAAGATCGTCGCGTCCAACGATCTCGACGAGACGCTGATCGGCACGATCCTCGATCAGGGCGCGCGGATCGACAGCTGGGGCGTCGGTACCAAGCTCGTCACCTGCTACGACCAACCCGCGCTGGGCGGCGTGTACAAGCTGGGCGCCCATCGCGACGAGCACGGCGCGTGGCGCGACGTGATCAAGCTGTCCGAGCAGCCGATCAAGATCTCGAACCCGGGGATGCTGCAGGTCCGCCGGCTGCGCCGCGCCGGCCTGCTGGTCGGCGACATCATCTACGATAGCGAGCACGGCGTGTCCGAGCCCGCGGTGCTGCACGACATCGAGAACGAGCTGCGCGCGCCGCAGCAGGTCGCGGCCGACGAGGCGCACGATCTGCTGCGCACCGTGCTCGATCGCGGCGCCCCGACCGACGCGCCGCTCGAGCTCGAGGCCGCGCGCGCGCGTGCGCGCGCCGATCTCGCCGCGCTGTCGCCGCGCACCCGCCGCTTCCTCTACCCGCAGCCGTATCCGGTCGGGCTCGACGCGCACGTCCACGCGCGCAAGCTCGCGCTGATCGCGCAGGCGCGAGGCCGCCATGCCTGAGCCGCTGGTGTTCGCGACCGCGGCGTACGACTACCTCGGCCGCGCGATCGCCGCCGGCGGCGGCTGGCCGCTCGGCGACGTCGAGCGCCACACGTTTCCCGACGGCGAGCATTACCTACGCATCGCGACCGCGCCGGCCGACCGCGACGTCATCCTGATCGGCGGCACGATCGACGATACCGCCACGCTCGAGCTCTACGACCTCGCGTGCGGGATGGTGGCCGACGGCGCGTATCGCCTGCGGCTGGTGCTGCCGTTCTTCGGCTACTCGACGATGGAGCGCTCGACCCGGCCGGGCGAGGTCGTGACCGCGAAGAACCGCGCCCGCCTGCTGTCGTCGATCCCGCAGGCCAGCCGCGGCACGCAGGTGTTCCTGCTCGACCTCCACGTCGCCACGCTCGCGCACTACTTCGAGGGCGGGATGCGGCCGATCCACGTCTACGGCAAGTCGATCGTGACCGCGGCGGCGCGCCGGCTCGGCGGCGGCGACTTCGTGCTCGCGTGCACCGACGCCGGCCGCGCCAAGTGGGTCGAGTCGCTCGCCAACGATCTCGGCGTCGGCGTCGCGTTCGTCTACAAGCGCCGCACCGCGGGCGATGCCACCGAGGTCACCGGCGTGTCGGCGCAGGTCGCCGGCAAGCGCGTCGTGATCTACGACGACATGATCCGCACCGGCGGCTCGCTGATCAACGCGGCCCAGGCCTACCGCGACGCCGGCGCGGTCGCGATCGACGCGATCGCGACCCACGGGCTGTTCCCGGACGATTCGCTGGCGCGGATCCGCGCGACCGGGCTGTTCGGGCAGGTCGTCACCACCGACAGCCATCCCCGCGCGGTCGCGCTCGCCGGCGATTTCCTGCAGGTCGAGCCCACCGCGAGCCTCTTGGTCGAGCATCTAACGGCGAACAGGTGATGCCATGAAGCTGGTCAAGGTCGCGGTCGCGTGCGTGAACCAGACGCCGTTCGCGTGGGATTCGAACTTCGCGCACCTGCGCATGGCGATCGAGCACGCCCGCGCCGAGGGCGTCTCGCTGCTCTGCCTGCCCGAGCTCGCGATCACCGGCTACGGCTGCGAGGACGCGTTCTTCATGGACGGCCTGCAGGATCTCGCGTTCGCCCAGCTCGACGCGCTCGCGCCGCTCACCCGCGGCATGGTGGTGACGGTCGGGCTGCCGGTCTATCACGAGAAGGCGCTGTACAACGCCGCCGCGCTGCTCGCCGACGGCACGATCGTCGGCTTCGTCGCCAAGCAGTTCCTCGCCGCCGACGGCATCCATTACGAGCCGCGCTGGTTCAAGCCGTGGCCGGCCAGCGAGGTCGACGTGCTCGAGCGCACCGCCGACGACGGCAGCGTGCGGCGCTTCCCGATCGGCGACCTGGTGTTCGAGCTCGGCGACGTGCGGATCGGCTTCGAGATCTGCGAGGACGCGTGGGTCGCGAACCGGCCGGGCACCGATCTCGCGCTGCGCGGCGTCGACATCCTGTGCAATCCGTCGGCGAGCCACTTCGCGTTCGGCAAGTTCGCGGTGCGGCAGCGCTTCGTGATCGAGGGCTCGCGCGCGTTCGGCGTCGCGTACCTCTACGCGAACCTCCTGGGCAACGAGGCCGGCCGCGTGATCTACGACGGCGGCGGCCTGATCGCGTCGGGCGGCGAGCTGGTCGCGCGCGGCCGCCGGTTCTCGTTTCACGACGTCGAGCTCGTGACCGGCGTGGTCGACATCGACGGCAACCGCCGCGAGCAGGCGCGGCGCGGCAGCCATCGCCCGCGCCACGACGCCGAGGCGCAGGTGGTCGAGCACCCGTTCGTGTGGCCGGCGCGCAGGCCCGAGGCGCCGCCGAAGCTGCGCTCGAGCTGGGAGGACGGTCCAGATCGCCGCGAGGAGGAGTTCGCGCGCGCGGTCGGCCTGGGCCTGTGGGATTACCTGCGCAAGAGCCGCGCCCAGGGCTACGTGGTCTCGCTGTCGGGCGGCGCCGACTCGGCGGCGTGCGCCGTGCTGGTCTCGCTCGCGGTGCGGTTCGCGCTCGCCGAGCTGGGCACCGGCGGCGTGGAGCAGCACCTGCCGGCGTGCGTGCGGCTGCACGAGGTGCTCGGCACCGGCGACGACGCCGCGGCGGTCGGCGCGGTGCTCGCGTGCGCGTACCAGCCGACCGAGAACTCGGGCAAGGTCACGCGCGCCGCGGCCGAGGCGGTGGCGCGCGCGATCGGCGCCGAGTTCCACGTGATCGACGTCGACGCGCAGTACAAGGCGTACATCAAGACCTGCGAGCAGGCGATCGGGCGCACGCTCGACTGGCAGCGCGACGACGTCACGCTGCAGAACATCCAGGCCCGGGTGCGCGCGCCGTCGATCTGGATGCTCGCGAACGTGCGCGGCGCGGTGCTGCTCACCACGTCCAACCGCAGCGAGGCCGCGGTCGGCTACGCGACGATGGACGGCGACACCGCGGGGGGGCTCGCGCCGCTCGGCGGCATCGACAAGACCTACCTGCGGCAGTGGCTGCGCTGGATGGAGACCAGCGGCCCCGAGGCGATCGGGCCGGTGCGCGCGCTCGCCGCGATCAACGCGCAGCAGCCGACCGCCGAGCTGCGCCCGCCGGTCCAGGCGCAGACCGACGAGGCCGACCTGATGCCGTACGATCTGCTCGAGGCGGTCGAGGACTCGGCGATCCGCGACAAGCACACGCCGGTCGAGGTGCTGCAGGAGCTGTTGCCGCGCTACCCGCAGCAGACGCCGCAGCAGCTCGCGCTGTGGATCGAGCGGTTCTTCCGGCTGTGGTGCCAGAACCAGTGGAAGCGCGAGCGCATCGCGCCGAGCTTTCACCTCGACGACCGCAACGTCGATCCGCGCTCGTGGTGCCGGTTTCCGATCCTGTCGGGCGGGTTCGAGCGCGAGCTCGCCGAGATGCGCGCGTACGTCAAGCTCGGGAAGGCCGATCGGTGACGTTCACGTACGAGTACCCGCGAGCGGCGCTCGCGGTCGACTGCGTCGTGTTCGGGCTCGACGAGCACGATCTCAAGGTGCTGCTGATCCAGCGCAAGCTGCCGCCGTTCCAGCACGCGTGGGCGCTGCCCGGCGGGTTCGTGCGCGACGAGACGCTCGACGACGCTGCGACCCGCGAGCTGCGCGAGGAGGCCGGCGTGACCGACGTCTACCTCGAGCAGCTCTACACGTTCGGCGCGCTCGATCGCGATCCGCGCGAGCGCGTGGTGACGGTCGCGTACTACGCGCTCGCCAAGCTCTCCGACCACCGCATCCGCGCCGCGACCGACGCGATGGGCGTCGGCTGGTTCCCGCTCGACGAGCTGCCCAAGCTCGCGTTCGATCACGCCGCGATCGTCACGACCGCGCGCGATCGCCTGCGCGGCAAGGTGCGCTACGCGCCGGTCGGCTTCGAGCTGCTCCCCCCGCGGTTCTCGCTCACCCAGCTGCAGCGGCTGTACGAGATCATCCTCGGCGCGGCGCTCGACAAGCGGAACTTCCGGAAGAAGATCCTCGCGATGGATCTGCTGATCGAGACCGACGAGGTGGAGCAGGGTGTACGACATCGCGCCGCGCGGCTCTATCGCTTCGATCGCCGCAAGTACGATCGGTTAGCTCGCCAAGGCTTCGAGTTCGCGATGTAAGCTGTCGGCATGCGCGCGTTGATCCTGGTGGACCTGCAGTACGACTTCATGCCCGGCGGCGCGCTCGCCGTGCCGCGCGGCGACGAGACCATCGCGATCGCGAACCGCCTGTTGCCGCACTTCTCGCTGGTCGCCGCGACCCAGGACTGGCACCCGCGCGACCACAAGAGCTTCGCGGCCAACCACCCCGGCCGCCAGCCCTACGAGATGATCGATCTCCACGGCATCCTCCAGGTGCTGTGGCCGGTGCACTGCGTGCAGAACACGCACGGCGCCGAGCTCCACGCCGGGATCGATCGCAGCAGGGTCACCGAGGTGTTCCACAAGGGCACCGATCCCGAGCTCGACAGCTACTCGGGGTTCTTCGACAACGACAAGCGCAAGGCGACCGGCCTGGGCGAGTGGCTGCGCGAGCGCTGGATCTCGCGGGTCTACGTGATGGGCCTGGCCACCGACTACTGCGTCAAGGCGACCGCGCTCGACGCCCGCGGCCTGGGTTTCGACGTGTGGCTGATCGAGGACGGTTGCCGCGGGGTCGAGCTCAAGCCGGGCGACGCCGACCGTGCGATCAACGAGATGCGCGGCGCCGGCGTCGCGGTGGTCGAGAGCGGCTCGATCGGGCCGTGAGTTAACGGTTCGCGCCGCGGGCCGTCCTCACCCGCGTGTATGCTGCGCCCGTGGACGACCTCGCGACGGTGGTGAGCCGCGCGCGGCGGGGCGATCGCCGCGCGTTCGCCGAGCTGTACCGGGCGTTCCACCGCGCCGTGCACGGCGTCGTGCTCGCCCGCGTCCGTTACGGCGAGGCCGCCGACCTCGTGCAGGACGTGTTCGCGAGCGCGCTCGAGCGCCTGCCGCAGCTCGCCGAGCCGGCGGCGTTCCCGGGCTGGCTGATGGCGATCGCGCGCAACCGCGCGATCGATCACGTGCGCGCGCGGAGGCCGGAGGACGAGCTGGTCGACCTGCCGGTGCCCGCGCCGCGCGGCGCCGAGGTCGCCGAGGTGCTCGCCGCGCTGCGCGCGCTGCCCGAGGCGTATCGCGAGACCCTGATCCTGCGGCTGGTCGAAGGCATGACCGGGCCGGAGATCGCCGAGCGCACCGGGCTGGCTCCGGGCAGCGTGCGCGTCAACCTGCACCGTGGCATGAAGCTCCTGCGCGAGCGCCTCGGGATCGACGAGGAAGAGGCCGATGTCGGATGACTACCTGTGGAATCGCTCGGGGCCGCCGGATCCCGAGGTCGCCAGGCTCGAGCAGCTGCTCGGCCCGCTCGCGCACGACGCGCCGCTGCGCGCCGTGCCGCCGCGCCGGCGCCGGGCGCTCGCGCTCGGCATCGTCGTGATCGCCGCCGCGGCCGGCGTCGTGCTGTGGCTCGAGACCCGCGCGCGGCAGGCCGCGCCGGTCGCGGCCGCGTGCGATGGATCTGCGGGGTTTCACTTCGTCGCGCGCGGCGGCCAGGTCGCGTGCGGCGGTCGCGAGCTCGCGGCCGGCGTCTTGCCGGTCGGCGGCGTGCTCGACACCGGCCCGCACGAGGTCGAGATGTCGATCGCCGACATCGGGATCGCCGAGCTCGGCGCGCACACCCGCGTCGTGCTCGATCGCAGCAGCGACGCCGGCCACCACCTGTCGATCGAGCACGGTCACATGCACGCGCGGGTCGCCGCGCCGCCGCGGCTGTTCCAGGTCGCCGCCGCGACCACCGAGGTCACCGACCTCGGCTGCGAGTACACGATCGACGTCGACGCGCGCGGCGCGGGGGCGGTCCGCGTCGCGGTCGGCCTGGTCGAGCTCGCGACCCGCGGCGGCCTGGTGATCGCGCCCGCCGGCACGCGCACGCAGATCCTGCCCGGCCAGCGCCCGGGGCTGCCGGTCGCGGACGGCGCGAGCGACGCGCTCGCCGCGGCGGTCGCGCGCTACGACGCCGGCGACTCGGCCGCGCTCGCCGAGCTCTACGCCGCCGCGACCCCGCGCGACGCGATCACGCTGGCCAACCTCGCCGTGGTCGACGCCGCGGCGCGGCGCGGCGCGGTCGCCCGGCTGGCCGCGCTCGCCCCGCACGGCTACGCCGCGGACGCCGCGCTCGCGGATCCGAAGATCTTGCAGGCGTGGCGCGACGCGATCGTCGACCAGCTGGCCTGGCCCGAGCGCTGAGCTGGCACGCGCGATGCTGGTCGGGATGTCATGCCGCCGAACCAGCCGCAGTCGCCGGTGCGCGACGACGCGTCGACCGGCAGGACCGAGGATCTCGACCGCCAGCCGGACGGCGTGCCGCACGCCGTGGTCGGGCTCACGGCGTTCTTTTCGGTGTTGCTCGCGATGCTCGTCACGGCGATGTTTCTCGCCGGCTGCCACGCGCTCGCGGTGTTGCTCGCGCTGGTCGCGATCCCGGTGCTGACCTCGACGCTGCGCCGCCGGGCCGCGGAGACGCGCGACCACCTCCATCCGTCGCGGTGAAATTCCGCAGCGAGCGTTGGCGCTCACCGAGCGGTTGCGACAGCATCCGAGGGAATGCAGCGCCCGGGTGTCACGGTGGCGACCGCGCTCGCGATCGCGGCGTGCGGGACGGCTGCGCCCGTGCATCGCCCGGGTGAGGTCTACATCGCGACGATCGCGATCACCGGCAACCACGCGATCAAGAGCGGCGCGCTGGTCGCCGGGCTCGGGCTGCACCGCCGGCAGCTCGGCGGGCGCGCGCTCGACGAGTACCAGCTGTCGGTCGACGAGCAGCGGATCGCCGGCGCGTACGAGAAGCTCGGCTACTTCGACGTCGCGGTGCATGCCAGCGTCACCCACGACGGCCTCGCCGAGCACGTCGTGTTCGCGGTGACCGAGGGCCCGCGCGCGACGATGCGGGTCGAGATCGACGGCCTGCCGCCCGAAGTCCCGCTCGCCAAGATCCGCGCGCTGGTCAAGGTTGCCGACGGCGCGCCGTTCGACTACGACGCCTACGACGACGCCAAGAGCGAGATCGAGCGCGCGCTCGAGGACGCCGGCTACGCCCACGTCCAGCTCGACGCCGGCGTGATCGCCGATCGCGCGCAGCACCTGGCGATCGCGCGCTACGTGATCGATCCGGGCACGCGCTGCACGTTCGGCGCGATCGCGATCAACGGCGTCACCGGCGCGCTGCGCAGCGCCGCGGCCGCGCGCGTGACGATCAAGCCGGGCACGCCGTACACCGCCGAGGCGATCGCCGATACCCAGCGCGCGCTGTACGCGCTCGATCGGTTCTCGACCGTGCGGGTCGACGTGCCGCGCAACTCGACCGACACCGTGCTGCCGGTGACGATCACGCTCAGCGAGGCCAACGCGCACGAGATCCGCGCCGGCGGCGGGTTCGGGGTCGATCCGATCAACTATTCGGTGCGGCTGCGCGCGCAGTACACGCAGGTCGGCTGGCCGTTCCCGCTGTCGTCGATCTCGATCGACCTGCGCCCGGCCTACACGCTGTTGCGCTCGACCTGCGACTGGTACAAGCCGCTCGACTGCCAGCGCGAGCCGCGGCTGCGCCTGCTCGGCACGTTCACCGAGCAGGACTTCCTGATCCCGAAGCTGACCGCGCAGCTCGAGACCGGCGCCGACTTCCTGACGATCGAGGCCTACACGATCGAGAGCCTGTTCCACACCCGGCTCGGCCTCGCGATGCCGATCGTGTCGTCCCGCCTGCAGGCGCGGGTCGGCTGGCTGCTCGGCTGGTACACGTTCGCCGATCCGAGCTCGCTGCTCGACGCGACGATCCAGCACGAGCTCGGCATCGATCACATCGAGCGGCTCGGCGAGTACACCCAGGCGCTGACGCTCGACCTGCGCGACGATCCGCTCGACACCCACTACGGCGCCTACGCCGAGCTGCGCATCGCCGAGGGCACGCCGTACGCCGGCGGCGCGTATCGCTTCGTCCAGCTCACGCCCGAGGCGCGCGGCTACCTGCCGATCGGTCCGCTCGTGCTCGCCGCGCGGCTGCGGGTCGGCAAGATCTACGGCGACGTGCCGCCGACCGAGCGCTACTACGCGGGCGGCGCGTCGAGCGATCGGGGATTTCCCGAGCGCCAGCTGTCGCCGGTGGTGACCGACGCGACGACCGGCGCGCAGGTCGTGATCGGCGGTGCGAGCCTGGTCGAGACCGGCGCGGAGCTGCGCGTGCCGGTCGGCAAGCTCTACGGCCAGCCCGCCGGCGTGGTCGCGTTCGTCGACGGCGGCGACGTGCGCGATACCGACGCGGTCGACTGGACCGAGCTGCACTGGGCGGTCGGTCTGGGCTTCCGCTGGTCGGTGCTCCCGGTCGGGCCGTTTCGGCTCGATTTCGCGTATCGCGTGGGTCACGATGCGGTGGATGAGCCGAAGCTCGGCCGCTTCGAGTGGTTCGTGAGCGTCGGGGAGACCTACTGATGGAGCGCTGGCGGCGAGCGCTGCGCTGGGTTCGGCGGTTCGTGCTCACCTCCCTGGCGCTCGTGGTGCTCGCGCTCGCGGCCGCGATCATCGCGATCCACACCGACTGGGGGCGCGACAAGCTGCGCGGCAAGGTCGAGCGCACGCTCGCGGCGAGCTTCCCCGGCGGGGTCAAGATCGGCAAGCTCGAGGGCAGCGTGTTCGGCGAGCTGGTCGTGCACGACATCGAGCTCGACGCGCCGGATCACACGCCCGAGCTCACGGTCGGCACCGCGCGGATCGAGCTCGCGCTGACCCCGCTGCTCGACAAGACCGCGCGGGTCGACCGGCTCGTGCTCGAGGATGTCGTGGTGCACGTGCCGGCGGCGCAGCCCGAGGCCAAGCCGTCGCCGTCGCCGCCGGCCAAGGAACAGCCGTCGGCATGGTCGGTCGAGCTGCCGTCGATCGTGCTGCACCGCGGCCGGATCGTGAAGGGCGCGCTCGCGATCGATCAGCTCGAGCTCGCGGGCTCGGCGAGCGTGCGCGGCGGCGCGATCGGATCGATCGTCACCGCGAGCGGAGCGATCGAGGGCAAGCAGGTCACCGCGAGCGCGGTCGCGCGCTACCAGGACGGCGTGGCGACCGTGCCGTTTCTCGCCGCGTTCTCCGCCGGCGCGCACGTCGCGGCGATCGGCGTGCGGGTGTCGAGCGACAAGACGGTCGAGGGCCGGATCGAGGGCGCGGTGCCCGAGGCCGCCGCGCTCGCGTGGTCGGGGTTCGCCGCGCCCGGCGATGCCACGTTCTCGCTCGACGCGCGGCGCGGCGGGTTCGGCGACGCGCGCGCGCAGCTCGGCGAGCGCGACGCGCGCGCGGTCGTGCAGGTCGAGCTCGCCGGCCCGTCGATCAAGGGCGTCGTCTCGGTCGACGATCCGCACGGCACGGCGGTCGCCGCGGTGGTCGCCTCGCCCGAGGGCATCCGCGGCGTGGTGTCCACGTTCGCCGAGAACACCGAGCTCGCGATCGCGGTCGACGCGCTGCCGAGCGGCGGCTTCCTGATCGCGGGCGGGCACGCGCGCGGCGCGCGCGGCGGGCTGTTCGCCGAGGTCGCGCACAAGGCCCAGGCGTGGCAGGTCGTGCGCAGCCAGCTCGTCGCGCACGGCCGCGATCTCGGCGGCACGCGCGGCCTGATCGAGGCGCGGCTCAGCGCGACCGGGCGCGCCTCGCCGGATCCCGACCTCCGGCTCGAGGGCTCGCTCGACGGCACCGCCATGGTGTTCGGCGACGTGTCGATCGCGTCGGCGCACGCCGCGATCGACGTCCGCGACGTGCCGGCACATCCGCGCGGCTACGGCCACGTCGACGCCAGCCACGTCGCGAACAAGGGCGTCGAGCTCGGCTCGGGCAACATCGACGCGAGCGGCTCGGCGCCGAAGGGCGGCCCGATCGACATCGCGATCGACGCGCACCAGATCGCGACGGTCAAGGCCGGGACGTGGTCGGGCAACGGCGGCGAGCTGGTGATCGACGACAAGCGGATCGTGCTGCGCGGCCTCGCGACCAGCGACGGCGCCGGCAAGCTCGAGGTCGACGCGAGCCAGCAGCGCGCGACCGGCGATCTCGCCGCCAAGCTGGTCGCGACCGAGCTCGCGCTCGCGACGTTCGCGCCCGGCACGGACGGCACGGTGTCGGGATCGATCGACGTCGAGCGCAGGGGCGGCGACTGGTCGGGCGGCGGCGACGTCGAGGGCCACGGCCTGGTGATCGGCGGCCGGAAGGTCGACGGCGGCGCGCGGCTGCGCATCGCCGGGCGCCACATCACGGCGAGCGGCAGCACGACTGGCGGCTACGGCGATGGCTCGATCGCGCTCGACCTCGAGGGCCCGCGCGCGCTCACCGAGGCCGCGGCGTGGCGCCGGCTCGACCGCCGCGCGATCCGCGACGCGTCGATCACGATCGGCCGGATCGACAGCGCGGCGCTCGGCGCGACCGGCGCGCTCGACGGCTCGCTCGGGATCGGACCGGACGACGCGCGCGGCGCGATGCGGATCACCGGCGTGAAGACGCGCGCGGGCGAGCTCGACGGCACGCTCGCGCTCGCCGGCGGTCCCGCCGGTCAGATCACGGCGACGCTCACCGGCACGCTCGCCGGCCTGGTCGGCGGCACCGCGACCGCGCACCTCGAGCTGCCGGCCCACCCGTTCGATCCGGCGGCGTGGCGCGCGCTCGGGCGCGGCGTCCTGCACGACGCGAGCTTTCGCGGCGACGACTTCGCGTTCGATCCGGCGGCGCTCGCCAAGCTCGGCGTCGCCGTGCCGTACCGCGGCACGCTGAGCGCGAAGCTCGACGTCCAGACCGGCGCGAGCGCGGCGACCGCCAGCGTCGTCGTGCGCGACGTCAAGGGCGGATCGATCGTCGTGCCCGCGGTGGTCGAGCTCGCCGCGAGCTACGACGCGAAGACCGGCGTGACCGGCACGCTCACCGCGAGCGCGGGCGGCTCGACGCTGGCGCAGCTCGACGCGCACGCGCCGGTCACGCTCGACACCCGCGACGTCCGCCGCGTGCCGCTGGCCGGCACGTTCACCATCCCCGCGGTCAAGGCCAGGCAGCTGCTCGCGGTGTTCGGCCGCAGCGACGTCACCGACGGCGAGCTGTCGGGCACGATCACGTTCGCCGGCACGATCGGCACGCCGACCGCGCACGCCGCGATCGCCGCGCACGACATCACCGTGCCGGCCGGGATCGCGGGCCGCCCGGCGAGCAAGCTGACCTCGCTGGCGCTCGACGCGACGTGGGGCGGCAGCGGCGGCAAGCTCGCGCTCGACGGCGCCGAGGCCGCGGGCGGCACGCTGCACCTCGGCGCGAGCGGCCGGCCCGACGTCGGCTCGTCGGTGATGTTCTCGCTCGACGCCAAGAACTTCGATCTCGCGCCGCTCGCCGCGTTCGCGCCGGGCGCGCTGGTCGCGGGCAACGGCACGCTCGAGGCCTCGCTCGCGATCCACGGCATCGATCCCGCCACCGGCGACGCGCGCGGCGAGCTCCACCTGCACGACGCGCGCATCCCGCTGTCGCCGGCGGTCGGCACGTTGCACGGCGCGAAGCTCGACGTGACGATCGCGAGCCACGCGGTCGCCGCGACGTTCCACAGCAAGCTCGGCGGCGGCGATGTCTCCGGGACCGCCAAGCTCGCGCTCGCCGGCGCGACGCCGAGCACCGCCGAGCTCGACCTCGTGGTCGCGAAGATCGTGTCGACCGCCGCGGTGCAGCCGACGATCAGCGCGACCATCCACGCGACCGGCCGCCACACCGCCGCGGGATGGATCGCCGACGTCGCGGTGAACCACGGCCACGTCACGATCCCGTCGACCCAGCGCACGCCGCTGCTCGCCGCCGGACCGCCGGCCGACATCGAGTTCGTCGACGGACCGCCGCCCGCGGCCAAGCCGCACCACGTCGAGATCGCGCGGCCGTGGCTGACCGCGAACGTCGCGATCGGGCCGACCCAGGTCGACGCCGAGAACATTCGCGACGTGGTCAGCGGTCACGTCACGGTCGGCGGCAGCCTCGCGATCACGGTCGGCGGCGGCGAGCTCGACGTCCACGGCAAGATCGAGCACCAGCTCGGCGACGTCAACGTGCTCGGCCGGGTCTATCAGGTCGACTACGCGACGATCGCGTTCGACGGCGGGTTCGCCGACCCCGAGCTCAACATCCGGCTGTCGCACGAGTTCACCGAGACCACGCTGTACGCCGACATCACCGGCCTGGTCAGCCAGCGCGATCTCAAGCTCCACAGCGACTCGTCGATCTACACCGAAGGCGATCTGTGGGGCTTCTTCCTCGGCGGCGAGCCCGGCGGCGATCCGTCGACCGCGTCGCGCGACGCCGCGGCCGGCGCGGCGGCGTCGGTGTTCTCGACCAAGGCCGGCATGCAGCTCAAGAAGGTGCTGCCGATCCGGATCGACGTCCTGAGCTACGAGGCCAGCACGTCGTCGTCGAGCGAGGCGGTACGCGCCGGGCGCTGGCTCGGCCGCAAGCTGTACTTCGAATATCGCGGCCACCCCGAGGCGCGCCCCGACGAGAACGCCAACGAGGGCGCGATCGAGTACTACCTGCCGGACAACTGGTTCCTGCAGGGCACGGCGGGCGATCGCGACATCTACGGCGCCGATCTCTTGCATCGCTGGCGCTGGTAGGATGCCGGCGTGAGCCGCGCCGCCCTGCTCCTGCTCGCCGCGTGCAGCGCCCCTGCACCGGCGCAGCCGACCGCGCGCGCGCTGCCGGCGGTGCCGCCCGGTCAGCTCGCGTCGCCGGTCGCGTTCGATGCGATCGCGGATCGCGCGGCGCGGTCGCGCGCGCTGTTCGGCGAGATCGCGAAGGTCCTGACCCACCCGCGCTGCGTCAACTGCCACACGCCCGACGAGTCGCCGCGCCAGGGCGACCAGCACGTGTTCCACGATCCGCCGGTCGCGCGCGGCGCGGGCGATCGCGGCGTGCCCGGCATGCAGTGCACCGGCTGCCATCAGGACCACAACCTCGAGCTCGCGCGCGTCCCGGGCGCGCCGGGCTGGCACCTCGCGCCGGTCGCGATGGTCTGGCTCGATCGCACGCCCGGCCAGATCTGCGCGCAGATCAAGGATCCGGCGCGCAACGGCGGCCGCACGCTCGCGCAGATCCAGGACCACCTCGCGCGCGATCCGCTGGTCGCGTGGGGCTGGTCACCCGGCGCCGATCGCGCGCCCGCGCCCGGCACGCAGGCCGCGCTCGGGCTGCTCGCGCAGGCGTGGATCGACAGCGGCGCGGAGTGTCCGCCATGACGATCTCGATCAAGGTCAACGGCCGCGAGCACACGCTGGGCGAGATCGACCCGGAGATGCCGCTGCTGTGGGTGTTGCGCGATCTGCTCGGGCTCACCGGCACCAAGTTCGGCTGCGGCGAGGCGCTGTGCGGCGCGTGCACGGTGCACCTGGACGGCATGGCGGTGCGCTCGTGCGTCACGCCGGTCGAGCGCGCGCGCGGTCGCGAGGTCACGACGATCGAAGGCCTGTCGGCCGATGGCGACCATCCGCTGCAGAAGGCGTGGGTCGAGCTCGGCGTGCCGCAATGCGGCTATTGCCAGGCCGGTCAGATCATGACCGCCGCGGCGCTGCTCGCGGCCAACCCGTCGCCGAGCGACGACGACATCGCGCGCTCGATGGCCGGCAACCTGTGCCGGTGCGGCACCTACGTGCGGATCCGCGCGGCGATCAAGCGCGCCGCGAAGGGGACGCCGTGAAGCTGTCGCGGCGCGGCTTCCTCGGCGGGGTCGGCGCGGCCGCGGCCGGGCTCGTGCTCGGCATCCATCGCGCCAGCGGCCGCGCGGTCGAGGTGCCTGCGGATGGCGAGCTCGCGCCCAACGCGTTCGTGCGGATCGGATCCGACGGCGTGGCGACGATCGTCTGCGCGCGCTCCGAGATGGGGCAGGGCGTGCGCAGCTCGCTGCACGTGCTGGTCGCGGACGAGCTCGGCGCGGATCTCGCGAAGGTGCAGCTCGTGCAGGGCGACGGCGACCCGCGCTACGGCAACCAGGACACCGACGGCTCGTCGAGCGTGCGCGGCGACGCGTTCACCATGCTGCGCACGCTCGGCGCGACCGCGCGCGAGATGCTGGTCGCGGCCGCGGCACATCGCTGGGGCGTGCCCGCGGCCAAGCTGGTCGCGCGCGACAGCGCGGTGCACGACGAGCGGCGCAAGCGCTCGCTCGCGTTCGGCGAGCTGGTCGCGGAGGCCGCGAAGCTCCCGGTGCCCAAGCACGTCGAGCTGCGGCCGTTCGGCGAGCTGCCGCACGCCGGCAAGGACCTGCCGGTGCGCGACGCGCCGGATCAGGTCACCGGGCGCGCGACCTACGCCGCCGACGTCCGGCTCCCCGGCATGCTCACCGCGGTGGTGGCGCGGCCGCCCGCGCTGCTCGGCAAGGCCGCGCGGTTCGATGCGGCGCGGGCGCGCGCGATCCCGGGCGTGCGCGACGTCGTCGAGCTGCCCGCGCCGAGCGCGCCGATCCAGATGCAGGCGCTCGGCGGCGTCGCCGTGGTCGCCGATCACACGTGGGCCGCGCTGCGCGGACGGCACGCGCTCGCGGTCACCTGGGATGGCGGGCCGAACGCCGGCTACGACTCGGCGGCGTATCGCGAGCAGCTGCTGGTCGCGGTGCGCGCGCCCGGCGAGGTCGTGCGCAAGGTCGGCGATGCCGAGGCCGCGCTCGCCCGCGCCGCGCGCCGGGTCGAGGCCGAGTACGTCGTGCCGCACCTCGCGCACGCGACGATGGAGCCGCCCGCCGCGCTCGCCCGGGTCGACGGCGATCGCTGCGAGGTGTGGGCGTGCACGCAGGATCCGCAGGGCATGCAGGACGAGATCGGCAAGGCGCTCGGCATCGACAAGAGCCACGTCACCGTCCACGTCACGCTGCTCGGCGGCGGGTTCGGCCGCAAGTCGTTCCCCGACTTCGCGGTCGAGGCCGCGCTGCTCGCCAAGCGCGCCGGCGTGCCGGTGCGCGTGCAGTGGACGCGCGAGGACGATCTCCAGCACTCGAGCTATCACACCCACAGCGCGCAGGCGCTGGTCGCCGGGCTCGACGCCGACGGCAACGTGATCGCGTGGCGCCATCGCATCGCCTACCCGTCGATCAGCGCGACGTTCTCGGCCGACGCCACGCGCCCGTCGACCGGCGAGCTATCGCAGGGCGTGCTCGACATGCCGCTCGCGGTCCCCGACATCTCGGTCCAGACCGGCGCGGCGGCGGCGCACGCGCGGATCGGCTGGCTGCGCTCGGTGTGCAACATCCAGCAGGCGTTCGCCCAGCAGTCGTTCATCGCCGAGCTCGCGCACGCGACCGGCCGCGACCCGCGCGACATGCTGCTGCGCGTGCTCGGCCCGGCGCGCGCGCTCACCGCCGCCGATCAGGGCGTCGCCAAGCTGCCGAACTACGGCCTGCCGCTGACCACCTACCCGTACGACGTCGGCCGGCTGCATCACGTCATCGAGCGGGTGACCGATGCCGCCGGGTGGGGCACCGGCGGCCGCGCGCTCGGCCTGGCCGCGCATCGCAGCTTCGCGACCTACGTCGCCGTGGTCGCGCAGGTCGGCAAGGGCCGGCGCGGCGAGCCGCGCGTCGAGGAGGCGTGGATCGCCGCCGACGCCGGCACGGTGATCAACCCGGAGCGCGTGCGCTCGCAGCTCGAGGGCGCGTTCGTGTTCGCGGCGTCGAACACGCTGCACGGCGCGATCACCTACGAGGGAGGCGCGGTCGTGCAGCGCAACTTCCGCGACTACCGCCTGCTGCGCATGCCCGAGGCGCCGCGCGCGATCCACGTCGAGCTGGTCGCCAGCACGGCGCCGCCCGGCGGCGTCGGCGAGCCCGGGGTGCCGCCGGTCGCGCCCGCGATCGCGAACGCGTGGTTCGCGCTGACCGGGACGCGGGTGCGCACGCTTCCGTTCATCACGTGATCAGTTCCCGCGCAGCACGCAGTCGAGCGCCGACACCAGGCTCTGGAGATCGGCGTGCAGGTCGACGTGATCGACCTGCTCGAGCGTCTCGCTCATCCGATCGCGGAACTCGGCGTAGTCGGGAACCCCCGAGGACGTGGTGAACCACATCGTGTTGTGCGGCGCGTACAGCGCGTCCTCGCGCCAGATCCAGCCGTCGTCGATCAGCAGCCGCTTGAGTAAAGGCCAGCGTACGTCCAGCATGGTCCCACCAGTTGCAGACGCCGTGCCGGCAGCGGCGATCCGCTACTTCGACCTCCGACGATCGAGCAGGCCACGGATCCCCGACCGTGCGGCCAGGCCCGGCATGCGTGCGATCGAGCGGGCGAGCGCGATCGCGAGCTGGAGCGGGCTGTCGCCGCGGGCTTCGATCGCGGTGCGCTGGCCGTGCTGCGCATCCTCGATCGCACCCCGCGCGATCGTGCGCGTGCCGTCGCTGCGAATCTCCACGACCAGCCGCGCGACCACGGGCGGCTCGTCGCGGCGTTCCAGCTCGTCGGGCGGCTGCTCGACCAGCTCGGGTTTCGACGGTCGTTCGGTCACGCCATATCTTACAGCCGGGTTGCAGCATGCGCCCGCTGCTCGGCAGCGGACGGCCGACGGACTATGGTCCGGCCCATGCGCGCCGTCCGAGTGCACGAGCTGTCCGGTCCGTCCGCCCTCCGCATCGACGAGGTTCCCGATCCGGAGGTGCGCGCCGGACAGGTGCTCGTCGAGGTCCGGGCCGCCGGGGTGAACTTCCCGGACGTCTTGTTGTCACGTGGCCAATACCAGTTCAAGCCGAACCCGCCGTTCTCGCCGGGCGGCGAGCTCGCCGGGGTCGTGCGCGCGGTCGGCAGCGGCGTGACCCGGGTCGCGCCCGGCGATCGCGTCGCGGCCACCGTGCTCTACGGCGCGTTCGCCGAGCAGGTCGTGCTGCCCGAGGCCACCGTCTACCCGCTGCCCGACGCGGTGAGCTTCGAGGTCGGCGCCTCGACCCTGCTCACCTACCTCACGACCTATCACGCGCTGGTCGATCGCGCGCAGCTGCGCGCCGGCGAGAAGTTGCTCGTGCTCGGCGCGGCCGGCGGCACCGGGATCTCGGCGGTCGAGCTCGGCGCACTGCTCGGCGCGCACGTGATCGCCGCGGCGAGCAGCGCCGACAAGCTCGCGTTCTGTCGCGAGCACGGCGCGCGCGACACGATCGATTACAAGACCGAGGACCTGAAGGCGCGGCTCAAGGCGCTGACCGGCGGTAACGGCGTCGACGTGGTCTACGATCCGGTCGGCGGCGCGCTCGCCGAGCCTGCACTGCGCGGCACCGGCTGGGGCGGGCGCTACCTGGTGATCGGCTTTGCCTCGGGCGAGATCCCGAAGATCCCGCTCAACCTCGTGCTGCTCAAGGGCTGCGCGATCGTCGGGGTGTTCTGGGGCATGTTCGCGATGCGCGACCAGGCCGCCGTGCGCGGTCACGCCGAGAAGATCTTCCGCTGGATCCAGGAGCTGAAGCTGAAACCGGCGATCGACAGCGTGCTCCCGTTCACATCCGCGAGCGAGGCGCTGGTGAGGCTGGAGAACCGTCAGGTCAAAGGCAAGCTCGTGCTGGTGCCGTGACGCCTTATACTGCCGGGATGCGCGCCGCGGTCTGGTGCTGCTGCCTCGCGGTGGGGTGCTCGTTCTCGCATGGCACGAGCTCGAGCGACGCCGCGGGCGGCGCGAACCGCGCCGACGCCGCGGGCGACGCGCCGGAGTGCGCGTTCTCGCTGCTGGTCGACACCTGCACGCTGACGCCGGGGATGGACCTGATCCTGTCGGGCGATCACACCTACGCGACCGACCAGAGCACGCTCGACGGCGCGCCGGTCGCGGCGACCCACATGCGGCTCTCGACCCCGACCGGCACGGTCGAGGCGCTGATCGTCGGCAAGCTCGAGCTCACCGCCAACGCCAAGCTGCGCGTCACCGGCTCGTTGCCGATCGCGATCGTCGCGTTCGATACCGCGCAGCTCGACGGCGGCGCGCTGATCGATCTCACGGCCGGCGGCGCGGGCGCGCGCACGAGCTGCCCGGGCAACGCGATGCCCGGTGCGAACCAGGGCGGCGGCGCGGGCGGCGGCGGCGGGGGCGGCTATGCCGCGGCCGGCGGCAACGGCGGCGACGGCGACAGCGACGACGCGCAGCAGAGCGCCGGCGGCGCGGGCGGCACGCCGACCACGCCGGCGCCGAGCGGGCCGCTCGGCGGCTGCCCCGGCGCCAGCGGCGGCGACGGCTCGAACAGCGGCGGCAGCGGCGGGCAGGGCGGCGGCGCGATCTACGTCGTCGCGAAGAACGCGATCGCGCTCGCGACCGGCGCCGGGATCAACGCGGGCGGCGAGGGCGGTCAGGGCGGCAATCGCTCGTTTCCGAACGAAGGCGACGCCGGCGGCGGCGGCGGCGGCGCGGGCGGCATGATCCTGCTCGAGACCGCGTCGCTCCAGAACGGCGGCACGCTCGCGGCCAACGGCGGCGGCGGCGGCGAGGCGTCGGGCGGCGGCAGCTCGGGCAACGGGGGCAAGACC
>DATJAE010000314.1:0-4020 GCA_035516595.1 Kofleriaceae bacterium | reverse complement strand
GTTCATCGAGCTGTTCGTCGGGGTGGGCGCGGCGCGCGTGCGCGAGCTGTTCGCCGACGCCAAGCGCTCGGCGCCGTCGATCGTGTTCATCGACGAGCTCGACGCGGTCGGCCGGGTGCGCGGCGCGGGGCTGGGCGGCGGTCACGACGAGCGCGAGCAGACGCTCGATCAGCTGCTCGCCGAGATGGACGGCTTCGATCGCAACGATCAGGTCGTCGTGCTCGCCGCGACCAACCGGCCCGACGTGCTCGATCCCGCGCTGCTCCGCCCGGGGCGGTTCGATCGCCGCGTGGTGATCGACCTGCCCGAGGTCGGCGCGCGCCGCGAGATCCTCGCGGTGCACGTGCGCGGCAAGCCGATCGCGTCCGAGGTCGACCTCGGCGAGATCGCGCTCATGACGCCCGGGTTCTCCGGCGCCGATCTCGCGAACCTGGTCAACGAGGCCGCGCTCCACGCGCTGCGCGAGCACGCCGAGCAGATCCGGCGGTCCGACATCGCCGCCGCGTTCGACAAGATCGTGCTCGGCGATCCGCGCGAGGGCCGGCTGACCGAGCTCGAGAAGCGCCGGGTCGCGACCCACGAGGCCGGTCACGCCGTGGTCGCGTGGGCGCTCGCCGAGGCCGAGCCGCTGCGCCGGGTGTCGATCCTGCCGCGCGGCATGACGCTCGGTGCGACCGAGCAGGTCGCCGCGGAGGATCGCCACGTCACGACCCGCGCCGAGCTCGACGCCAAGCTCGCGGTCTTGCTCGGCGGCCATGCCTCGGAGGCGCTGGTGCTCGGCGAGCTGTCGACCGGCGCCGAGCACGACCTGCGCGAGGCCACGCGGATCGCCGAGGAGATGGTGGCGCACTTCGGGATGAGCGAGGAGCTCGGCCCGGTCTACTACGAGCACCACGAGCGCCACGCGTTCCTCGGCAACCGGATCGCGACCGACAGCGGGCCGAGCGAGTCGACCGTGCACGCGATCGAGGCGCAGTCGCGCGAGCTGCTCGAGCAGGCGCGGAGCCGCGCGCGCACGACGCTCGAGCACCACCGCGGCGAGCTCGATCGCCTGGTCGCCCGGCTGCTCGAGCGCGAGACCGTCGAGCGCGCCGAGCTCGACACCCTGCTCGGGGCGCGCCCGGACGGCGCCGTGGCTCAGCGCGCGAGCGGATCGAGCGCCGCGACGTAGGGATTGCAGAAGATGAGATCGCCGTCGACCTCGCACTCGTAGCGTGCGGTCCGGCCGCAGCCGGCGATGTCGTAGATGTGATGCGCGCGCTCCCACAGCTCGCGCCGCTCGGGATCCGCGGCGACGGCGGCCGGGGCGGGCATTCGCGCGATCGTCTGGCGCTCGACCGGGCAGGCATACGCGTTCGTGAAGGTGTCGAGCGCGGCGGTGTCGTACGCCGGCGAGCACGCCGCGACCGCGACGACGGCGAGGAGCTTTCGCATGCCGAAACCATGGCGCGCGCATGTTGCGGCGATGTTGCCGGCATGTGTGCGAAGCGCTCAGGCGCGCTGGACCAGCTCGCCGATCCGGCGCACGAGCTCGGGCCACAGCGCGCGCGGCAGGTCGTGGCCCATGCCTTCGATCACGACCAGCTCGGCGCCCGGGATCGCCGCGGCGGTGGCCCGGCCACCGCTGACGTCCACCATGGGATCGGCGGTGCCGTGGATCACGAGGGTCGGGATGCGCAGCTCGCGCAGGCGCGGCGTGCGATCGCCGGACGCGAGCACGGCGCGGCCCTGGCGCAGCAGGCCGGCCGGATCGTACGAGCGATCGAACGCCCGGCCGGCGCGCTCGGCGATCGCGGCGCGATCGATCGGGTACGCGGGCGAGCCGATCACGGTGAACACGTCGACCATGCGCTGCACGACCTCGGCGCGCGTGGTGGCCGGCGGGCCGCCGAACAGCGCGAGCGCCTCGGGATGGGGCTGGCCGACCGACAGCGCGCCGGTCGACGACATGATCGACGTCAGCGAGCGGACGCGGTGCGGATGCTCGATCGCGAGGGTCTGCGCGACGAATCCGCCGAGCGACGCGCCGACCACGTGCGCGCTCGCCAGGCCGAGCGCGTCGAGCAGCCCCGCCGCGTCGCCGGCCATGTCCGACAGCGTGTACGGCGCGGTGACGTGGCTCGACGCGCCGACATCCCGGTTGTCGAAGCGGATCACCTGGAGGCCGCGCGCGACCAGCTCGGCGCACAGGTCGTCGGGCCAGCCGATCAGCTGCGAGCCGAGCCCCATGATCAGCAGCACCGGAGGCGCGTGCGGGTCGCCGAGCCGCTCGTACGCGATCTCGAGGTGGGCGGGTCCGACGTCGTGCGCGATCTCGATGGCCATGACGCATTCTAATGATGCCTTGAGCTGAACACGTGTTCAGCATAGGCTTCGAGGCGATGGGCCCGCGGATCTGCTGCCTCGATCTCGACACGTTCTTCGTGTCGGTCGAGCGCCTGCTCGATCCGCAGCTGCGCGGACGCCCGGTCGTGGTCGGCGGGCGGCGCGGCGGCAGCGGCGTGGTCACCTCGGCGAGCTACGAGGTGCGGCCGTTCGGCGTGCGCTCGGGCATGTCGATCCGCGAGGCCTCGCAGCTGGCGCCGCGCGATGCCGTGTTCGTGCCGGGGCACCACGACGAGTACGGCGCGTACTCGCAGCGCGCGCGCGACATCGTCGAGCGGTTCAGCCCGATCGTGATCGCGGCGAGCATCGACGAGCACTACCTCGACTTCCGCGGCTGCGAGCGGATGTACCGGCGCGCGGGCGACGCCGACGACGACGCGACGATCCTGCGGGTCGTGCGCGACATCACCGACGCGATCGAGCGCGAGCTCGGGCTGCCGTCGAGCGCGGGGATCGCGACCAGCAAGTCGACCGCGAAGGTCGCGAGCGGGCTCGCCAAGCCGCGCGGCGTGCTGCTCGTCGCCGCCGGCAGCGAGCAGGCGACGCTCGCGCCGCTGCCGGTGCGCAAGCTGCCGGGCATCGGGCCGGTCTCCGAGGCCAAGCTGCGCGCGCTCGGCATCGCCACGCTCGCCGAGCTGGTCGCGGCGCCCGAGGCGCTGCTCCGGCCGATCTTCGGCGCGTACACGCCGGGCATCCGGCTCGCCGCGCGCGGTGTCGGCGACGCCGAGGTCGGGCGCGAGCGGCCGGCGTTTCGCGAGTACGATCCGCAGGGCGCGTGCGTCGGCTCGATCTCGAACGAGCGGACGTTTCGCGAGGCCAGCGCCGACACCGCGCAGGTCGTGCTGTCCTCGCTGTGCGAGCGGGTGTGCTCGCGCGCGCGCCGGCGCGGCGTGGTCGCCGGCCACGTCGCGCTCAAGCTGCGCTACACCGACTTCCACACGCTGACCCGCGGGCGCGCGATCGCGCCGACCAGCGTCGACGTCGAGGTCCATCGCGTCGTGCAGGAGCTGTATCGCGAGGCGCGCACCCGGCCGCTGCCGATCCGCCTGCTCGGCGTGGTGCTCGCCAAGCTGCGCGCCGACGCCATCCAGCTGCCGCTGTTCGCCGAGGGCGAGCGCCGGGGGCTCGCGGTCGATCGCGTGCGCGCGAAGTACGGCTACGACGCGGTGCACCTGGCGAGCACGCTCGGTCGCAGGCGCTAGCAGAGTCGCCCATTTGCGCGCCGGTCACGATCTCGAACGTCGGGAGGTCTAACTCGCCATGGACCCTCTCTACCTGTTCCTGCTCCAGGTCGGCTTCACCACGCTGCTGATGTCGATCGCCGCCGCGTGGTGGGTGATGCCGCGGCTGCGCGCGATGCACGTGCAGGACGCGCTGTCGATCGTGCTGTTCGGCGGCGCGATCCGCTACATGGGCACGATGCTGCTGCACCCCGCGCTCGCGCCCGCGCCGTCGCCCGATCTGATCGCCGCGTGGGGCGATGTGGCGGTGTCGGTGCTCGCGATCGCCGGCATCCTGGCCAACCGCGCGAAGCTACCGGTCGGCAAGGCGCTGGCCTGGCTGTACGTGATCGTCGGCGGCGCGGACATGGCGCTGGCGTTCGTCAAGGGCCTGCGGTCCGGGCTGTGGGCGTCG
>DATJAE010000313.1:0-12783 GCA_035516595.1 Kofleriaceae bacterium | reverse complement strand
TGGGCGCCGTAGCCCGAGCTCGGCCGCCCGACCACCGGCATCACGAAGTGCGGTGCGCCATCGAGCCCGGGGCCCTCGGGCAGCGCCGCGATCGGCATCGGCCTGGCCACCGGCGTCTCGATCGGCGCGACTGCGTGCTGCGCCTGGAATTGCGGCGCGCCGCCGTGCGCGGCCTTCTCGAGCTGCTTGGCGAACACGTCGGCCAGCCCCATGCCGCCGGCCTTCGCCATCTGATCCGCGATCTGCTCGTCGAACATCTGCTTGAACGTGTCGCCGGCGAAGCCGCCGTCGAGCGCGCCGCCGCCCTCGGGGCGTGCCTCGGACAGGAACTGGCGCAGGAAGAACGCCTCGAGCTGCTTCGCCGCGACGTGCGCGTCGTCCGCCTTGGGCGGGACCGGCGCGAGCGTGGCAGCGATCGGATTCACAGCGTCTCCAGATCCGCGCGCAGCGCACCCGCAGCGGCGAGCGCGCGCAGGATCGCGACGAGATCGCGCGGCTTGGCGCCGAGCGCGGCGAGCGCGGCGGCGACGTCGCCGACCGTGGCGGCCTTGTTGACCACCTGGATCGGCGCGGCCTGCTCGTCGACCTTGATCTCGGTCTTGGCCACGACCTTGGTCTTGCCCTTGGTGAGCGGCGCGGTCGGCTGCGACACGGTCGGCGTCTCCTGGACCTCGACGGTGAGCGAGCCGAACGTGATCGCCGCGGTGCGCAACCGGACCTGCTCGCCGATCACGATCGTGCCGGTCTTCTCGTCGATCACGACCTTGGCGCGCACGTCGGGCTCGACCTCGATCGCCTCGATCTGCGCGACCAGCGCCGGCACGTGATCGCGTGCCTCGGGCGGGATGCCGACGGTGACGGTCGCGGCGTCGACCAGGCGCGCCGAGTCCTTGCCGAGCACCGCCGCGATCGCGTCGCGCATCCGCGTGGCGGTCGTGAAGTCGGGCTGCTTGAGCACGAGCGCGATCTCGCGATCGGGCATGCGCGTCGGCGCCGCGGCCTCGACGATCGCGCCTTCGCTCAGCCGGCCCGCGGTGGTGTGATTCTTCTTGGTGTTCGAGCCGCTCGAGCCCGACGCGACGAACCCGCCGACCGACAGCGAGCCCTGCGCGATCGCCCACGTGCGATCGTCCGGACCCTTGAGCGGGGTCGCGAGCAGCGTGCCACCGCCGAGGCTGGTCGCGTTGCCCATCGACGACACCGTGACGTCGAACGCCATGCCGGGCTTGGCGAACGCCGGCAGCTCGGCGGTGATCACGACCGCGGCGACGTTCTTCGCGCGCAGCAGCGTCGGATCGATCGTCACGCCGAGCCGCTTGAGCAGCTTGGTCAGCGCGCTCTTGACCACGGGGGACATGATGTCGTCACCGCTGCCGTCGAGCCCGACCACCAGGCCGAACCCGGTCAGGTGGTTGTCGCGCACGCCGCCGATCGTGGTCAGGTCCTTGATGCGATCGGCCGCGGCGCCGCGAGCGGCGAGGGTGATGGCGAGCGTGATGATGATGGTGCGCATCGCGTCTCCTCAGAACGGCCACAGCTTGCTGATGATCCGCGACAGCCATCCGCGACGCTGGGTGTCGCTGATGTCGCCGCGCCCGGTGTACTCGATCTCGGCATCGGCGATGCGCGACGACGGCACCGAGTCGTCGTCCGCGATGTCGATCCGGCGCACGATGCCGCTGACGTAGATCTGGTGCTCCTCGTCGCCGACCTTGACCGTCTTGGTGCCCTCGACGAAGTAGTCGCCGCTCGCCAGCACCTCCATCACCTGCACCGGCAGGGTCGCGGTGACCTGGCCCTGGCGCTGGATCTGGCCGTCGCCGGTGAACTGCTGGTTGGTCGTGGTCGCGAGCAGCGCCGAGAGGTTCGTGCCCGGATACTTCTTGGCGAGCGCCGGCGCCAGGCCGAGCGCGTTGGGCATGCCGTAGGTGGTGGCGTCCTGCTTGTTGAGCTTGGTGTCGGCCTGATGGCTCGCGAGATCCTTCTCGTCGATGTTGATCACCAGGATGTCGCCGACCCGGCTCGCCTTGGGATCCTCGAGCAGGCCGGGCGTGCCGTCGGCGTAGATGCTGCCGTCGCGGGGCTGGCTGCGCGCGCCGAACTTGTGCGGATCGAGCTTGCGGTGCTTCTCGTGGTACGGCGCGATGTGCGACACGCAGCCGAGCGCGCACAGCGCGGTGAGGGCGACGAGCTTCATGGCATGTCTCCGACGACGAGCGTTTGCGGCGCGACGAGCGTGCCGCGCACGATGGTGTTGGTCGCGGCGAGCCGGGCCGAGGCCACCTCGCCGATCCGCGCAGCGATCTCGAGCGTCGCGGTGCCGTGGATGTGGATCGCGCCGCGGCGCACGTCGATCTCGACCTGGGTGCCGCGCGGCAGCGGCGGCGGCAGCGCGACGTCGTGCGCGCCGATCGGTGCACCGGCCGCGATGTCGCGGGTGACGGTCGCGCCGATCAGCGTGCTCACCGGCGCCGGCGCGACCTCGGCCAGCGCGCGATCCTCGATCGCGATGTCGGCGTCGCCGACGTGCTCGCCCGGCGCGAGCGCGCGCTGCGCGACCGCGACCTCGACGATCGCGGCGACCGACACCTGGCACCACACCGCCGCACGCTTGCCGACCGTGACCTTGACGCTGGCCCGCCCGGCGCGCAGCTCGTGCGGCAGCTCGATCGCGACCTTCGCGGGATCGACGTCGAGCGCGGCGAGCGCGGGCGGGACGTCGACCTTCGCGACGCCGAGGTTCGCCGGCAGGGTCGGCGCGACCCGGTCGCGCACGATCGCGTCGATCGGATCCGCCGAGGCGGCGCCGGCCAGCGCGCACAGCAAGCAGACCGCCCTCATCGCAGCTGCGCCACGTCGCCGAGCATGTCGTCGGCGGCCTTGACCACGCGCGAGTTCACCTCGTACGCGCGCTGTCCCGAGATCAGGTCGATCATCTCCTGGACGACGTTGACGTTGGACGACTCGAGCATGCCCTGGCTGAGCGAGCCGACGCCGTTCTCGCCCGGCGTGCCGAGCACGGCCGCGCCCGACGCCGCGGTCTCGTGGAACAGCGTGCCGCCCGCCGCCGCGAGCCCGCCCGGGTTGGGGAAGGTCGCGAGCTGGAGCTTGCCGAGCTCGACCGGCTGCGCCTCGCCCTGCACCGTCGCCGACACCGTGCCGTCGGCCGCGATCGTCACCGCGGTGGCCTCGGGCGGGATCGTGATGCCGCCGGTGATGCTGTAGCCGTCGCTGGTGACCAGCTGGCCCTGCGCGTTCATCTGCAGCGCGCCGTTGCGGGTGTAGGCGAGCTCGCCGGTCGGCATCTGGACCTGGAGGTAGCCGTTGCCCTGGATCGCGATGTCGAGCGGGCTCGACGTCTGGGTCAGCTCGCCCTGCGCCTGCTGGCGCGAGGTGGTGACCAGCCGCGTGCCGAGGCCGATCTCGGTGCCGCTCGGCGCCATCGTGGTCGCGCCGGTCGCGGCGCCGGCCGGGCGGTCGGTCTGATACATCAGATCGGCGAACTCGGCGCGGCCGCGCTTGAAGCCGTTGGTCGAGACGTTCGCGATGTTGTTCGCGGTGACGTCGAGCTTGGTCTGCTGGGCTTCCATGCCGGAAGCGGCGGTGGCGAGGGAGCGGAACATGACTAGCGTCCTTTCACTTCGGCGCGCCCAGCGTCTCGGCCGCGCGGCTCTCGACGTCGTGGAAGCCCTGGATGACCTGCATCAGCGACTCGTACGTGCGCGACACCTTCACCAGATCGACGACGCCGCGCACGACGTTGACGTTGGACGACTCGAGCATCCCGGAGCGCACGGTCGGCGGGGCGCCCGGCTCGGGCGCGCCGGTGGCGGCGAACAGCGAGCCGCCCTGGCGCTGCAGCTGGCTCGACTTGAGCTTGACGAGCTCGAGCTTGCCGACCGTGGTGCCGTCGGCCGACACCGTGCCGTCGCTCGCGACCTGCACGTTGCTCGCGCCCGGCGGGATCGTGATCGGCGCGCCGTGCTCGCCGTTGACCTGGAGGCCCTCGCTGGTGACCAGCTTGCCCGTCGGGTCGAGCTCGAAGTTGCCGGCGCGGGTGTAGCGCGTGCCCTGCTCGCTCTGCACCGAGAAGTAGCCGTCGCCCTCGAGCGCGAGATCGAGCGGGTTGCCGGTCGGGTTCAGCGCGCCGGGCTGGCTGTCGATCCGCGCGGTGCCGGCGTCGACCAGGCCGACATCGGGCGAGCGCGCCTGGGTCATGACCTGCTTGAACGTCACGGCGTCGCCGTGGAACCCCGCGGTCGACGCGTTCGCGATGTTGTTCGCGGTGGCGTCGAGCGCGTTCGACTGCGCGATCGCACCGGCGCTCGCGACGTAGATCCCGCTGCTCATGCGGCCTCCTGCTGGGCGGGGACGAGCTCGGCGCGCAGCCGCGAGATCGCGCGACCGTGGAGCTGGCACACCCGCGAAACCGTCACGCCGAGCACCTGCGCGATCTCGGCGTAGGTGAGGTCCTCGTTGTAGTAGAGCGACAGCACGAGCAGGTCGCGCTGGTCGAGCGCCGGCAGCGCCGCGCGCACGCGCGCGACGATCTGCAGCTTCGCCGCGCCGCGCTCCGGCGAGTCGACGTCGGTCGCGAGCACCGCGGGGTCCTCGACCTCGAGCGCGCCGACCGTGACGTGGACCAGGTGCTCGAGCTCCTCGCGGTACTGCTCGACCGTGACGCCGAGCGCGGCCGCGACCTGCTCGTCGTCGGGCGTCGCGCCGTTGTCGCGCTCGAGCTGCTGGATCACCGCGCCGATCTGGCGAGCCTTGTTGCGCTGGCGGCGCGGCATGATGTCGCCGCGGCGCAGCTCGTCGAGCACCGCGCCGCGGATCCGCTTCTCGGCGAACGCGAGGAACGGCTCGTTGCGGCCCGAGTCGTAGCGCTCGGCGGCCTCGGTCAGGCCGAGCATCGCGGCCGAGACCAGGTCCTCGCGCGCGATCCAGTCGGGGCAGCGCCGCGCCATCTTCATCGAGATCCGGCGGGCGACCTCGACGTGCTCGGCGATCAGCCGGTCGCGCTCGAGGCTGGGACGTTTCTGCTGTTCGGCATAGGCCTTCATCGCGATGCTCCTTGCGCGCGGGACGTCCGCCACCAGGTGTCGGCCTGCGGCGCGAGCGTCGACAGCGCGCGCGGCAGCTGGCGGATCGCGCGGGCGGCGGGGCTGCCCGGCGCGTGAACCAGAAGCGGGATGCCGTACTGCGCGGCCTCCGCGACCTGCGGGTCGGCGGGGATCGCGGGCAACCCGGTGATCTCGAGGTCGAGGAAGCGCATGACCAGCGCGCCGAGCCGGGCGATCAGCTCGTCGGCCTGGGCGCGCGACGTCACGCGGTTGGGCAGGACGTAGGCGTGGCGCACGCCCTCCTGCATGGACAGCGTCTTCAGGCACGCGTACGCGTCGGCCATCGACAGCGGCTCGGGGTTGACCACCACGATCGCGTGGCTGGTCGCCGCGCCGAACGTGGTCTGCGCCTGGCCGATGCCGGCGGCGATGTCGACCACCAGCGAGTCGAACCTGTCCGACAGCGCGCCGACCATCGACAGGATGCGCTGGTGCGCGGTCGGGCCCATCGTCGACAGGAGATAGCTGCCGTTGAGCGCGGGGAGCAGATCGATGCCGTGCGCCGAGACCAGCACGTCCTCGATCGGCGCACCGCCGAGCAGGTCGAGCACGCTCTTGTCGGGCGCGACCCCGAGCAACAGGTTCAGGTCGGCCATGCCGAGGTCGGTGTCGACCATCAGCGTCCTGGCGCCGAGCTGGCTGTAGGCGATCGCGAGGTTCACCGCGATCGTGCTCTTGCCGACCCCACCCTTGCCGCCCGACACCGAGATCGCGCGGCGCGGCGGGGTGGACGGCTTGGGGTCGCGGACGACGCGCAAGGTGGCTGCTTGATCGGTCATGGTTAGGCGGCGCTCGTGGTGGAGAGGGCGGACAGACCGTTGGCGGCGAGATCGAGCACGCGCACCGCGGTCGGTTGTTCGATGTCCTCGGGGACGGCCTGGCCGGTCGTCACCCAGGTGATCGGCAGCTCGAGCCGGCCGGGCGCCGCCGCCAGCTCGGGCGCGCGGTCGACCTCGTCGAGCTTGGTGAACAGCAGGCGGACCGGGCCGAGCGCGCGGTAGCGCTGTGCGAGCTGGTCGAGGTGCGCGGCCGAGGTCCCGGCCGGCACGACGAGGTGGACCTCGATCTCGAGGCCCTCGATGTGACGCGCGAGCTCGGCGATCGCCGCGGCGTCGCGCGGGCTGCGCCCGGCGGTGTCGATCAGCGTGAGCTCGTCGTTCGGGTTGATCAGCGTGCGCAGCGCGGCCGGCGACTCGGCGACCTGGACCGGCACGCCGATCAGCTCGGCGAACGTGCGGATCTGCTCGATGCCGCCGACCCGGTAGTTGTCGAGCGTGATGAGGCCTACCCGGCGCTGTTCGACCAGCGCGGCGTTGGCGGCGAGCTTGGCGATCGTCGTGGTCTTGCCGGCCCCGGTCGGGCCGACCAGCATCACGACCTTGCCCAGGCTCGGCGCGACCAGCGGCGCGCCCTTCTTGGGCGACGGCACGGAGCCGTTCGGCCTGGCGGCCGGCTCGCTGCGCAGATCGTCGACGACCTTGCGCAGCGCGGCGACCTCGGCGCGCAGCTCGCTCGCACGCGTGTCGCCGCCGGCGGTGCGCACGATCGCGCGCAGCGACCGCAGCTCGCTGCGCAGCGGGTCGAGCAGCTTGTCGAGCTCCTCGGGCCGGCGCGCGGTCGTGCTCTCGACCGGGCCGTCCTCGTGGTCGTCGATCGCGGCCGAGATCTCGATGCCGGCGCCGAGCAGCCCGCGCCGGACCTCGCGGGTCGCGATGATGACGGCGTGCTCGCCGAGCTCGGCCTTCACCTTCGCGATCGCGTCGCGCATCGTCGCGCCTTCGAACTTCTTGACCCTCATGCAGACTCCTGCGCGGAGATCACCCCGCGAGTGACGAACGGAACGCCGGGATCGACCTCGCGGTAGCTCATGACGCTGAGCCCCGGCACGTGGCGCGCGGCGATGCCGGCGACCGTGCGGCGCAGATCGGGTGCGACCACGAGCAGCGGCGGCTCGTCGCGCATGGCGAGGTCCTTCGCGCGATTCGCGATGTCCTCGGTGAGCTTGGACAGCGCGCGGGCGCTGCGGCCGGTGCCGTCGCGCAGCAGGTTCTCGGCGCGCGGGTCGAGCACGAGCGGGCGCAGCGAGCCGTCGCCCGACAGCTGCGCGCGGGTCAGCCGCCGCGCGAGGCGCTGGCGGACCTGCTCGGTGAGGTCGTCGGGGTTCTTCATCACGCCGGCGTGATCGGCGAGGGTCTCGAGGATCGTGCGCAGGTCGCGGATCGAGACGCCCTCGCGCAACAGGTTGCGCAGCACCTGGATCACGCCGCCGGTCGACATCAGGTGCGGGATCAGCTCCTCGACGACCTTCGCGTTGTGCTTGCCGGCGATGTCGAGCAGCTCCTGCGCCTCGCGCCGGCCGAGCAGCTCGTGCGCGTTGCGGCGGAGCAGCTCGGTGATGTGGGTCGCGATCACCGCGGGCGCGTCGACCACGGTCAGGCCCGCGGCCTCGGCGCGCAGCCGGTCGCTCGACAGCAGCCACTTGGCCGGGATGCCGAACGTCGGCTCGGTGGTGAGCTCGCCGGGCAGCGACTTGAGCGCGCTACCGGTCGGATCGATCGCGAGCACGCGGTGGGCGTGGACCTCGGCCTCGGCGAGCGCGACGCCCGAGAGCAGGACGCGGTAGCCGCCCGGACGCAGCCGGAGGTCGTCGCGGATGTGGATCGGCGGGACGATCACGCCGAGCTCGAGCGCTAGCTGCTTGCGCAGCGACGTGATCCGGGTGAGCAGCTCGCCGCCGCGCGCGGCATCGACCATGCCGAGCAGGTCGAGCCCGACCTCGAGGCCGAGCAGCTCGACCGGCAGCTGGGCCTCGAGCTCGCCGCGGTGCGCGCGCTCGTCGTTCCGGGCCGGCGCGGCGGCGCCCGGAGCAGCGGGCTTGGTCTCGGCGACCGCACCGTCCCCGGCGCGGCGCGCGGCCCAGCCGGCGAGCCCGGCGAGCGCGAGGAACATGATGTGCGGCATCCCGGGCAACAGGCCGATCGCGGCGAGCACCGCGGCGGTCACCTTGAGCGGGCGCTTGCGGGTGAGCAGCTGGCCCGACAGCGCGCGGCCGAGCTCGGCGTCGTCGCCGCGGGTGGTGAGCAGCGCCGCGCCGGTCGACACCAGCAGCGCCGGGACCTGCGCGACCAGGCCGTCGCCGATCGACAGGACCGTGTAGGTCTGCGCGGCGTGGCCGATCGACATGCCGTTCTGGGCGACGCCGATCACGATGCCGCCGACCACGTTGATCGCGAGCACGATCAGGCCGGCGATCGCGTCGCCGCGCACGAACTTCGAGGCGCCGTCCATCGCGCCGTGAAAGTCGGCGTCGCGCTGGATCGTCTTGCGGCGCTCGCGCGCCTCCTTCTCGTTGATCAGGCCCGCGCCGAGGTCGGCGTCGATCGCCATCTGCTTGCCGGGCATCGAGTCGAGGGTGAAGCGCGCCGAGACCTCCGAGATCCGCTCGGCGCCCTTGGTGATCACGATGAAGTTGACGATCACCAGGATCAGGAACACGACCGCGCCGACCACGAAGTTGCCGCGGATCACGAACTCGCCGAACGCGGCGATCACCGAGCCCGCGGCGTGCGCATCGTGGCCGGTGAGGATGAGCCGGGTCGACGCGACGTTGAGCGCGAGCCGGAACAGCGTGACGAACAGCAGCAGCGACGGGAACGCCGAGAACTCGGTCGCGCGCTCGACGTAGAACGCGACGAGGAAGGTCAGCGCCGCCAGGCACAGCGAGATGCCGATCAGCAGATCGAAGAACACCGGCGGCAGCGGCGCCATCGCGACGGCGAGCACGCCGACCATCGCGAGCGCCATCGTCCACTGGCCGCGCGCCTTCATCGCCTACCTCCGTGGCGCAGCCGGTAGACGTACGCGAGCACCTCGGCGACCGCGCGGTACAGGTTCGCCGGGATCGGGCGGCCTTCCTTGACGTGCTTGTGCAGGGCGCGCGCGAGCGGGGGCCGGCTCAGCACGGGCACGCCGTGCTTGCGCGCGAGCTCGCGGATCTTCTCGGCCGACTCGTCGATGCCCTTGGCCACGACGATCGGCGCGTGGTCGGTCTTCTCGTCGTAGCGCAGCGCGACCGCGTAGTGCGTCGGGTTCACCACCACGACATCGGCCTTGGCGACCGCCGCGGCCATCCGGCGCTTGGCGAGCTCGCGCATGCGCGCCTTGCGCTTGCCGCGCAGGTGCGGGTCGCCTTCCGCCTCGCGGTGCTCGCGCTTCACTTCCTCGGTGCTCATCCGCATCTTCGCGGCGATCCGCCGGCGCGCGAGCACGTAGTCGATCGCGGCGAGCGCCGCGAGCGCGAGGATGACGAGCACCAGCGCGCGGCGGATCAGCGTCCATGCCAGCGCGCCGAGGCTCATCGGGTCGAGCGCGTGGGTCGCGATGCCCGAGCGCAGCACGCCGAACACGATCGTGCCGACCAGCGCGAGCTTGGCGAACGCGGTGGCGGTGCGGCGCAGCAGCGCCGACGGCGCGAAGATCTGCGCGAGATTCTTGGCCGGCGAGATCCGGGTGAAGTCGATCTGCAGCTTCTTCCAGGCCGGCGGCCAGCCGAGCTGCGAGGCGATCGCGATCACCGCGCACACCGCCGCGCCGAGCACGACCGGCAGGACCGCGAGCAGGAAGCCGTGGAGCGCCGCGCCGGCGAGGTCGAACGAGGCCTGGCCGTCGGTCGCGAGCGCCGCGTCGCGCGCGAGGCCGGTCAGCGCGTGCGCCGACAGCCCCGCACAGGCACACAGCGCGACCGCACCGCCGATCAGGCTCGCGGTCGAGACCACGTCGCGCGACAGAGCGATCTCGCCGCGCTTGCGGAACTCGCGCACCCGCTTGGGAGTGGCCTTGTGAGTGCGCTGCGGATCGGACACGGCAGCGAGGCATCGTGCAACGCCCGGGCCGCCGCCAAGTCATCGCGATCGCTCGAATTCGGCGGCTCGCTGTCGGCGGCTCTGACGCTAGCGGCCGAGCGCGTCGATCGCCAGCTTCGCGGCGTCGGTCGCGCCACCTACAAGGTGCGCGGCGCTGACGAGCAGCACGAACCCGCCGACGATGAGCGTGCAGGCGAGCGCGAGCGAGAACATGTTCACCGCCGGCGCCGCGCGATTCATGATCGCCAGCCCGACGTGGCTGGCGAGCGCCGCGAGCACGATCGGCGCGGCGAGCGCGACGCCGGCGGGAAACGCGGCGCAGCCCTGGCGCACCAGCTCCGGGCCGAGCGACGCGAGGTGGGAGACGTCGGCCGGCGCCGCGGCGACGCTCTTCACGACGGCCTCGAGCCCGCCCGCCATCACGAACGCCAGGCCGCCCAGCGTGGTCGCGAGCTGGCGGGTCGTGCCGGCGCTCTCGCCGGCGTGGACATCGTACTGCGACGCGAAGCCCAGGCCGAGCGAGAGCCCGATCAGCTGGCCGGCGACCGCGACTCGGGCCAACACGAAGCTCGCGATCAGTCCGACCAGCAAGCCGGTCGCGAGCTCCAGGCCCGCGGTGCCGGGCACGTCGCCGAGCTCGACCGGTGCGCGGTCGAAGCCGACCGCGAGCGACACCGCGATCACGAAGACCAGGCGCGCGCGCATCGACACGCCGGCCTCGCCGATCACCGGCGCGGTCGCGGCCAGCCCGGTCGCCCGGGCGAGCGTGACCAGCACCGCGCCGATCTCGGCCTGCGAGACCGTCATGGCGTGGTGCGGTCGAGATCGACGAGGTCGGTGCGCGGCGCGGCTTGCATCGTGAACGCCTGGGTCGTGAACCGCCCGAGCTTGTCGAGCGCCCAGTGCCCGGCGAGCGCGATCACGAGCAGCGCCGCGGCGAGCTTGGGCACGAACGTGAGCGCGCTCTCCTGCAGCTGGGTCGCGGTCTGCATCACCGCGATCGCGAGCCCGACGACCAGGCCGCACACCAGGAACGGCGCGCTCACCGAGACCGCGACCGAGAGCGCGTTGCGCCAGAGGTCGAGCAGCGAGTCGGTGGTCATCCCATCGCTCCGCGCAGCAGCGATTCGACGACCAGGTGCCAGCCGTCGATCATCACGAACACCAGGATCTTGATCGGCAGCGACACCACCTGCGGCGGCACCATCACCATGCCGAGCGAGGTCAGGATGGTCGCCGCGACCAGGTCGATCACGAGGAACGGCAGCAGGATGGTGAGGCCGATCTTGAACGCGACGCGCAGCTCGGACAGCACGAACGCCGGGATCGCGATCTTGAGCGGCACGTCGTCGACGGTCTGCGGCCGCGGCGCGTTCGACACCTCGTAGAACAGCGACAAGTCCTGCTCGCTGGTCCGGCGCAGCAGGAAGCTGCGCAGCGGCGGGGTCGCCGCGGCCAGCGCCTGGCCCTCGTCCATCTGGCCGGCGAGGTAGCCGCGGCCGCCGGCGTCGTACATCTGCTCGGCGACCGGCGCCGACACGAACACCGCCATGAACAGCGCGAGCCCGACCAGCACCTGATTGGGCGGCGCCGACGGCGTGCCGAGCCCGGTGCGCACGAAGCCGAACACCACGATGAACCGCACGAAGCAGGTGCACGACAGCACGACCGCGGGGAGCAGCGTGACCAGCGTGAGGACGACGATCATGCCGACCGCGCCCAGCGGGCCGTGCTGCGCGCTCTGCGCGGCGGGCGCGGCCGCGGCGATCGGGTCGGTGACCGCGGCGGCCGATGTGAACAGGTGGATCACCGGCGGGCTCCGGTCGCGGCGAGGATCTCGCGGGCCCACAGCGCGTCGGCGGCGTCGTCACCGGTCGCGACGTCCTCGTTGACCGGCGGCATCGTGCGCTCGCGCAGCTTGAGGATGCCGGCGACCGCGGGGCTGGTCGTCGTGCGCGACACCGTGGGCGCATCGACCGCCTCGATCCGTTCGCCGCGCTGGGTCATCGCGCGCGGCAGGCGAGGCTCGGCCTGCGCGAACGGCAGCGCGGCCGGCATCGGCGCGTCCTTGCGCCACTGCCCGAGCATGTGCACGGCCTGGGGCGTGACCGACACGATCAGCTCGCGCTGACCGGCCGACAGCCACACGATGCGCGCCTTGCCCCCGAGCGAGCGCTGCGCGATCACCTCGATCGACGATTGCGGCAGCGCGCTCTGCTTGCGCTTGCGGATGAGCCAGATGCCGACGCCGACCGCGGCCAGGCCGAGCATGCCGTAGGTCGACATGCTCGACGAGCTGTCGTCGCCGGTCGCGAGCCTGGCGGGCGCGGCCGGGGCGGGCCTGGGCGCGACGATCGCGGCGGCCTTGGGCGGAGCCGGCGCTGCCACTTCGGGCGCGGGCAACGCCTTGGGCGCCGGCGCGGCGGCGACCGCGGCGGCGAGCGCGGGCGGCAGGGTCGGCTCGGGGAGCTTCACGACCGCGCCGTCGGCGGGCAGCTTGCGCGGCAGCAGGACGTGGAGGTCGTCGCCGACCTGGATCGCCTGCGCGACGCGCGACATCGCCGCGACCTCCGGGCGCTCCATCTTGAGCTTGACGCTCAGCGCGTTGGTGTCGGGATCGATCTCGATCAGGCGCACCGTCGGATCGACCGGCGTGATGCGCGGCGCCGCCAGCTTGCCGGCGACCGGCACCTCGAGCCGCTCGCGGATCGGCAGGATCGCGGTGCGCGCGGCCTTGACGCCGTGCGCGATCACCTCGACCGCGTCGCCGCGATCGTGGAGCTCGAACACCGGCGCGG
>DATJAE010000312.1:0-7466 GCA_035516595.1 Kofleriaceae bacterium | reverse complement strand
CCGAGGGCGACCACGCGATCGAGGTCAGGCGCGAGGGCTCCAAGCCCTACGCGAAGCACGTGACGATCCAGGCCAAGACCGAGACGTCGCTGCGCGTGAACTTCCAGCCCGAGCAGGGTCACGGCGACGCGATCGCCGCGTACATCGTGACGGCGGTGTTCGGCGGCGCTGGCATCTACCTCGGGGTCCAGGCCAACAACCTGCACGACGACCTGCAGAAGGCGATCAAGTCGGGCACGCCGCCGCCCGACAACAACGACCCGCGGTTCCTGCGCGGCAAGATCTACGCGATCGCCGCCGACGCGACGTTCGGCGTCGCCGCGATCTCGTTGATCACCGCGGTCTGGTACACGTTCCGCACCAAGGGCGCGCCGACCACCGGCACGTTCGACATGCACGCGGTGACACTGCAACCCGAGGTCGGGTCGGGCTATGCCGGCCTGGGGATGGAGGTGTCGTGGTGATGCGCCTCGCGATCGCCTGCCTCGCGCTCGCGGCGTGCGACTGGACGTCGTTCGACACGCTGTCGGACGAGACCTGGGCGCACTCGCAGCAGAATCCCAACCTCGGCTCGACCGACTACGCGGTCGCGATCGCCGGCGCCGCCTCGAACGCGCTCGGCGGCGAGCTCGCGGTCGTCAGCAACGACGAGCCGACCTACTCGACGCTGGTGTTCGACCCCAAGGGCACGACCGGGGTCGGCTCGGGCAGCACGATCCGGCTCGGCAACGACGCGATCGACTCGCTGGGCGACCAGCCGATCCTGATCGCAGATAACTCCGGCGACGTCGCGCTGGTCGCCGAGTCGATGGACGCCGGCCACATCGCGGTGGTCGCGGGCCCGGTCGACGCGCCGACCGACATGACGTTCGCGTCGACCGCGGCGGGGCCCGACGCGGCGGCGTTCGCCGGGCCGGAGCTGGTGATCGCGGCCGGCGCGCAGCTGAGCGTGGTCGATTCGAGCGGCGCGGTGACCTGCGCCGCCAACGACACCGGCGGCGCCGCGATCCCCGGCGCGGGCGCGATCGCGGCCGACGACACCAACGCGTGGGTGTGGACGTCGACCGGCGCGCTGCTGTCGTACTCGCTGTCCGCGCTCGGCTCGACCTGCCAGCCGCCGTCGGCGAGCGCGCCGCCGACGATCAGCGCGACGGCCGCCGCGTTCACGACCACCGGGTTCTCGCCCGGCGCGGGCGCGCGCGTGTTCCTCGTGCCGCAGAGCGGCACGGCGAAGTTCGCGGTGCTCGCGGCGCACGCCGACAAGTCCACCGCCGGCCAGGTGTTCGTGGTCGACCTCACCGCGAAGACCGCGGTGGGCTCGCCGCTCGACGCCGACGATCTCGCGAGCGCAGCGATCGGCTCGCTGGGCGACAGCGGCAAGCTGTACGTCGCGCTCGGCTTCCCGGATCGCTCGGTCGGCTCGACCCAGTCGGGCCTGGTCGAGCTCCACGCGATCGACCCGAACAGCGGCACGCTGAACGCCGACGCCGACGCGACGTTCAACGACGACCAGCCCGACAACGGCCAGGAGTTCGGGCGCAGCGTGACCACGATGGAGTTCAACGGCGCGACCATCCTCGTGGTCGCCGCGAAGAGCGAGATCTTCGCGTACTACCAGACCATCCTGTACTCGGACACGCGGCCGGCCCAGTAACGTGCGCTACGACTGCTCGGCCTGCCAGCGGTCGTTCGACGAGCCCGGGTTCTGCCCGTACGACGGCACGCCGCTCCGGGCCGCGGCCGACAAGCCCACCGTGGTGTCGGCGTATGTCGAGGCGCAGGTCGGAGCGCTCGACCCCGAGTCCGAGACGATCGACGATCCGGCCAGCGTGGTGCGCGCGGTGTCGGCGGCGGCCGACACCAGCGCGGCGGTCGCGGCGGTCAAGGAGCGGATCGACGACTACGACCGGCTGATCGGCCAGACGCTCGACAAGCGCTACCACGTGCTGCGCAAGATCGGCGAGGGCGGCATGGGCGTGGTGTTCGCGGCGCGCCACGACGTGATCGAGCGCCCGCTCGCGATCAAGGTGCTCAAGCGCGAGGCGTCGCGCGACACCGCGACCGTGCGCCGGTTCATGCAGGAGGCGCGCGCGGCGTCGCGCATCGGCCACCCGCACATCGTCGACGTCACCGACTTCGGCACGACCGACGACGGCATGACGTACTCGGTGATGGAGTACGTCGACGGCACGACGCTCGCGAAGACGATCAAGCACGCCGCACCGCTGCCGCCCGAGCGGGTCGTGCGGATCGCGATGCAGATCGCGCGCGCGCTCGGCGCCGCGCACGACAAGGGCATCGTCCACCGCGACCTCAAGCCCGAGAACGTGTTCCTGACCGAGCGCGAGGGCCGGCCCGACTTCGTGAAGATCGTCGACTTCGGGATCGCGAAGGTCCAGCCCGCCGAGGGCACCGCGGCCGGCCCGAAGCTGACCCGCGCCGGCTCGGTGTTCGGCACGCCCGAGTACATGGCGCCCGAGCAGGCGGCCGGCCGGCCCGACACCGATCGCCGGGTCGACATCTACGCGCTCGGAACGATCATGTACGAGATGCTGGTCGGCCTGGTCCCGCATCGCGGCGGCAACATGATCCGCACGATCGCGATGCAGATGCTCGATCCGATCACGCCGCCGAGCCTGGTCCGGCCCGATCTCGCGATCCCGGCCGCGCTCGAGGCGATCGTGATGAAGGCGCTCGCCAAGAACCGCGACGAGCGCTACCAGACGATGCAGGCGCTGCACGACGCGTGCGAGGCGATCGCCGGCCGGCTCGCCGAGCTGCCGCCGACCGTGTCGCTGCCGCCGCTGCCGCCCGGCGCCGATCCGATGCTGACGCCGCAGCCCGCGCCGCGCCGCCACAAGCCTTCGACCAGGCAGCTGCACGAGCCGGAGTTCGTCGCCGGTCCGCTGTCGCTGCACCACGTGTTTGCCGACCCGGCCGACGACGAGCCGCCGCCGCGCCGGCGCTGGCCGATGCTCGCGCTCGCCGCGGCGCTCGTGCTCGGCGGCGGCGGCTCGCTGGTGATCGCGCTCCACGCCGACCACGAGGACACCCAGGTCGCCGCGGCGCGCGACGCCGGCCCCGCGCCGGATGCGGGCCGCGTCGCGGCCGAGCTCGCCGACGCCGGCGCGATCGCCGCCGAGGACGCAGCGGTCGTGGTGGTGATCGCGCCGCCCGACGCCGGCAGGCACGGCGTGGCGGCGCGCGACGGCGGCGGCGGCGCGACGCTACCGGTCGGCCCGCATCCCGACACGGTGACGGTCGAGGTCATGACCGAGCCCGGCGACGCCGAGATCTACATCGACGGCCATCATCGCGGGCCCAGCGGCGTGCGCATCGAGGCGCCGTGGGGGACGTCGGTCACGGTCGAGTGCCGCGCGCCGATGTACATCGGTCACAAGGCCGTGGTGTTCGATGGCTCGGTGAGCGCGGTGATGTGCATCGCCGAGCACCTGCCGCTGTGCGTGAAGGGGCTCAAGAACCCGCTGCAGAACTGCGATCCCGGACCGTCGCCCTAGCGCGGTGCGGTCGCGAAGTGCGAATCGCCGGGGAACGGATCGGCGGTCTCGCGCGTGTTCAGCTCGCCTTCGTCGGGCAGCGGCGCGACCGGGATGCCGAGCGCCATCAGGCCCGCGGTGTCGTTGTAGCGCAGCTCGGCGATCGCGACCGGGCGGTTATCGGCGCGCACGAACTTGGTGTACGTCGCCGACGAGTAGCGCGACTCGCCGAACTCGGTGCCGAGCCCGGGGCGATGGGTCGGCGCCGGGGTGGTCGCCGCCTCGTCCTCGCCGTCGTCTTCGTAGTCGTAGTCCGCGCTCTTCTTCTCGGCGACCGAGCGCGTGGCGGGGGCGCCGTTGGCGTGCGCGACCGCACCGTTGGCCGGCGCGTCGTGCGCAGCCGGAGGCGGCGGCGCCGGCGGTGCCGCCGCGGTCGTGGTCGGCGTGCTCGGCTCCTGCTTCGCGGCGTCGGCCCCCGCGCCCGCGTAGTCCCCCTCGCCCCCGACCGGGCCGCGATAGCGGCCCCCGCGCGACGCGTCGACGTCCCTGCGCCAGTCGTAGCCGCCCTTGCGCTTGCCGTCGGTCGCGCCGACGATGATCTGCTGGTCCTCGGGCGGCGCCTGCTCCTCGAAGATCGCCACCGCGATCACGCCGACGTTGCGCGCCTTGCCCTTGCGGCCGGCGTACGAGCCATCGACCGACGAGAACCGGAACGTCGCGACGTCGTCGAGCGAGGTCCGGAAGCCTTCGATCCGCACGTCGCCGTACGCCGGGACGATGTAGCCGCGCTTGTGGAGGTCGCCGTCCTCGCCGTCGACCACGTCGAGCCCGTCGACGCTCACCACGGCCTCGACCCGGTTCGGCGTCGGATTGGTGACGCGGATGATGTAGCGGTCGCCCGCGTTGCCCTGGACGTAGAACCGGTCCTTGAGCGCGTAGGTCGGCATCGTCGTGCCGTCGTCGCGGATCACCTGCACGTCGTACGGCGCGCGCACCTTCGCGGGTGCGATCGCGAGCGCGGTGCGCGGTCCGGGCATCATCGGGGCGGCGACTTGATCCGCGTGCGCGGACGAGCAAGCGCCGGCGAGCATGGCGGTGGCGAACAGCAGGCTGCGGAGCATGGCGAATCAAACGCCCGAGCCAGGGGTCGCGATCTAAGAACGTGTATAGTGCGCGCGATGGGGTCTGCGAAAAAGCCGGTCAAGGCAAGTAAACAGGCGAAATCGAAAGCAAAACCGGCCGCCGGCAAGCACGCGCGCGTGCGCGACCCCGATGTCGCTAACGCCGATCCGGTGCTGTTCGATCCGCTCACCCCCGGCGAGGCCGCCGACGCGGTCCGCACCCTGACCGAGGACCGCCGGCTGGCCGCGATGGCCAAGGTCGGCCGCTACCGCGTGCTGTGCACCGAGCCGCTCGTGGTCAAGCCGCCGCACTGGATCGCGGGCCACCGGCTCGCGCGCGTGATCGCGTACGACTACTCGCAGGACCGCGCGGTCGATGCCTGCGTCGATCTCGACGCCGGGGTGGTCGCCCACCTCGAGCTCAGCAAGGGCCAGCCGATGCTGTCGCGCGACGAGGAGGCGCTCGCGACCTCGATCGCGATGGTCGATCCGCGCGTCCGCGAGAAGCTCGCGATGAGCGATCGCGCGCTCACCGTGATGCAGTACTGGGGGCGCACGCCCACCGACGTCTCCTACACGCGCCGCTCGGCGGCGGTCGTGTTCGGCCACACCGGCGGCCACGCGTCGCTCGTCGCGGTGGTCGACCTGATCGATCAGGCCGTGACCCAGGTGGTCCCGGCGGAGCAGTGGTGACCATGAGCAACGTCATCGAGGAAGCGGGGTGGAAGTTCCACTGGCGGCTCACCGAGTCGGCCGGGCTGATGGTGTACCTCGGCGATTACCGCGGGCACCGCGTGCTGTGGGAGGGCTCGCTGCCCTACGTCACGATCGATCACCAGCGCCAGACGCTCGACGTCGACAAGGACCCGGGCGAGTCGCACGGGCCGTGGTGGGTCCCGCTCGGCACGCGCACGGTCGACGGCCCGGTCCGCGTGCAGTCGTTTCGCGGCGGGGTCGAGCTGACCGCGAGCTTCTCCGCCGGCCCCTACCACTACACCCAGCTGTGGCGGTTCCACGACGACGGCCGGATGTGCCCGTGGCTGACCATCTTCGGGCCGGGCATCCACGACCAGCACACCTATCACCCGCACTTTCGCTTCGACTTCGATCTCGCGGGTGCCAAGGACGACGCGTTCGAGCACTTCGAGGACGGCCGCTGGCATCGCGTCGAGCAGGAGGGCTGGTTCCCGTACACCGGCGACGCCGACGAGCACGGCAACGTGTGGCGCCAGGTCGATTTCGGCACGCGCGCGGCGATCAACATCCGGCCGCACAGCTGGGACGACGCCGAGGTGTTCGCGATCCGCTATCACGACGGCGAATGGGCGCCGTACTCGCCGCGCAGCGCGGCGGGCAGCCAGCCGTTCCCCGCGGCGTACGTCGGCGCCGAGTCGCTCGACGGCGAGGACGTGTCGCTGTGGTACGTCTCGCACGTTCACTTCGACCAGTCGTTCCCGTACACCGCCGGGCCGTGGGTCCGGGTCGAGGGCCTGGCGTAACCGCGCTACGCGGCTTCGCCGTGACACTTCTTGTACTTCTTGCCGCTGCCGCACGGACACGGATCGTTGCGGCCGACCTTGGCCTCCGCGACGATCGTGCCCTGACGCTCGCCCGGCCGGCGGCCGGAGAGCGCGGCGTCGAACGCCTCGACCACGACCTCGGTCGGCTTGATGATCGTCGCGGCGGTGTCGGCGGTCATCGCCGCTTCCTTGACGTCCTCCGCGAGCAGCTCCGATAGCTTGCGGTAGACGTGCGGCTGCGCCGCGACCAGCGCCGGCGCGACCCGTTCGTGCACGGGCAGCTCGGCGAGGCCGTCGACCCTGCCGAGCTCCTCGGTGACCACGCGATCGGCGTCGGCGAGGTTCTGCACGGTGAGCCGCGGCAGCGTGCCGTCGCGCCCGCGATCGAACATCGCCCACACCAGCGTCGCGTAGAACACCGCGGCCTCGCCGACCGCGTCGCCGTGCTCGGTGCGCACCGCGGCGGCGTGCTGGAGCAGGAACGGCTGCTCCTTCTGCAGGCGCTGGGCGAGCTTGTTCATCGCCTTCTTGTCGCCACGCTTGTCGAGGCGGCTGAACGCGGCGATCGTCTTCTCGACGTCCTCGGAGCTGACCTGGGTCATGGCCTAGTGACGCGTGCCGTCGGCACCGACTTCCCACACCATCCCCGAGTACATCAGCTTGTTGAGATCGCCCGGGCCTTGCTTGGCGATCGCGTCGTCGAGCTGCTGGTGGGCGAGGTGCTCGTAGGTCGGCTTGTCGTGGCGGTACAGGATGCCCATCGGCACCGGAAAATCCGGCTGCACGAGCTGCGCGAGCAGCTGCGCGTAGATCAGCGAGCCGCGCTCGCTGTGGGTCAGCACGGCCGGATCGCTCGGCTCGCACAGCTCGGGCTGGAGGCCGGCGCCGAGCTTGATCGCCTTCTGGCCGCCGGCGAACACCAGCGGCTTGCCGTCGGCGAGCGCGACCTGGCGGTTGGCCGGATCGTCCTTGACCGCCTCCCACACGCCGTCGTTGAACACCGGGCAGTTCTGCAGGATCTCGATGAAGCACGCGCCGCGATGCTTGTAGGCGGCGTCGAGGATCGACGCGAGCAGCTTGGCGTCGGTGTCCGCCGCGCGCGCGACGAACGTCGCGCCGGCGCCGAGCGCGAGCGCGATCGGGTTCACCGGGTGGTCGACCGAGCCGACCGGGGTCGACGCCGCGCGCGTGCCGAGCGACGAGGTCGGCGAGTACTGGCCCTTGGTCAGGCCGTAGATCTAGTTGTTGAACAGGATGATCTTGAGATCCATGTTGCGGCGCAGCGCATGGATCATGTGGTTGCCGCCGATCGACAGGCCGTCGCCGTC
>DATJAE010000311.1:0-5452 GCA_035516595.1 Kofleriaceae bacterium | reverse complement strand
GCCGTGCCCGCCGTGCTGTGGGACGCGCCGGTCGCGACCACCGCGATCGTGCTGATCGGCGCCGCGACCGCGCTCGCCCAGCAGGTGCAATGGACCGAGCGGCTCGCCGGCGGGATGCGCCGCCACCGCACCGCGCTCGGCTTCCTCGCGCCCGCCGCGATCGCGATGCTGATCCTGGTCGCGACGCCGTTCGTGATCGGGATCGTGCTCGGGTTCTACGACCACCACCACGGCACGTGGACGTTCGTCGGGCTGTCCAACTTCAAGGACATCCTGTCGGGCGGCGGCGCGCCGCTCGACGATCCGCTGAACTTCTGGTTCATCCTCGGCGTGACCGTGCTGTGGACCGTGTGCAACGTCGCGCTCCACGTCACGATCGGCGTCGCGCTCGCGCTCGTCCTGTCGCGCAGCTGGCTGCGCGGCAAGGGCGTGTTCCGCATGCTGCTGATCCTGCCGTGGGCGATCCCGAACTACATCACCGCGCTGATCTGGAAGGGCATGTTCGAGGGCGAGTACGGCGCGATCAACTCGCTGCTCCGCGCGTTCGGGCTGTCCGACGTGTCGTGGTTCGGCTCGTGGTCGACCGCGTTCTCGGCCAACGTGATCACCAACACCTGGCTCGGCTTCCCGTTCATGATGGTGGTCGCGCTCGGCGCGCTCGAGACCATCCCGCGCGAGCTCTACGAGGCGGCGTCGGTCGACGGCGCGAGCGCGTGGCAGCGGTTCCGCCACATCACGCTGCCCCACCTGCGTCCGGCGCTCGGACCGGCGGTCGCGCTCGGCTCGATCTGGACGTTCAACATGTTCAACGTGATCTACCTGGTCTCGGCCGGCAAGCCGGGCGACTCGACCAACATCCTGGTCACCGACGCCTACCGCTACGCGTTCGAGCGCGGCGACAAGTACGGCATGGCCGCCGCCGAGGCCACGATCATCTTCCTCATCCTCATGCTGTGGACGGTGTTCGGCACGCGGATCGTGCGCAGCAAGGACGCCGCGTGACCGCGCGCAAGAACCGTGTCGGCGTCGCGTTCGCCCACGTCGGGCTGATCGTGCTGGTCGCGATCGTGCTGTACCCGGTGATGCTCGTGCTCAAGAAGGCGTTCGAGCCGGGGCGCAGCTTCGCGCTGTCGGCGTCGCCGCTGCCGCGCGCGGTCACGCTCGATCACTTCCGCGATCTGTTCGCCGCGCGCGGCCAGTCGGACGAGCTGCTGTTCCTGCGCCACACGTTCAACTCGCTGATCGTCGCGCTCGCGACCACCGCGGTCGGCGTCGCGCTGTCGTGCACCGCCGCGTACGCGCTGTCGCGCTTCCGCTTCCCGGGACGGCGGACCGGGCTGACCACGTTCCTGGTCGTCCAGATGTTCCCGGCGACGCTCCTCTTGATCCCGCTCTACGTCGTGCTCGACAAGCTCGGCCTGCTCAACTCGATCGCCGGCCTGGTGCTGGTCTACGCGACCACCGCGATCCCGTTCTGCGTGTGGACGCTCAAGGGCTACTTCGACACGCTGCCGCGCGAGCTCGAGGAGGCCGCGCGGATCGACGGCGCGTCGCAATGGCTGATCTTCCGCCGCATCATCCTGCCGCTCGCCCGGCCGGGCATCGCGGTGACCGCGCTGTTCTCGTTCATGACCGCGTGGAACGAGTTCATCATGGCGTCGACGTTCATGACCGACGAGTCGCGCTACACCCTGCCCGTCCTGATCGAGTCGACGGTCGGCCAGTTCTCGGCGGACTGGGGGCTGTTCGCGGCCGGCGCGATCGTGACGTCGATCCCGGTGATGGTCGCGTTCTACGTGCTGCAGCGCTACCTGGTCGGCGGGCTCACCGCCGGCGCGGTCAAGGGCTAGAACTTCGCGCGCGACCGATCATGTCCTATGCGGCGAGGTACGGGACTTCTCGGCCTGCGCCTCGGCGATCGCCGCGGCCATCGCGCGCCAGTGCGAGCCGTTCGCGAGCATGCCGTTGACCTTGCGGCGCTGGCCGCCGGTGGTCACCCACAGCTTGCGGCCCTCGACCGCGAGATCGTCGGGGGACTCGTACGGATAGGTCTTGAGCGCCATGCCGAGCGGGTTCTTCAGCTGCACCGCGAAGCGATCGATCACGAGCAGCGTGCCGAACATGTACGACACGCCGACCAGCCCCATGATCAGGCCGAGCAAGAGCTGCAGGGTCTCGTGATTGAGCGAGTAGACGAACAGATCGAGCACCGCGATCGCGAGGAACGCGCTCCCCCAGATCGGTGACAGCCCGACGCGGATGCGTTGCATTCCGGAGACCCTATCAGATGTCGATCAGACCGCCACCCGGCTTCTTCTTCGGCGTCGGCGGTGGTCCGGGTGGACGGGTCGGCACGTTACCGCCGGTCGGCCGGCTGGCCCCCCCGAAGCCGGGCGAGCCGCCGCCCGACGAGCGCTTGCTCAGCTCGATCTCGACCGTGGTGTCGCCACCCGACAGGTCGACCTTCTTCTCGAACGAGTGATAGCCGGTCGCGGTGATCGTGACCTTGACCAGCTTCTTGTCGGCCGGCAGGTCGATCGAGTTGCCGGTGATCGCGGTGCCGTCGACCTCGATCTTGGCGACGTCGGCCGCGGCCTGCGGCGTGATCGCGATCGCGAGCTTGACCGTCGCCACCACCGCCGAGCCGGAGCCGGCCGCGACCGCGACCGCCGAGCCGGATCCGGAGCCCGCGGCCGCAGAGCCCGAGCCCGCGCCCGCGGCGACCGCCGAGCCCGAGCCCGCCGCCGGCTTCACCGCCGGCTTGGGCGTGGGCGAGGTCGACGTGACCGGCGGCGGCGTGTCGTCGTCCTCGTGCGCCTTGACGTTGTTGCCCTTCGACGGCGCCGCGCTGGCGTCGTCCTTGCCCGTGCCCAGCCCGAACAGCAGGCCGCAGAACACCCCGACCGCGAGCCCCGCCGAGACCACCACCGGCACGATCTTCGAGGTCCCGCGCCGCACCGGGCGATGCATCGGCTGCATCTGCATCGGCGGCGGCATCATCGGTGGGCCGCCGGGTCCCATCATCTGCGGATAGCCAGGATTCGCCATGCGTGTCTCTAGAATGAACCGCCGACGGCAAGTCCGCCAGCGCCCGGTCGAGCCCAGGGCAGGACCGCGGTGGCGGGCGGTTCCTTGGATGCGCGCTCGGCGGGCATGTACTTGAACACGTACCAGTAGGCGGTGAACCCGGCGCCAGCCAGCGCGCCGAGCCAGCACGCGTCCGCGACGTGCGCGGCGGTGCGGCCGTTGACCTGTGCGTCGTAGCGCGCCGACGGGCTGGTCCCGGCGCCGGTGAACACGCCGTGATCGTGGAGCGCGACGATGCCGCTGATCGTCGCGGTCAACGCGAGCGCGCCGGTCGCGCCGGCGCCGATGTAGAGCGGCAGCTTGTCCGGTGGCGGGCCCGGCGGCGGCGGCGGGGGGAGCGGCGGCGGCGCGGGCGCGACGTTCTTGACCACCACCGGCACCGGCTGGAGCTCGATCTTGCGATCGCTCTCCGATCCGGCGTCCACCTTGATCTCGAGGTCCTTGGGCTGATAGCCGACCGCCGACAGCGACAGGGTGTAGCTGCCCGGCGCCAGCACGATCGGCTGGGCGAGCGGCGACGTGCCCACCTGCTGGTTGCCGAGCGCGACCGCGACGCCGTCCGGCTTGATCGCGAGCGTCACGATCCCGACCCGGTTGCCGAGATCGTCGAGCTTGGCCTGCGCCTTCTTGAGCACGTCCGGCTTGACCGGCGGCTGCGCGTCGATCACGCGCTTGGCGTGCGCGTACGCGTCCGCGAGATCGCCGAGCTTGTCCTCGACCTGCGCGAGCGCGAGGTAGGTGCTGACGTCCTCGCCGGCGTCGATCGCCTTGTGATAGGCGGTGACCGCGTTCTGGTACTCGGCCTTGGCCTCGTCGGGCTTGTTCGCGTGCGTCCAGTAGTCGCCCTTCTGCACCAGGATCTGCGCGGCGGCCAGCCAGCGCTTCGCGGCGACCGGGTCCGGCTGCGCCGGGGTCGGCGGTTGCGATCCCGAGCCAGATCCGGCGTCCATCTCGATGTCGCTGCCGTTGCCGCTGCCGTCGCCCGGCTCCGGACCCGCCGCCGCGGTCACCGCGACGCACGCGACGATCACCGCAGCGAGCCGCGCGATCCATCCCATGGCGCGCAGGATACTACGGCCGCCGTCCCGCCGCGCCGAGCTTCGCGATGTACTCGAGCGAGCGCAGCGGCTTGCCGACGAGCCCCTGCACCATCGCGACCAGCGCGTCGCGCGCGGCCGTGCGATCCGCGGCCGCGATCGCCGGCTCGGCGTCGAGCACGCGGGCCTCGCTCGGCGACCCGCACGCCGCGATCGCGCGCAGGTAGGCGAGCGCACCGGGCTCGATCGGGCGCACGCCGGCGTCGCGGCTGTGCGCCGCGCAGCGCCGGCAGATCGCGCCGCCGCGCACCGGATCGAACAGCGCGCCGTCGTCGACCGCCTCGCTGCACGCGGCACACGCGTCGAGCGCCGGCCGGTGCCCGGCGAGCTCGAGCAGCGCGAGCTCGACCGCGCGCAGCGCCGCCGGCGACGGCCCGCCGTCGGCGAGGCTGTCCCACGCGGCGACCACGAGCTCGAGCGCGGCCGGATCGGGCAGCTCCGCCGGCAGCAGCGCGCCGACCAGCTCGGCGACGTAGCTCGCGTGTGCGACCGCGACCACGTCGCTCGCGAGCGCGCTCCACTCGCGCACGACGTCGGCGGCGTCGAGCGCCCACAGCTCGCCGCGCGGCCGGCGGCCGAGCTGGTAGCGGCCCAGCACGAGCAGCTGGAGCGCGCCCGCGAACCGGCGCTGCGACTTGCGCCCGCCGCGCGCGACCGCCGCGATCCGGCCGTGGCTCTCGGTGTAGAGCGTGACGAGCAGATCGGACTCGCGCAGCGGCGTCGTCTTGAGCACGACGCCGAGCTCGCCTTGCATCAGGTCAGCGTGGCAGACGTCCCGGTCATCGTCACGCCATCGCCGCTCACGCTCGGCCGGCGCATCAGGTAGCTGAGCGTCAAGGTCGCCGCGATCAGCAGGATGATCACCGCGAGGGTCAGCCCGCCCTGGCGGGCCGACCGGTCCTCGCGATCGAGCAGGATCGGCGGCAGGAACGTCACCGCGCGCTCGCTCGCGGCGCGCTCGTCCTGCTCGCGCTCGGCGCGGTCGGGATCGGCATCGTCGATCACCAGGCTCGGCGCGACCGTCTTCCACGGCACGGTCGGCGCGGTCGGCAGCGGCGGCATGGTCGGCTGCCAGACCTCGTGCGGCGCGGTGGTGGTCGGCTCGCCCTCGACGGCGGCCTCGACCGGCGCGGCCGTGGCCTCGACCGGCGCGGCCGTGGCCTCGACCGGCGCGGCCGTGGCGTCCACCGGCGCGGCCGTGGCCTCCACCGGCGCGGCCGTGGCGTCCACCGGCGCGGCCGTGGCGTCCACCGGCGCGGCCGTGGCGT
>DATJAE010000310.1:0-31321 GCA_035516595.1 Kofleriaceae bacterium | reverse complement strand
CGCACGGCCGCGCCCGAGGTTCGCAACCCCGAGCTCGGCTGTCTCGACGGCGTGCTCGCGCGGTTCGCGGCGGTCCGCGCGGCGGTCGCGCGCGCGCCCGGCGTGGTGCGGGCCGACGAGGTGCTCGCGCAGCTGATCGAGCCCGCGATCTGCACGACGCTCAAGCAGACGCCGCGGCTGGCGCTCCGGCCCGACGCCGACACGATCGGCGCGCTCGCGCTCGCGCTGCAGGCCGGGCCGGACGGTGCGGGCAGCGCCGACGCGGTCGCGTTCGCGCACCGCCCGGGCCTGGCCGCATGTCCGCGCGCGATCGCGCTGTCGGCCGCGTGCGCGGCCACGACCGACAGTCAGGTGTCGCGGCCGCTCGCGGACCAGGCGGTGGCCGCCGCCGACGCGTGCGACGACGATCGGTTGCGCGCCGATACCTTGATCGCCGCGGCGCCCTACGCGGCGGAGGCGCCGAGCATCGGCCCCAAGGGCCGTGCCGCGATCGAGGCGGCCAAGGTCGCCGTCGATCGGGTCGCCCAGCCCGACCTGGTCGCCGAGATCGACCTGCTGCGCGCAGACGTGTTGGGCCAGGACAAGCACTGGACCGACGCGATGGCCGCGATCCATCACGCCTACGCCGCGATGCACGGGCGCGGCCGCGTGCGCGGCGAGCTCGAGGTGATCGGTTCCGAGCTCGAGATCGAGTTCCGCCGCGGCGAGGTCGCGGACATGGAAGCCGCGCGCGCGACGATCGCGACCTGGCGGCCGGTCGCGGTGGCGAACGGCGAGCCGCGCACGGTGCGCGCGTTCGACGCGGTCGATTCATTCGCGCGCTTTCTGCTCGGCGATCTCGCCGGTGCCCACGACGCGATGCTGCGGGTGTGGCGGCCGGCACCGGTGGTGGCCGGCCGGCCGCTCACCGGCGAGGTCGTCGATCCCGCCGGCCGCCCGGTTGCCGGCGCGACCGTCGCGGTCGGCGAGCTGGTCAGCGTCGACGCGATCGGCGTGTTGCCGATGCAGGGTTCCGACCGGGTGCAGCTGGTCACCACCGACGCCGCCGGCCGGTTCGCGCTCGCCGCGGCGCCCGAGCGCGGTGCGGTGTTCGCACAGCACGACGGCCTGCGCGCCGCGGTGGCGATCGCGCCGCACGTCCGGATCGCGCTCGCCGCGACCCGCCGGGTCAGCGGCAGCGTGGCGCTGGGCGATGTGCCCCGGACCCGCGGCTTCGTGATGCTTCGCCCCGCCGGACCGATCGCGCAGTACTTCTATCAGGTCGCGCCGCTCGCGCCCGACGCCACGTTCGCGATCGACGGCGCGCCGACCACGGCGCTGATCGGCGGGTTCGTGATGTTCGCAGCGGGTGCGTACAGCTCGAGCGTCGACTTCGTGACCATCCCGGCGGGCAGTGCGCCGATCGGCGGCGTGGCGCTCGAGGTCGGTCACGGCCAGCGCACGATCGACGTGATCACTCGCTCGGAGCTCGCGATCCCGCTCGACGGGGCCTACGTGCTGGCGCTCAACGGCAAGATCGAGGTCAAGCGCCTCGACGACCTGTTCCACCACGTGCCGGGCTCGAGCCTGCGCCAGGTGTTCGCTCACCCCATCGTCGGCGAGGCGGTCCCTCCGGAGGCCGCGGGCAAGGTCCGGCCGGGCGACCTGATCGCCCACATCACCGACGTGCCGGCCGGCAACGTGACCGTGTGCGTGATCGGGCTCAACGGCGACTTCAACGATGCCGCGTTGATGCGGCGGTTTCAGCAGCGCCTGTTGGACCTCCGGTTCCGCTGCACGGTTGCCGGTCCCGACGATCGTACGGTCGTGATCGAGGCGCCCGCGCAGAAGCGCTTCGAGTAGGGAATGTCGATCCGGGCGCTGTAGGTTATCCTGCCCACGATGGCCTCCGGTGGCGCCGACGACGAGCTGGCGCGCACGGCGACGGACCCGGGGTCGAATCAGACCGCCCCGGCCAAGCCGGCGCCCGTGCTCGGCGACGTGCTCGGCCGCTATCGGCTCGAGCGCACGCTCGGCGAGGGCGGCATGGGCGTGGTCCACGCCGCGTTCGATCCGGACCTCGAGCGTCGCGTCGCGCTCAAGGTGCTGCGCGCGCAGAGCGGCGGCGGCGAGGCGCGGCAGCGCCTGCTGCGCGAGGCTCGCGCGATGGCGCGGCTCACCCATCCCAACGTCGTGACCGTGCACGAGGTCGGCTCGGCGAGTGGCCGCGACTACGTGGCGATGGAGCTGGTCGAGGGCGAGACGCTCGCCGACTGGCTGCGGGCGTCGCATCGCTCCGCGAACGAGATCGTGACGGCGTTCGTCGCGGCGGGGCGCGGCCTGGCCGCCGCGCACGCGGCCGGCCTGGTCCATCGCGACTTCAAGCCGCACAACGTGCTGCGCCGCCGCGACGGCAGGATCTGCGTCACCGACTTCGGGCTCGCGCGCGGCGTCGAGGCCGACGCGCGGGCGGCCGGTGCGGACGCCAAGCCGGCGGCGAGCTCGCTGTCGGGGATCACCGCGACCGGCTCGGTGCTCGGCACGCCGGCATACATGGCGCCCGAGCAATGGGGCGGCGGCGCGGTCGGGCCCGAGGCCGATCAGTTCGCGTTCGGCGTCGCGCTGTGGGAGGCGCTGACCGGCGAGCGTCCGTTTCGCGGCGAGACCATCGACGATCTCAAGCGCGAGGTCGGGCGCGGTCCGACGACGCGCGACCTGCACCGGCTGCCGCGCCGGCTGCGCGAGCCGCTGCGCCGCGGTCTCGAGCCCGACCCGCACCGGCGGTACCCCAGCATGGACGCGATGCTCGCCGCGCTGGTCCGCGCCGAGCGCCGGCCGACCGTCGCGATCGCGACCGCCGCGGTCGCGATGCTCGGCGGCGCGCTGCTGTGGGCCGCGTTCGGACGCGGCGGCGGCGCGCCGGCCTGCGACCCGCCGATCCTCGCGCCGAGCTCGGTGTGGTCGCCGACCCACGCCAGCGAGCTGCGCGACATGGGCCAGCCGACCGCGGCCGCAGCGATCCAGGCCGACTTCGACCGCTGGGGCCGCGCGCGCGCGCGCGCGTGCAGCGCACCGCCGGCGACCCGCGGGCCGCGGCTCGACTGCCTCGACGGCGTGCTGGCGCGGCTCGACGCGGTCGCGCACGGCGCGGCGGTGCGCGGCCCGCCCCGGCTCGACGTCGGCGAGCTGCTGATCGATCCCTCGCTGTGCGAGGCCTCGCGCCCACCGCGGCTGTCGCGCGCGAGCTCGCCGGAGCTGCGCGACGCGATCGCGCAGTCGCTGCGCTGGGCGGTGTCCGACGTGCCGGTCGACAGCAAGCAGGCCGAGTCGCTGGTCACGCGCGCCGAGGGCGATCCGTGCGCCGCCGCGCTCGCGCACACGCTCGCGGCCGACGTGCGGCGGCTCGACGGCAAGCGCCAGCACCTCGAGGACGCCGACAGCGCCGCGCAGGCGTGCGGCGACGACCGCATCACCGCGGAGGTCGCGATCGCCGCGGCCCGCCACGCGCTGGTCAACGGCTTCCTCGGCACCGACCTGATCGCGAAGGTCAAGCGCGCCGAGGCGCTCGCCGCCAAGCTGCCGCAGGCCGACCTCGCCGCGGCCATCGAGCTGCTGCGCATGGAGGTCGCCAGCCGCGCCGGCAACGTCGACGACGCGATCGCGCGCGCGGACGCCGCGATGGGCGACTTCGCGACCCGTGGCCGGCTGCGCGCCGAGCTCGAGGCCGGCCTCGCAGCCGAGAATCTCCGCCAGATCCGCGGCCATCCCGACGACCTCGCCGCGATCCCGCAGCAGCTCGCGGCCTGGCGGGCGCGCGCCGCCAGCGCGTTCGGCGAGGGCGATCCGCTGGTCCGCCGGATCGACGGCCGGATCGCGATGTGGACGCTCGACAATGGCGACGTGGCGGCCGCGCACGCCAGGCTCGAGGCGCTGCGCCGCTCGCTGCCCAACGAACATCCGCAGCGCATCACCGGCCGCGTGATCGACGCCGACGGCCAGCCGGTCGCGGGCGCGCTCGTCGCGGCCGGGCCCGACCTCACCGGAGACGCGATCTCGGTGGCGCTCGCCGCGCCCGGCGACCGCTCGAACCACCTGCGCACGACGACGACCGATCTCGACGGCTCGTTCGTGTTGCCCGACGCGCCCGGCGACGGCATCGTGATCGCCCAGGCCGGCGATCGCCGCTCCGCGCCCGCCGCGGTCGCCGACGGCACGACGCTGCAGCTCGAGCCGACCAGCCGGCTCGAGGGCAAGGTCGACCTGCACGGCGAGTCGTCGACCAACGTCGTGGTCGAGATCGAGGACCAGACCTGGCCGGCCTCGCTGTCGTACGCGGTGATCGCGCCGGTCCAGCCCGACGGCACGTTCTGGGTCGACGGTGCGCCGCGCGGCAAGCTCCACGTCCGCACCGAGGTGACGCGCTCGACCAAGAGCTTCCTGGTGGGCACCACCGTCGACGTGCGCGAGCCGGTCGTGCGCGGCGTCCAGCTGTCGGTCGCGGTGTCGAAGCGCACGATCGACGTCATCACGCGAAGCACGACCGGCATCCCGGTCCCCAACGCGCAGGTCGTGGTGCTGCCCGGCCGGGTCGCCTCCACCACCGCGCTCGAGCTCAGCCGCGACCTCCAGTCCGCCAACATCGGGCTGGCCCGCCAGGTCGAGGGCGAGCACGCACCGCCCGAGGTGCTCGCGCTCGCCAAGCCCGGCGACCTCTACGCCACGATCACCGAGATCCCCGAGGGCGTCGCCAGCGCGTGCGCGGTCTCGCTGCCGAACGAGCTCGACGACCCCGACATGGAGCGCAAGGCCGCCACCCACCTCGACAAGATCGAGGTGCGCTGCGTGCCGATCGCTCCGGACGATCGCGTGGTCGTCGTCGAGGTACCGCCGTGGCCGAGGCTGGACTGAGAGCGCGAGCTGTTCGCGGTCCGGGAGCGCGCCCAGGGGCGAACAGCCGCGAGCCGAGCAGCCCGCAGGTCACCGCAGGTCCGCGCCGTCGACCACGCGATCGTGCTCGGCGGCCTCGCCGAGCCGGATCAGCGCGGACGCGAGCACGTCGGGCGTGGTCGAGCGGTAGCGCTCGCGCAGCCGCCGGCCGCCGAACACCCGCGCCACCGCGAGCAGGCCGTCGCCGACGATCGCGGCGGTGCGCTCGCCGACCCGCGAGTCGTCGCGCGCGCCGGTGATGATCGCCGGACGGGCGATCACCCACGGCACGCCCGCGGCCTTGACCGCGTCCTCGGCGCGGCCGCGCGCGTTGAGGTAGGCCGAGCGCGCGCCCGGGTCGGCGCCGATCGACGACAGATAGACCAGGCGCGGGGTGATCCCGGAGGCCTGCGCGGCCTCGGACGCGATCTTGGTGAGGCCGAGGTCGACCGCCTCGTAGATGTTGCCCTGCACGGCGTCGGACTTGGCCTTCGAGCGCGTCGTGCCGATGCAGATGTAGATCTGGTCGGGGCGCAGCTCGCGCCAGCGCGCGGCGAGCGCGGCGGCGTCCCACGCGGTGGTGTCGAGCTCGGCGCCGAGCTCGCCGAGCTTCGCGCGCCAGTCGGCGAGCTGCCTGGAGTCCGGGCGGACGTGGGCGTAGACCTTGCCGCCGCGCACGCACAGCTGGCGCACGACCTCGCGGCCGACGAAGCCGGTGGCGCCGAGCACGAACGCGGTCATGCGACTCTGGCGAGCGCGGCCTGCATCCGCGCCTTGAGCGGCTCGGTCACCGCCGGATCCTTGACGTTGATCACCGGCTCGGTGTCGTACTGCTCGTAGAAGATGCTGTCCTTGACGTCGGCGGGCACGCCGAGCGCCTCGCGGATGCGCTTGAAGTCGGGCACGAAGCCGCGATCGATCAGCGGGATGATCGTGCCGGAGATCGTGCCGGTCAGGCCGCAGATGAAGATCGCGGCGTGCTTCGGCGTGAACCCGCCGGCGGGCAGGCCGAGTCGCTTCTCGAGCTCCGCGAGCCGCGCGGGCTCGAAGAACGCCTCGACGCGTCCGGTGTCGCCCTTCCAGGCCGGCGCCTCCTTGGGCCGGCTCACCGTGCCCCAGTACCTCAGCCGGTTGCGCTCGACCATCTGCGCGAGCTCGTCGCGGTAGCCCAGGTCGGCCGGGTACGACGCACCGTGCAGCAGCACCCACCTCGAGAGGTCGGCGTCCGGATCGTGGCGCAGCTCGCTGCGCAGCATGCTGAGGAACGGCGCCGAGCCGGTGCCGGCGGCGACCATCACGCGCAGCCGCGCGTCGTCGACGCCGACCGTGTCCTTCACGGTGAACACGCCGGCGGCGACCGCGCGCATGTAGACGCGATCGCCGGCCTTGACCTTCCACAACAGATGGGTGAGCGGGTTCTCGGACTCGGGCTTGGCGACCCAGCGGATGTAGAACTCGACCGGACCTTCATCCTCGGGCGCCGACGCGATCGACATCGATCGCCGCACCGAGCCGAGCTCCGGCTTCTCCGCGTTGTTGAGGCCGAGCACGCAGTACTGGCCCGGCACGAACCACGGGCGCTGCGCCGGCATCTGATCCGGCTGGACTCGGAAGATCGTGAGCGCGTCGGTGAGGTCGATGCGCTCGACGAGCGTGGCGTTGTACTCCAGTGGCTTGGCCATCGGCGGCGACGCTAGCACGTCGCGCCGGTCGCCAGCTACGACGACGAGCGCTGCGTCCTCGGCGCGTCGTTCAGCGCGCTCCAGGCGTCGGCGCGCGCGGCGTCGAGGCGATCGACCGCGGCCTCGGCCGCGGCCTCGCGCTGGGCCAGCTCGGCCTCGGGCGCGCCGTCGAGCGCGCGCACCGCGTCGCGGGCCTCGTCGATCCGCATCTGGAGCACCTGCAGCTGCTCGTGGACCTGGGCCCGGCCGGCCGCGCTCAGCGGCAGCGCGTCGGCCAGCGTGCGGATCAGGTACGGCTGGCTCGCGGCGACCTCGACCTTGCCGCGCAGCGACAGCGCGCGCAGGTCGTGGCGTGCCTCGTGCGCCGCGCGCTGCGCGACGGCCTGGTCGCGCTGGTTGCAGCCATCCGCGGCGACCAGCGCGAGCGCCAGCACGATCGATCTGCGGTATCGGCTCATGCGCTAGTTCCGAGCATCGCGCGTGCCAGCGGTGACGACCAGCGCCGGGTAGCCCGCGGGCTGCCACTCCGCGTCGAGCGTGCTCGGCGATCGTCGCAGGCGGCGTCCGGTCGCCGGATCGATCGTGATCACGCTGCCATCGCGCGTCGACATCGCGATCGCGACCTCGTAGTGCGCCAGGCGGGTCTCGCGCTCGTGCGGCAGCACGAGCCCGAGCACGACCGGGCGGCCGGCCGCGAGCTCGTGACGCAGATCCGCCGCGGTCGCGCGGATCGCGTGGGCATCGAGCCCGCGACGGCGCGCGAGATCGCGCAGCGCGGCGAGCCTGGTGCCGTGCGGCCCGGGCGGCAGCTCGCGCTCGAGCTGGTCGAGCGGCCACGCCTGGCCCCACGCGCCGGCGATCATCGCGAGCGCCGCGAGGCCGCAGTCCGACTCGTGGGCCTGGCGGATCGCCGGCGTCGGTGCGGCGCGCAGCCAGCTCGCGTCGAGCACCGCGTCGGCCGGGCGGGCGCCGCCGGTGTAGGGCAGCGCGACGCAGCCGGCAGCGAGCGCCGCGATCGCGAGCGCGCGCGTCACAAGAACACGACCGCCGCGATCAGGATCACGACCAGCGCGGTGGTCGAGATCCCGACGGCGATGATCGAGCCGCCCTGGAACTCGGCGGCCTGGCGATCGCGGCGGTGATGCTCGCGGGCCGCGTAGCGCGCGCCGTCCTCGGCGTTCGCGGTCGGCGCGGCCGGCGCGCTCTCCTGCTGCGCTGCGACCGGGTGCTCGGGCGCGGCCGACACGGCGGGCGCCCCGAGCGCGAGGCCGGCCGCGAGCGCGAGGCCACCTAGGCGTTTCGACATGCGAGTACCTCCGTTCGAAGCCGGAGCCGTGCAAGCGGGAGGCCGTGTGCACGCGCGCGCGCTGCGCGGATCAGCGCGGCCGCTTCGCGATCAGCGCCTTGAACTCGTGCGGCACGAGCCCCATCAGGCGGTCCTCGATGCGATCCCAGCGCAGGTCGCCGACCGTCGCGAGGTCGAGCTTGTCGCCGACCACCTCGGCGAGCAGCGCCTCGGTGAAGCCGATCTTCGGCAGGTCGACGCCGGCATCCGCGGCGAGCGCGCGCAGCGCGCGGAACTGGCTGCGCGTGGTGGCGAGCCCGCGCTGCGTGCGATCGAGATCGATCAGGTCGATCACGAACTCGACGCTGGCCTCGAGCCCCGAGGCGCGCGCCGCGTGCTCGAGCTGGCCGAAGTGGGTCGACAGCTCGGGGTGATCGAGCTGGGTCGACAGCCGCGGCCACGCCGCGCGATCGCCGAACTCGGTCACCACCGCGGTGCCGCCCGGCGCGAGCCAGCGCGCGAGCTTCGCGACCAGCTCGAGCGCGCCGGTCTGGAGGTAGAACGGCTCGGGCGCGTCGTCGAGCGGGACGCCGAGCTCGGCGGCGATCGGGCACAGCGCGCGCACCCGCTCGGGATCGGCCGTGCCGGTGCCGTCGAGCGCGAGCCCGATGTCGGCGCGCGACAGCTGGCGCGCCGGCAGGTCGCCCACCATCTCGTTGCACAGCACGAGGTCGAACGCGGCCTCGGGCAGGCGCGTCGCGAGCACGTCGCCCTCGATCCATGTCGCGTCGCCGCCGATCCGCGCGCGCTGCGCCGCCGCGAGCTGGGGCGCGAGCTCGACGATCGTGTAGGCGACCTCGCGTCCGGCCGCGCGCAGCCGCGCGATCGCGTCGCGCGCGACGTAGCCGAGCCCCGCGCCGATCTCGAGCACGCGGACGCGGCCGGCGGGGACCGCATCGCGCGCGAGCAGCGCGTCGACCAGCGCCTGGCCGTAGGTCCGGCCGGCGAGCGCCGGATGCGGGACGCGCAGCAGGTGCGACAGCGTGGTCTCGAGGTGATCGAACTGCGCGTCGGCATCGCCGATCGCGTGCCGGTAGTAGTCGGTGAGCTCGGGCGGCGGCGGCACCGGCTCGCCCGGGTGCCAGGGCGCGTACGGCATGGTCGACGCCAGGTAGCGCGGCGCGAGCGCAGGGCGCTTGGCGTAGACCGACCACGGCATCATCGACAGCTTCAGCGCCTGGACGTCGCTGTCGACCAGGCGGCGGACCAGGCCGAGCAAGCGCGCCGGATCGTGCGCGGCGCGCAGCTCGACCAGCCGCTTCTCGCCGTCGAACGCGTCCCACATCCGGGTCTCGGCCTCGTCGAGGAACACCTCCTGCACCGGGCGGTCCCCCCACGCCGTCCACAGCACGAGCCGGTCGCCGCGCCGCTGCCAGATGTTCCACCGCGCCTTGATCGGCACGAACGCCCACAGGCCCTCGAGCTCGTCCTCGTCGGGCGGCACCAGCACGGCGTGCGCGACCAGCACGTCGACGAACTGCGCCGGATCGGTGCCGTCGAACCGCGCGCGCATCTGGTCGATCGTCGCCTGGGTGTCCGCGCCGCTGCCGAACGCCTCGATCAGCTCCGCGATGTCCGGGCTCATCTCCATCAGGTAGCCGTACAGATCGTGGAACAGGTAGACCGCACCCATGTGCGTGAACCACGACAGGTGATCCGAGCGGCGCAGGCTCGGAGGCACGGGTGGAGATTGCATACCTGTTCGTACCATCGCTCGCGTATGCTGGGGCGCACATGAAGTGGCGAGCTGCGCCGGTCACCATGGTCGTCGGACTGCTCGCCCAGATCGTGTTCTACGTGGTCACGGTCGTGCTCGTGATCGCGGTGCCGGACGTGCTCGAGCGGCGCTGGCAGACGATCTTCTTCGGGATCGACACCTCGGTCGCGCTGTGGCTCGCGGTCGCCGGGTTCGAGCTGGCATGGCGGGGCCGCGGTCGCATCCGGGCCGGCGGCGCGGTCGCGGGTGCCTCCCAGGTGCTGGTCGCGGGATCGTGGGTGTTCCTCTCCATCATGATGCGGCGGGAGAAGCTCGACGACCTCGCGTGGCTCGAGTGGCTGGACTGGGCCGTGCCGCTGGCGTGGCTCGGCAGCGCGATCGGATTCACGGTCGCGGCTGGCGCGCGCTACCTGGCGGTCGGCCTGGCCACCGCGATCGCGGCGAGCGTGCTGCGGCCGCTGCCGCCGGTGCAACACCTGCTCGCGCGCTCGCTGCGCGAGGGCGAATACATCTACTACGTGTTCGCGGGGCTGATCGCGGGCTACTCGCTCGCGCTGATCGTGCTCGCGGGCGGTGCGGCGAGCCAGCTCGATCCGCGGCCGCGCTCGCCCGGCCGCGCGGCGCGCGCGCTGCGCATGGCCTCGCTCGGCTGCGTCGCCGCGGTCGCCGGGACGCTGGCGATCGGGCTGGTCGACGATCCGGGCCAGCTCGCCGTCAATTCCACCTTCCTGCTCAACGCCGCCGCCGCCGCGTGGTCGAGCGCGTGGCTGAGCCGGCTGGCCGGATCGGCGCTCGAGCGGCTGCCGCGCTACTCGATCCAGCTCGGCGCGGCGGTCGCGCTGTGGGTCGCGATCGTGCACGCCCGCCAGACCAGCTGGCTCGGCGACTTCTCGTTCGGAGGCCGCGCCGGGTTCTCGCCGCTCGTCACCGGTTCGATGCTGCCGATCGGCATCGCGATCGCGCTCGCCGCGCTCGCACGCTACGCCCGCGGCCGCCAGCCCGCGCGTGCCCGGCTGTTCGCGCTCGGCGCCGCGCTCATCGCCGCGCTCTCGGTCGCGAGCTGGTGGGTCGACACGCCGCTGGTCGCCGCCGGGATCGTCGGGGCGGCGTGCGTGCTCGCGGCGGCGGGGCTGCGCGTGGCCGCGGCGCTCGCCGAACGCGACACGGTTTCGGCGACCGCCGACGTGTTCGCGTAACGCGATCGTTGCTGGCACGGTCGCGCGCCGCGAGTATGCTCGCGCGGATGGCCTATCTGTTCGAGACCGAGGAGCACGCGGCGATCCGCGAGACCGCGCGCAAGTTCGCTCGGACGCACATCGCGCCGCACGGCGCGGCGTGGGAAGAGGACGAGGAGTTCCCGCTCGCGCTGTACCGCACGGCGGCCCAGGCCGGGATCACGGGGATCGGCTACCCCGAGCCGCTCGGCGGGCAGGGCGGCGATCTCGGCCACGTGATCGTCGCGTGCGAGGAGATGATCCTCGCGGGACGCTCGGTCGGCACGGTGGTCGGGCTCGGCACGCACGGCATCGCGCTTCCGCCGATCGTCCGGTTCGGCACGCCCGAGCAGCAGCGCCGGTTCGTCACGCCGTGCCTGCGCGACGGCAAGGTCTCGGCGCTCGCGATCACCGAGCCCGGCGGCGGCAGCGACGTCGCCTCGCTCGCGACCCGCGCGGTGCGCGACGGCGATCACTACGTCGTGACCGGCGCCAAGACGTTCATCACCTCGGGCACGCGCGCCGACTTCGTGACGGCCGCGGTGCGCACCGGCGGCGACGGTCACGCCGGGATCTCGCTGCTCGTGATCGAGCGCGACACGCCCGGGTTCACGGTCTCGAAGAAGCTGCGCAAGACCGGGTGGTGGGCGAGCGACACCGCCGAGCTGGTGTTCGACGGCTGCCGCGTGCCGGTCGCCAACCGGATCGGCGCCGAGCACGCGGGGTTCCCGATGATCATGATCAACTTCGTCGGCGAGCGGCTCGCGCTGGCCGCGCAGTGCGTCGCGATCGCCGAGCTCGCGTATCGCGAGGCGATCGCGTACGCCAGGCAGCGCAACGCGTTCGGCAAGCCGCTCGCCGGCTTCCAGGTCACGCGCCACAAGCTCGCCGACATGGCGAGCCGGATCGCGGCGGCGCGCGCGCTCACCGGCGAGCTCGCGACCCGCGCGTTGCGCGGCGAGCAGGTCGCCGGGCTCGCGGCGATGGCCAAGAACGTCGCGACCGACGCGTGCAGCGCGGTGTGCGATCAGGCGGTGCAGCTGCACGGCGGATACGGCTACATGCGCGAGACCCTGGTCGAGCGGCTGTATCGCGACGCGCGGCTGTATCCGATCGGCGGCGGGACGCGCGAGATCATGAACGAGGTGATCGCCAAGACGGAGGGCTTCTGATGAGCGAGCTGCGTGAACGGCAGGTCCCGGCGGCGGTGTGGTTATGGTTCGCGTGCGGCATCGCGGCGATCGCGATGCAGGAGCTGTGGGTCTTCGCCCGTGGCAGCGGCGTGGCCTACGAGCTCGCGCTCGCCGGGTTCTACACCGCGTCGGACGTGCTCGCCGCGTTCGGCATCGCCGAGCTCGCCGCGCGCGCGACCGGCGGTCCGCGGATCGGGCTCACGATCGCGTGGTCGTGCTTCGCGGCGAGTGCGGCGCTCGGCGCGCTCGAGGCGGTGGTGTTCGCGCTGTGGCAGCCGCACAGCGATCTGGTGTTCGCGATCACGAGCTACCTGTGGTGGGCGCTCGGGCTGGCGATGGCGGTCAGCCTGTTCATCGGCAACCGCGCGCGTGGCATCGCCGTGGTGTTCCTGGTGTTCGCGATCGTGACCGAGCCGCCGCCGATCGTGCAAGCGCTGATCCGCGACGACAAGCTCGACGTCCTGCTGCCCGCCATCCACATGGCGATGCTGTTCGTGCTGGCGCACGGCGCGGCGTGCGGGCCGATCGCGGTCGAGCCGGCGCGGGCGGCCGCGGGGCTGCGCCGGATCGCGGGCGGGCTCAAGCTGCGCGTGGTCGCCGCGGTCGTGCTCACCGGCCTCACGCTGCTGGTGATCGCGATGCAAAGCGAGAGCGGCGAGGACGTGCTGAAGCTCGCCTTGGTGTCGGCGGCCGCGATCAACTGCGCGGCGCAGCTCGCGGTCGCGCTCGGCGCGCTCGGGGCGGCGCGCCGTGCGCCGCTCGCGCTGTCGCGCTGGTCGCTCGCGCTCGGGGCCGCCGCGACGCTGTTCGCCCTCGGCGTGATGTGGCGGCAGCTGATCGCGATCTACCAGATCACGTATCGCGACGGGTCGCTCGACAGCTGGGACCTCGAGCACGCGCACGCGGCGGTCGAGAGCCTGCCGGTGGTGATCGGCCTGGTCGGCGTGGCGGGCGTGACCGCGGCCGGCAACGCCATCCTCCAGTTCGCGTCGCGCACCGGGCAGAGCCAGCTGGTCGAGCAGGCCACCGCGCGCATGGTGGCGTTCGTGATCCTGATGCTGGTGTCGATCGGCGCGCAGGTCTACGCGCTGCCGCGGGCCGAGAGCGTGACCGGCGCCATCGCGGTGACGCTGATCGCGGCGGTGTGCGGGCTGGTCGCGATGGTGATGATGGCGCGGCTGTTCGCGGTCGCCGCCGAGGCGGTCGACGGCCCGTCGCTGCCGAGCGCGAAGATCGTCTAGCCGATCTCGCTGATCACGCGATCGAGATCGGCGGGCGCGAGCCGCGAGTTCGTGCGCAGGCCGGCGACGAGGTCCTCCTTCGAGCCGCCGGCGTTGTCGAGGTTCTCGACCACGCACCTGGGATGCAGGTAGCCCGCGCCGCGCGTCACCATCGTGCCGGTGTCGATCTCGCGCTCGACCGCGACGCGCAGCGTGTCCTTCTCGATCGATTCCTCGCACTGCATGCACTTGGCGCGGCCGGTCGGCGCCTTGTCGGCGTACGGGAACCCGCCCGGCTTGGCGCGGCCCTTCGACAGCGCGTCGGTCATCGCCTGGTCGAGCTTGGCGCGATCCGGCACCGTCCCGGAGTAGGTGTCGAGCGCGGCCTTGAGCTCGGCCGGCAGCTTCTCGGCCGCGCACAGCATGTGGTGCCAGCGCATGCTCGGCGTGTCGCCGAACGCGTTGGGCGCCTCCTCGCCGAACCGCAGCTCGCCCTTCGCGATCGCCTTCTTGCACGTCCGACAGCTCGCTCGCCCGCTCTTCGCTTCTTCGATCACGTTCGCCATGGCGGGCGAACCATACTCCGATACAGTCGCGCCGTGGAGCAGCCGTATCCGGTGATCGCGTCGCGCGTCGATCCGCGCTCGCCCGAGTTCCGCGCCAATCACGACGCCAACGCCGCGGCGGTCGACAAGCTGCGCGCCGCGCTCGGCGAGGCGACCCGCGGCGGCGGCGAGAAGTACACCGCGCGCCACGTCGCCGCGGGCAAGCTGCTGCCGCGCGAGCGCATCGAGCTGCTGCTCGATCGCGACGCCTACTTCCTCGAGCTGTGCCCGCTCGCCGGCAAGGACGTGCCGGGGCACACCACCGGCGCCGGGTTCATCGGCGGGGTCGGCAAGGTATCGGGCGTCGAGTGCGTGATCACCGCGAACGACTCGACGGTCAAGGGCGGCGCGATGAGCGAGATCACGGTGTGGAAGTCGTCGCGGATGAGCGAGGTCGCCGAGCAGAACCGGCTGCCGTCGATCTCGCTGATCGAATCGGCAGGCGCGGATCTGCCGAACCAGTCGAAGATCTTCGTGCCCGGCGGCCGCGGGTTTCGCGAGCTGACCCGGCGCTCGCGCGAGCGCATTCCGTCGATCTGCCTGGTGTTCGGCAGCTCGACCGCGGGCGGCGCGTACATCCCGGGGATGAGCGACTACATCGTGATGGTGCAGGACCAGGCGCAGGTCTACCTCGCCGGGCCGCCGCTCGTGCAGATGGCGACCGGCGAGCTCACCGATCACGAGGAGCTCGGCGGCGCCGAGATGCACTCGCGCGTGTCGGGCGTCTCGGACTACCTCGCGCGCGACGAGCGCGACGCGATCCGGATCGGCCGCGAGATCGTCGCGCACCTCGACTGGCGCAAGGCCGCCGCGCCGCGCCCGCGCGAGGCCGAGGCGCCGCGCTACGCCGCCGGCGAGCTGCTCGGGATCGCGTCGCCCGACATCAAGGTGCCGTACGACTCGCGCGAGGTGATCGCGCGGATCGTCGATGGCTCGCGGTTCTCGGAGTTCAAGGCGCTCTACGGCGCGACCCTGGTGTGCGGCTGGGCCCACCTCCACGGCTTCCCGATCGGGATCCTCGCGAACAACGGCATTCTATTTTCGGACTCGGCGCAGAAGGGCGCGCAGTTCATCGAGCTGTGCAACCAGACCGACGTCCCGCTGGTGTTCCTGCACAACATCACCGGGTTCATGGTGGGCAAGAAGGTCGAGCAGGAGGGCATCATCAAGCACGGCGCGAAGCTGATCAACGCGGTGTCGAACTCCACGGTGCCCGCGATCACGATCATGACCGGCGCGAGCTTCGGCGCCGGCAACTACGCGATGTGCGGCCGCGCCTACGCGCCGCGCTTCCTGTTCACCTGGCCCAATCACCGGATCGCGGTGATGGGCGGCAAGCAGCTCGCGGGCGTGCTCGACATCATCCAGCGCGAGGCCGCGCACAAGCGCGGCGAGCCGGTCGACGAGCTCAAGCTCGCGACGATGAAGGCGATGACCGAGCAGATGATCGACAAGGAGAGCGATCCGTACTTCGCGACCGCGCGGCTATGGGACGACGGCATCATCGATCCGCGCGACACCCGCACGGTGATCGCGATCGCGCTGTCGGCGGCATATTCCGCGCCGGTGCGCGGCACGACCAGCTGGGGCGTGTTCCGGCACTGAGTTGCCACTCGAGTGCATCGGCTGCGCTTCGAGCGCGGGCGCACCGACCGCAGATCGCGGAGTTGGCGCGGCACTCCGCGTGCAATCGCGCCGCACGTTCCGAACGGAACAGAGGAGGCAGCGATGCAGGCAGTCAGCGAAATGGAACTGAGCGCGATCGAGGGCGGTAGCTTCTGGGACGGTCTGGTGTGCGGCGCGGGCATCGGGTTCTTCGCCGCGGTGGGCGCGGCGACCGTGCTGTCGGGCGGTGCGGCCGGCGCGGCTGCGCTCGCGACGCTCGGCGGGTCGGGCTCGATCGGCCTCGCGGCGGTCGCGACGGTCGCGGCGTGCGGGGCGGCGTTGTCGTGATCGACCAGAAAGGAACCACCACCATGACGAATCTCAGCAACGACGAGCTCCAGGACATCGACGGCGGCATCAGCCAGGGCACCTACTGCGGCATCGCGGTGGGGATCTCGATCGGCGCCGCGCTGGTCAACCCGCTCACGCTGTTCTTCACGGTCGAGCAGGCCGCCGCCGTGTGCATCGCGGACTACGGGACGCCGCGCTCGTAACCGCAGGGGAGCTGGCACGCCGGGCCGCGGCTGTTGTAGCGTCGCGGCGTGCGAGCGATCGACAAGCTGCTCGTCGCGAACCGCGGCGAGATCGCGCTGCGCGTGATGCGCACGGCGCGCGCGATGGGGATCGCGACGGTCGCGGTGTACTCCGACGCCGACGCGAGCGCGCCGTTCGTCCGGTTCGCGGACGAGGCGGTCCGGCTCGGCCCGCCGCCGGCGCGCGCGTCGTATCTGGCGATCGCCGCGGTGCTCGACGCCGCGCGCACGACCGGGGCCGACGCGATCCATCCCGGCTACGGCTTCCTGTCGGAGAACCCCGCGTTCGCCGAGGCGGTCGCCGACGCCGGGCTGGTGTTCGTCGGGCCCCCCGCGCAGGTGATCCGCGCGCTCGGCAGCAAGCAGGCCGCCAAGCGGCTCGCCGAGCGCGCCGGCGTGCCGGTCGTGCCGGGCTACCACGGCGATGACCAATCGCGGCTCGCCGACGAGGCGCGCGCGATCGGCTTCCCGCTGCTGGTCAAGGCGTCGGCCGGCGGCGGCGGCAAGGGCATGCGCGTGGTGCGCGAGCCGGGCGAGCTCGCCGACGCGCTCGAGCGCGCGCGGGGCGAGGCGCGCTCGGCGTTCGGCGACGACACCCTGCTGCTCGAGCGCTACGTCGATCGGCCGCGCCACATCGAGATCCAGATCCTGGGCGATCACCACGGCAACGTCGTCCACCTCTACGAGCGCGAGTGCTCGATCCAGCGCCGCCACCAGAAGATCGTCGAGGAGGCGCCGTCGGTCGCGCTCGATCCGGCGCGGCGCGCCGCGATGGGCGAGGCCGCGGTCGCGCTCGGCAAGGCGGTCGGCTACGTCGGCGCCGGCACGGTCGAGTTCATCGTGCCCGCGGAGCCGCGCGGCGCGTTCTACTTCCTCGAGGTCAACACGCGGCTGCAGGTCGAGCACCCCGTCACCGAGCTGACGACCGGGCTGGATCTGGTCCGCGAGCAGATCCGGATCGCGCGCGGCGAGGCGGTGCCGAGCGTGCCGCCGCAGCGCGGCTGGGCGATCGAGGTCCGGCTGTGCGCCGAGGATCCCGAGCGCGACTACCTGCCGACCACCGGCACGCTGCTCGCGGTCGACGTGCCGCCGACCCTCCGCGCCGACCTCGGGGTCGCGGCGGGCAGCGCGGTCGACATCCACTACGACTCGATGCTCGGCAAGCTGATCGCGCACGCGGCGACCCGCGACGAGGCCGCGCAGCTGCTCGGTCGCGCGCTCGACCAGGCGTGGCTGCCCGGCGTGGTCACCAACCGCGCGCACCTGGCGCGCATCCTCGCCCATCCCGCGTTTCGCGCCGGCGAGCTCGACACCCACTTCCTCGAGCGCCACGCCGGCGAGCTCGCGGCGCGGCCGCCCGGGCTCGACACGCTGCGCGTCGCGGCGATCGCGGTCACGCTCGCCGGCATCGCGCGCCGGCGCGATGCGCACGAGCTCGCGCCGCCGGGCTGGCGCAACGTGCGCGCCGTCGACGCACAGATCTCGTATCGCTGCGGCGAGGCCGACGTGATCGTCGGCTACCGGCCCGAGGGCGATGGCCTCGCGCTGACGATCGGCGGCAAGACCACGCAGGTGTCGGCGTTCGGGCTCGACGGCGATCGGCTGTGGTTCGTCGAGCACGGCCGGCATCGCCGAGGCGCGCGGGTCGCCGGCGACTTCGTGCAGGTCGACGGCACGATGCTCGCGCTGATCGAGCAGCCGCGGTTCGCCGAGCCCGGCGCGCAGGTGGTCGCCGGCGGGCTGGTCGCGCCGATGCCCGGCAAGGTCGTGAAGGTGCTGGTCGCACCCGGCGAGCCGGTGCGCGCAGGCGCCCCGCTGGTCGTGCTCGAGGCGATGAAGATGGAGCACACCGTGCGCGCCGCGGATGGCGGCATCGTGCGCGAGGTGCACGTCGCGGTCGGCGAGCAGGTCGAGCACGATCGCCTGCTTGCCGTCGTGACACCCGGCTAGCGCAACCGGTTCCGGCGAATTCGTGTCGTCCGAGCATGGCGCACTCGCTCGGCACCGGCCGCAAGGGGCAGAACCTCGAGATCAACATCGTGCCGTTCATCGACGTGATGAGCTGTCTCACCGCGTTCCTGATGTTCACCGCGATGTGGGTCCAGAACGCGCAGCTCGACACCAAGCCGGCGGGCGCGAAGGTCGACAAGCCGCAGAAGCCTCCCGAGAAGCTCGGCGTCTTGCTCGAGGCCGACAAGATCGTCCTGCTCGCCGACACCGAGCAGCGCGAGCTGCCGGCCGGCGCGTGGCAGGACCTCGGCCCGACCTTGCATGCGATGAAGCACGACGACGTCGCGTTCGTCGAGATCGCGGCCGAGAGCACGCGCGAGCACCCGGTCACGTACCAGACCCTGGTGACCGCGATGGACACCACGATCGCCGCGGGCTACCCGGACGTCCGGATCACGGACCCGGGGATGCTCGTGCGCTGACGCGCGCCGTGCGTGAACGCTCGCTGGACGATGCCGACTCGTCGGCTACGTTGGAAACATGAGGCCCGAGGCGCTGGCGCGTTCGATCCGCCACGACCGATCGCGGATCGCCGCGCGCTGGCACGACGAGCTCGACCACCGCTCGATGCTGCGGGTCGGCGAGCTGCTCGGCGGCATCGCCGCATGGCTCGACGGCGATCGCGAGCTCGCCGAGCGTGCGTTCGCCACGGCCGGCCGGATCGGGCGCAGCCCCGACGTCGAGACCACGGTGCACGAGTACGCGATGCTGCGCCGGGTGCTGGTGCGCGAGCTCGACGGGGGGCGCGACCAGCTGCTCCAGCTGCACGAGGCGATCGATCACGCGATCGCCGCGGCGATGCGTCACTTCGCGGCCGAGCGCGAGCGCGTGCGCGAGCGCTTCATCGCGATCCTCGGCCACGACCTGCGCGACCCGCTCGCCACGATCGCGATCGTCGCGCGCCGGCTCGATCGCAGGCCCGAGCTGCGCGACCCGGCCGGCTACCTGCTCGGTGCGGTGCAACGCCTGACCGAGCTGGTCGACGACCTGCTCGAGTTCGCGCGCGGCCACCTCGGCGGCGGGCTGCCCGCGTTTCCCGCGGCGTGCGACCTCGGCGCGCTGTGCCGGCGCGCGGCCGACGAGGTCGCGATGGCGCACCCCGAGCGCGAGCTCGCGGTCGAGCTCGACGGCGACCTGCACGGCGAGCTCGACGGCGCGCGGGTCAGCCAGGCGATCGGCAATCTGCTGTGGAACGCGGTGCGCCACGGCGAGGGGCGGATCGAGCTCGCGGCGTACGAGGTGGGCGACGACCTGGTCACCGCGGTGACCAGCCACGGCGACGCGCGGCCGAGCGGCGAGGCCGGGCTCGGCCTCGGCCTCTACATCGTCGACCAGATCGCGCAGGCGCACGGCGCGACCTGCACGGTGCATCGCCGCGGCGACGCGACCACGTTCGAGATCCGCTGGCCGCGTCAGCCGAATCGCGCGGCGTGCCAGGCCGGCAGCTCGGCGAGCGACGCCCACACCACGTCGGCGTGACCGAGCAGCTCGGCGCGATCGCCGCCGGTCGCGACCGCACACGCGGTCGCGCCGCACGCGCGCGCCGCGGCGATGTCGTGCACCGTGTCGCCGACCACGATCACCTCGTCGACCGGACCGCGCGCGCGGTTGCGCCGGATCGCGGTCGCGACCAGCTCGGCGCGCAGCGCGGCATCGCTGCCGAACCCCGAGGCGGCGGGCTCGAACCAGCGCGCGAGCCCGGCGGCCGCGAGCTTGGCCTCGGCGCCGGCGCGCACGTTGCCGGTCGCGATCGCGAGCCGCACGCCGGGCCGCGCCGCGAGGAACTCGAGCGCGGCGATCGCGCCGTCGATCACGACCACGCCGGCGGTGTCCAGCCGCGCGCGCAGCCGCGGCAGGTAGGCGTCGAGGAACGCGGCGCGCTCGGCCTCGCTCGGTGCGCGGCCGAGCTTGGTGGCAAAGATCTCGTCGACCAGCGCCGGATCGGTCTTGCCGCCGAACCGGATGCCGGCGCACGCCGCGGCCAGGCCGTGGTGCGCCGCGAACACCTCGTCGAACGCGCCCGAGCCCGAGCCGTGCGCGTGGAGCAGGGTGCCGTCGATGTCGAACAGGTACAGGATCACGGCTTCTGGTGGCCGCGCGCCCAGCGCTGCGCCACCTCGATCAGCCCGTCGAACGTGTCGCGCATCGCCCACGCCTTCTCCTTGTAGGTCTCCAGCGAGCCCGCGCGCAGGAGGCCGTCGCCGAACGCGGAACGCACGCCGGCGCAGCGCGCCTCCTTCTCCCACTTGAGCGCGGTGCCCTCGTAGATCCGGAAGCACGCCTCGAAGCCGTGCGGATCGAAGTCGGGCGCATCGCTGCTCTTGGACTGGCGGTTGTACGCGGGCGCGCCGGTCTCGATCGCGTCGCTGATCGCCTTCACGACCTCCTCGACATCCTTCTGGGTGCATCCGTCCCACACCGTCACCGGATGGACCGGCACCTTGCGCACGATCTCGACCTTGTCGTCCTCGCCGCTGCTCGCGCTGGTGTCCTTGTCTTCCTTCTCCTTGGTGTCCTTGGCGAAGTCGGCGAGCGCGACGACGCGCGGGTGCTGGATCAGCGGGCGCAGGTAGTTGCCGGGGACCGCGAGGTTGATGTTCTCGGCGCCCTCGGTGTTGATGATCGCGGTGGTCACGCCGATCACCTCGCCGAACTGGTTGAACAGCGGGCCGCCGCTCGAGCCCGGCGAGATCGGCGCCGAGATCTGCAGGATCGTCAGGTCGGCGCTGACCGGCCGGACCTGCGAGATCAGCCCCGCCGACACCGAGTAGTCGAACACGCCGAGCGGGTTGCCGATCGCGATCACGGTGTCGCCCGCCGAGACCGCGTTCGAATCGCCGAGCGTGAGCGTCGGCAGCGGCTTGTGCGGCGCGATCCGGATCAGCGCGAGGTCGTGGCCCGGGTCGTACGCGGCGACCGACATCACGCTGTACTGCGCGCCGTCGAACGTGTGGACCTTGATGTCGGTCTCGCCCTGGATGACGTGGAGGTTGGTCGCGACCATCCCGGCCCGGTCGACCACGAAGCCGGTGCCGACCTTGTGGTCCCCGGCCTCGATCCGGACGATCGCCGGGCTCGACGCCTTGACGATGTCGGTCGCGGACATCCTCGCATGCGGGGAGTTCGCGGACCTGCCGCCGCACGCGACCGCGACCGCCAGAGCAAACAGCCAGGACCGACGCATAGCTGATGATAGCCCGATGGCTCGGACACAACCAGCCGCGCTCGATGTGCGCAGGAATGTGCGCTACGGCGCAGCGCCGGAGCCGGCGCTCCCCGACGAACCGGCCGATCCGCCCGAACCCGCTGCGCTTCCGCGCTCCGTGTCGTGACCGCCGAGGCGGACCTGCAGCCAGCCGCTGCGCTGCTCGCCGGCCTTGCGAAAGCCGATGGGGTCGCGGTGCGGATTGATCCCCGAGCTCACGCCGGCGTCGAGGTACGCTTGATAGATCTTCATGCGGACCTGCTCCCAGCTGGGGCACGCGGCCGCGTCGCCGCGGTCGCGGGCGGTCTCGCAGGCGGCCAGCGCGCGGTTGGCGTAGTCGAGCCCCGGCACGACGTCGAGCTTGTCGACGTACGCGACCGACGCCGCGAGCAGCGCGCGCCAGCGCGTGGGCGAGTCCTTCGCGCGCTCGCTGTCGCGCACCGCCGCTTCGATCGCCCAGTCCTTCATGTTCGCCTCGCCCAGCCGCCGCGCGAAGTCCTCCGCCGCGCGGCCGTCATCCGGCCGCGCGATCGTGCGCGCCTCGGCCAGCGCGATCGCGAACTGCTGCGCGTCATCGCCCTTGATCGCCGCGGTGGCGAACATCTCGCGCGCGGGCATGAGGACCAGCACCGCGACCACGATCGCGATGCTCAGATCGATCACTCCCACGAACCGCGGCAGGCGCATGCACCTACGACACTAGCGCGAGATCGCGGTTCCCGAGGCGTTTCACCGTAGCGAATCGCCCCGGTGCGGCGCATCACGCTACGGTGGGCGCGGTACGACCGCACTACGAGATGCTCGCGAAGTCGGTCGCTTGCGCCGTGGATCTACCCTTGCACTCGGCCCGGCCCACCACCTAGACGGCCAAGCCGGAGGACCCGTTCAATGCTGACTGCAATCTCGACCGCGTTCCACAAGGGCGGATGGGGCATGTGGCCCATCCTTTTCACCTCGGTCGTCACGATCGCGATCATCGTGGAGCGTGCGGTGTATCTGTTCCGCGCCTCGGTCGACAAGGACAAGCTGCTCGCGCTGCTCAAGAGCCAGGTGATGAGCGGCAACGTGCAGGGCGCCATCAAGGTGTGCTCGGGCAACCCGACGCCGATGACCCGCATCGTCCAGGCGGGCCTGATGAAGTTCAACAAGAGCGACGACGAGGTCCAGGCCGCGATGGACGAGGCCGCGTTGCGCGAGCTCCCCAAGATCAACGCGCGCACGCCGTACCTGGCGATGACCGCGAACTTCGCCGTCATGGCGGGCCTGCTCGGAACCATCTCCGGCATGATCAAGTCGTTCGGCTCGGTCGGTAGCGACGAAGGCGGCAACAAGGCCACCGAGCTCGCCAACGGCATCGCCGAGGCGCTCAACTGCACCGCGTTCGGTATCGGCACGTCGCTGGTCGCGCTGCTCGGCTACTCGCTCCTGCAGGGCAAGACCACCCACGTCACCGACGACATCAACGAGGTCACGGTCCAGGTGGTGAACCTGGTGACGACACACCGCGCGCAGATGGCGCCGCAACAGTAGCCCTCCTCGCAACTCCAACCCTAGCGAGGAGGTCCACTCATGGGCGCAGCAGTAGGAACAGGTGACGGTAAAAAGAGCGTCAATATCGAGCTCAATATCGTCCCGTTCATCGATCTGATGAGCTGCTTGACCGCCTTCCTGCTGGTCACGGCGGTCTGGGTCAACATCGCCCAGATCAACATCCAGCCGAAGGGCAAGAACCGCGACACGGCCAACGTCCAGCAGGACGACGAGCACGTGACGCTGTCGGTGCTCGTGCAGTCCGACAAGATCTGGGTCGGGCTGTCGCGCGTCAACGAGTTCCAGGAGATCCCGAAGAAGGGCGATCAGCAGGACTGGGAGAAGTTCGAGACCACGCTCAAGGAGCACAAGGCCTCGGCGTTCTTCAACGATCGCACCGACATCGAGGTCGCCGGCGAATCGACGTCGCAAGCACCCGTCGAATACCAGGACATCATCCATGCGATGGACGTGGCCGTGAAGGTCGGGTTCGTCGACGTGGGTCTAACCGATCCCGCCGGCCTCGCCGCGCGGCCGAGCTTGTAAGGAGGCGCCATGCCGGTTCACGCAGCAGGCTCACGCCTCTATCGCTCGGTTCGGTTCCGCCACCTGGTTCGCAAGAGTGGCTCGGCCGCGGGCTCGCGGCCGGCCAACATCTCGATGAACCTGACGCCGTTCGTCGACATGATGACGATCCTCGTCACGTTCCTGCTGATGGTGTTCTCGTCGACCGGTCAGCTGCTCCAGGCCCAGAAGGGCCTCGAGCTGCCGATCGCCGAGTCGCGCGACACCCTGCAGTCGGCGCCGGTCATCATCGTGACCAAGAGCGAGATCACCTATCAGGGTCAGCTCGTGGCCACGACCGAATCGGTGCTGCGCGACGACTCGCCGACGTTCAAGATCGACGCGCTGTTCGAGCGGCTCGACGCGGCGGCGAAGAAGATCAAGGAAGAGGTCGGGCTCGCCAGCGGCACCGACTGGCGCCGCAAGGCGTGCGACGACGCCAAGAACAACATCCGGCCGCAGCCGGGCAAGATCTGCCCCGACGGCCTTGCCATTCTTCAGGCAGACGAGTCGACCGACGTGCGCCTCATCAACAAGATCGTCAACACGGCCAAGGCGGCCGGGTTCGACAACCTCTTGTTCGCCGTGAAGAACAAGTAAGGGAGCTCGACATGACTCGACCGGTTCGTTTCGGCGGCATGGCGCTAGCGGCGTTGCTGCTGGCGAGCCTTGCCGGCTGCCCCGACAACCCGTACAAGGCGAGCACCTGGACCAAGAAGCTCGACGACTCGCACGAGATCGAGCACGCGGTCACGCAGCTCGAGCAGCTCGGCGATCCGAGCGCGATCCCGGCACTCGGCGAGGCGTGGAAGAAGAACGGCAGGCCGGTGCGCCTGCTCCAGGTGATCATCGAGCTCGCCCGCCCGCTCACCCCGGAGCAGGCGAAGGCGACGTACATGACCGATTACGAGTCGACCGGACGCCCGGCGTCGTGGGCGGCCGCGATGCCGTACCTCGAGCTCGCGATCCAGGAGGTCGACGAGGCCAACCCGCGCTCGGTCGACAGCGCCCAGAAGGCGGCCGACGCGATGGGCGACGCCCAGATCTCGGAGAGCCTCGACGCGCTGGTCGAGCTCGGATCCAAGCAGCCGTCGAAGAAGCTGATCGCGGCGCAGATCTCGGCGATCCGCGCGATCGGCAAGTTCGACAACGACAAGTCCAAGGCGGCCCAGGCGCTGATCAAGATCATCAGCGTCGAACCGCCGGATCATCCGCGCACCGCCAAGGACAAGGAGCAGGCTCGCCTGCTCGAGGAGAAGTACGGCCTCTACCTCGGCGTGACCGGCGCGTCGATCAACGCGCTCGCCGACCTGCGCGTGCCGAGCGCGGTGAAGCCGCTGATCATCTCGATGTACCGCACGCCCGAGCTGTTCACCCAGATCCGCCGCGCGCTGGTCGCGAGCGGCCCGTCGGCCGAGACCGAGCTGCGCTCGATCCTGCGCGGCGAGGACAAGGAGGTGAACGATCTGTTCGTCAGCAAGCGGCTCGACAAGTACTGCGGCGATCGCAACGACGAGAAGGACTGCCAGCCGGTGTCGGCCAAGGACTTCTATCCGGCGGTCGTGCTCGGTGACTTCTACGATCCCGCGTCGGTGCCCGATCTGCTCGCGGCGCTCGAGCGCCCGCCCGCGCCGCAGTACTGGTCGGACGACCAGCCGAGCGGCAGCACCCAGTACAACGCGATCTTCGACGCGCTCCGCAAGATCGGCGCGCCCGACGGCGCCGACAAGATCCACGCGATGTGGAGCGGTCACGAGGCGCCGGCGCCGAAGGGCCGGGGCCGCGGCAGGCCCGCGCCGGTCGCCGACACGTCCTCGACCGATCCGATGACCCGGATCCTCGCGATCGGCGCGTACCCGTTCGTCGCGCGCGATGACAGCGGCGTCGACGAGCTCGGCAAGATCGCGTTCGACAACCACGCCGATCCCGATCTGCGCACCGAGGCCGCGACCGCGTTCGCGCGGCTGTCGCACGATCCGGCGCACATCAAGGAGCTCAACGACCTCGCCGACCAGTACTACAAGCAGTCGGCCGAGTACCGCGCGAAGGCCGACGCCAAGCCCAAGGCCGACGCCGACGCCGCGGACAAGGATCTCGAGCGCGCCAAGAAGGCGTTCGACGACGCCAAGGCCAACGCGCTCAAGGCGACCCACGACTCGTCCAAGACCGCCGACGACATCCACAACGCGACCGCCGCCGCGCAGAAGGCCGAGGACGACTACAAGGCGGCCAAGGTCAAGCACAAGGACGCGGTCAAGCCGTTCAAGGAGCTCGACGCGCGCGCCAAGGGCCTCAAGAACTCGGGCCGGATGTTCCAGACCCACATCGCGCGGATCGAGGTCGCGCTGCGCTGCAAGAACGATCTGTCGTGCTTCGCCAAGACGCTGACCGAGACGCCGGATGACGCCAAGTCTCACCTCGCGAGCTACATCCGCGACATCGGGTCGTGGTCCAAGGACGACATCCTCGGCCTCGAGGAAGGCGAGGTCGAGCGCGCGATGCTCGAGCTCGGCAAGCAGGGCCAGAAGGCATCGCAGTACGCCGACGCGCTGCTCGACGCCGCCAAGAGCGACGACCGGCTGATCCGCCAGAGCATCCTGCTCGCGCTGCCGAAGATTGCCAAGGTGCCGTGCACCGAGTGCGAGACCAAGCTCGACGCCGCGATCCGCGCGGGCGAGGGCAAGAGCACGCTCGGCGATCTCAACCTCGAGACCACGATGCTGCGCAACTACTTCGCGTGGGCCGGCGGCAACACGCCGCACGGCGCGACCGACGTGCCGGAGCCGACCGCACCCACCGCGCCGCCGCCGAAGTCGGCGCCTGCACCGGCTCCGGCGCCTGCGAAACCGGCGCCCAAGGGCAAGCACAAGTAGCACGGCCCGGATCCCCCGTGCTACACCGGGAGAACACGGGGCGTAGCGCAGCCTGGTAGCGCACCTGGTTTGGGACCAGGGTGTCGGAGGTTCGAATCCTCTCGCCCCGACCACGGCGGCTGTTCATCCGGTTGTTACGGACGGGCTGTCCACTGCGACGTGTCCCCGGTCATCTTAGCGGGGCATGTCGAGACTCGTCACGATCGCGCTCCTCGCCCTGGCCGTTGCCGCCCGCGCCGATGCACCGCGCCCGGATCCATGGGCGGACCCGGACGCGGCTCCGCGTGGCCACGCCACCCGGTCGCGGGCCAGCAGTGACTTCGAGCGGATGTTCGGTGACTACGTCACCGTGATGCTGGGCAGCGTCAGCGTGCTCCGCCACTACGAGCACGAGCGCGTGCAGCAGGTCGACGCGACGCGCTCCCGGCTCGATGCGCTGGTCGATCGCGTCGACCAGCTGATCGCCGCGCGCCAGTACGAGGCCGCCAAGCTCGAGGCCTCGAAGATCCGCTGGCCGTACCACGAATCGAAGGACGACGAGGGCTATGCCCGCGACTACGATGCCCTGCGCGACGCGCGCATGGGCGTCATCGATGGCCACCTCCGCCCGGCGAAGTAGCCTACTCGCGCAGCGCCAGGGCCGCGCAGGTGAGCCCGGCCGCGACCAGCGCGACCAGGCCGATGCCGACGTGCGCGACCGGGATCGCGTGCACCTGCCGGATGTTGAGCACGCCGACCACGGCCCCCGCGCCGCCGAGCAGCACGGTCGCGAGGCGACGGCCCGATGACAGCTGCCGCGCGCCACCCAGCATCGCGACGAGGATGGCGCCGAACAGGCCCAGGACGATCCAGCCATCGCTGCCGTTGAACCCCGAGACCGAGAACAAGCCGACGTGCGCCCAGGGCAGGAACGCCGACACCGCGCCGAGCAGTGCGACGACCACGAGAAGGGTCCTTCGTTGCATGGCGGGAAGATGCCCGAGCGCCGGGCGCGGTGGACGTTACAAATCGGCTCGTACCTCGCCACACAGGAGATGATTGGTTGCGGCTGTCGAGGCGATGGATCGCGGCCCCCACCGATCAGATCCTGTGTGGCGAGGTACTAGCGCGGCACGCGCATCCGCGCGGTCGACTGGCGCTTGCTGACCTTCCACGCGCCGTCGCGGATCAGCGTCTCGCCGTGGCGCCGGGTCGGCCCGGGCAGCGTGCCGGTGAACGCGTCGGCGAGCGCGTCGGCCAGCTCGCGCGCCGACTGGAAGCGCGCGCCCGGCTCCTTGGCCAGGCCGATCGCGAGCACGACGTCGACCTCGACCGGCAGCTCGGCCAGCTCGCTCGGCCGGCGCGGCACGGTGTGGACCACGCGGTACAGGGTCTCGGCGAGCTCGCCCGCGGCGTACGGCGGCTGACCGGTGAGCGCGCGATACGCGATCGCCGCGAGCGCGTAGAGGTCGGTGCGGTGATCGACCGTGCTGCCGCTGGCCTGCTCGGGCGCCATGTAGGTCGGCGTGCCGACGATGTGCCCGGCGGTCAGCGAGTCGCCCGCGTCGATCGCGCGCGCGATCCCGAAGTCGAGGATGAGCCAGCGCGCGCCGCGATCGTGGAACACGTTCTGCGGCTTGAGGTCGCGGTGGACGATCCCGGCGTCGCCCGCGGCGGTCACGCCGCGCCCGACCTGCGCGATCATCTCGACGATGTCGTCGGTCGACAGCGCGCGCGAGCCGCGCAGGATCTCGGTGAGCGTCTTGCCCTCGAGCCGCTCCATCACGAGGTAAGGCACCGGCTGCTCGCCGATGTCGAGCACCTTGACGACGTGCGGCGAGTCGATCGCCGCGGCGGTGCGCAGCTCGCGCAGGAAGCGCAGCACGTGGCCCGGGTTGCCGAGCGAGGCCTGCGACAGCAGCTTGACCGCGACCGTGCCGCTCGGCCCCTGCGCCTCGTAGACCTCGCCCATCGCGCCGCGCCCGATCAGCACGCCGAGCTGGTAGCCGCCGATCGTCTGATCGCTGAACCGGCCGCGCCCCGGGCGGAGCGCGCGCTCGAGCTCCTCGCGGGCCTCGAGCAGCAGCGCCTCGCGGTGCGCCGCGACCCGCACCGCGTGCTCGAGCTCGCCGACCGCGATCAGCGCGGTGCGGCGCGACATCCGCGCGGTGACCAGCGTCGCCGCGAGCACGATCTGGACCAGCATCTGGATCACGATCTGGTCGATCCGCGACAGCTGCGGCGCGGTGATGAGGCCGGTGTCGTGCGCGCCCGCGATCACCAGCGCGCCGACCAGCGCCTGCATGCCGGCGCACGTGTAGTAGACCGCGAATGCCAGGCGCCAGCTCTTGCCGAGCCCGGTGAAGTAGATGCCGAGCACGAGCACCAGCGGCGCGGGCGAGAACGCGCCGAAGAACGGGATCGCGGTGGTCACGCACGCCGCCGGGATGAACCAGCCCAGGCCGGTCGACGGCTTGCGAAAGCTCACCGGGTCGCGCGAGCGCGACAGCAGGAACAGGATCGCCATGATCGACATGCCGACCGCGGCGAGCACGAGCACGCTCGCGGTCGGGTCGCCGGGAAGCAGCGGCACCGACAGGCCGCCGAGCACCGCGATCACGATGCCGATGACGGCGAACCGGCGCGTTCGCATGATCTCGTCGCGCTCGAGCGCCTCGAGCGGCGAGCCCACGGTCGACTGGCTGCCCGGCGCGGCGGTCGGCGGCCGCACGCGCGGCTGCGCCATCACCGGCAGGCGCGACGACGACGCCTGCGTGATGGCATCGTCGTCGGCAGGGTTGGCCACCGCCGCAGGATACCGGTTAGCGCCGGCCGAGTGCGCTCGAAACGAGCGGGCGCAGCTCGTCGACCAGCTCGGGCGCGCACACCAGGCGGATCGTCGCGGTGGGCTGGCCGAGCGGCATGTCCTCGAGCAGGCGCGACAGCGTGACCGCGCCGTAGCGCGGGTGATCGATGACGTGGAGCTGCTCGTCGTCGGACGCGAGGTAGGCCGCGTGCTGCGCGGTGTCGAGGTGGAGGTACAGCTTGCCGGCCGCGCCGAACCTGCGCTCGGCGATCGCGAGCGCGGGCGGCCACAGCGCCTCGGCGGCGGCGCGGTCGTCGCCGAGATCGAACGTCTTGAACAGCCGGCGCGCGACCAGCCGCGCCGACAGATCGCGCAGCACGGGATCCGCGGCGGGTGCGCCGTCGACGCCGGCCCAGCGATCGAGCGCGGTCGTGACCGAGATGTCGTGCAGGCGGAGGTAGGCGTCGACCGCGACCGGCTCGCCGCGCGCCATCGCGCCTGCGACCGCGAGGCCGGGCGGCTCGTCGCCGGCGCGCGCGAGCTGCGCGAAGCGCTCGAGCGTCTTGATGAACATCCACTCGGCGGCGCGCACCGTCTTGTGGTGATAGACCTGGGCGTACATGTACGAGCGCGCGAACAGGTACTGCTCGACCGCGTACATGCCGCGGCGGTAGTCGACGACGAGATCCTTGCGATCGGGGCGGACCTGCGCGACCTGGATCGCGTGGATGATCCAATCGAGGTCGTAGGTGGCGTAGCCGGCGCCGGAGTAGTGGCCGTCGCGCAGCAGGTAGTCGAGCCGGTCGACGTCGAGCTGCGACGACACCAGCTTGCGCGCGAACGACGGCTGGTAGGTCTTGGCCCAGAACGCGCGGATGGTGTGCGGCAGGCCGGGCTCGAGGCGCTCGAGCGCGGCGGCGAGCTCGGCGTGCTCGGTCGCGATCCGCCCGCCCCAGCTCTCGTGATCGTTGCCGGGCAGGACGTGCTCCCACGCGTGCGAGAACGGGCCGTGGCCGACGTCGTGGAGCAGCGCCGCGATCTTGACGTGGCGCGCGACCTCGTGCGCGAGCTCGAGCCGGCGGGTCACCCGCTGCGCGATGTGGAACGCGCCGAGCGCGTGGCCGAACCGCGAGTGCTCGGCGCCGGGATACACCAGCCAGGCAAAGCCCATCTGCTTGATCCGGCGCAGCCGCTGCATCGCCGCGGTGTCGAGCAGCTCCGCGATCGGCCGGTCGCCGCCCTTGAACTCGACCAGCCCGTGCACCGGGTCGCGGAAGACGCGGTCCTTCACGCGGCCATCCTAGCATTCCGCTTGCGTTCAGTTTGGTAACTTGGTAACAAGCTACTCATGACGACCTCGATCGGGTGGCTGCGCGCGGCGCTCGTCGCGGCGTGCGGGATCGGCGCGGCGCTGGTCCTGGCGCGCGGACCGTACGCGCCGCACGCGCTCGCGCTGGCCGGCGCCGAGCTCGTCGCGTGCGCGCTGCTCGCGGTGCCGGCGACCCGGCGCGCCGGCGGCTGGCTCCTGCTCGCGACCCTGGCCGCGGCGGCGGTCGTGCACGGCGTCGCCGGCGAGCTGCCGACCGCGCTCGCGGTCTACGCCGCCGCGACCGTCGTCGTCATGCGGGAGGCGCCATGACCGACGACGAGCTGCTCGCCGCGTTCGAGGCCGTGACGCTCTCGCCCGAGCGCTTCGGCCATCGCGAGCACCTGCGGGTCGGCTTCGCGCTGCTCGTGCGCGAGGGCGACCTGGCGTGCGCGGCGGTCGCGATGCGCGGCGGGCTGCGCCGGTTCGCCGCGGCCGCCGGCGCGGCGGCGAAGTATCACGAGACGATCACCTGGGCGTATCTCGCGCTGATCGCCGAGCGCATGCACGGCCGCGGCTACACGTCGTCCGAGCAGCTGCTCGCCGACCACCCCGACCTGCTCGATCATCGCGCCGGCGCGCTCGCCCGCAGCTACGACGTCGCCGAGATCGCGCGCTCGCCGCTCGCGCGCGCCGTGTTCGTGCTACCGACACGGACATGAAGAAGCGGGAGATCGAGCGAGTCCAGACCGGCGTGCGCATGGAGAAGCGCATCCTGCTGGTGCTCAAGGCGCTCGCCGGCGCGCTCGACCTGACGTTCGGCGACCTGCTCGAGGGCATCGTGCTCCACGCGTTCGAGGGCAAGGCGCCGTTCGGCCCCGATACCCTGGCCAAGGTCGAGGCGCTGCGCGCGGTCTACCACCTCGACCTGACCGCGGCGGATTCGCACCTGCTCGTCGAGGCGCCGCG
>DATJAE010000309.1:0-15816 GCA_035516595.1 Kofleriaceae bacterium | reverse complement strand
GATGTGCGCGAGCCGCCGGTCGAGCCGTCCGCGCAGCCGCTCGAGCCGCGCGCGCACGCGCTCGCGCACCTCCGGCGGAACGTCCTTGGCGTCGCGCAGCGCGCGGATCGCCTCGTCGATCTTGGCATCGACCATGCCGCGCACGCCATCGATGTCGACCTGGCCGTCGTGGATGTGCACCGAGACGTCGCCGCTCTGGTCGTCGTCGGCGCGGCTCGGGCCGCTGCCCAGCAGCACGCCGCCGGCGATCAGGGTCGGGAGGATGAAGGTCACGGCGAGACGACTCATGGCTCGGTTCCTTTGACGAGCTCGCGATACGGTGCGAGCGGTTGCTCGATGTCATCCCAGTCGGCGCGGGTGGCGTGATGGCCGAGCCGCGCGAGGTGGACCAGCGCCTCGACGTCCGGGTCGGCGGCGTCGCGGTCGCGCCACGGATCGTCGTGGTGCGGCTCGCGCGGCGTACCGGCCGCCTGGTGCGCGCGGTCGACCGCGGTGGCCGGCGGCGCGACCGACAGCGGCTCGTGCCTGGGCGCGCGGGTCACGACCAGGACGCTCGCCGCGGCGGCCGCGACCATCGCGCCGAGCCCGATCGCGAACCGCCGGCGCCGCCGGGCCGTGACGCGTTGCCGCGCGCCGACGGTCATGCGTGCCGTGAAGCCCAGGCCCGGGTCGATCTCGCGGTGCGCCTTGCCGAGCTCGGCCGGCAGCGCGGCGAGCCGGCGGCAGCGCGGACAGCTCGCCGCGTGCTCGGCCGCATCGCCGAGTGGCTCGCCGAGCGCGACGCGCTCGGCCACGGTGTCACAGATCGACGTCATCGGTGCTCCTCCATCAGATCGCGCAGCCGGGCCAGGCCGCGCACGAGATGCGTCTTGGCGGTCGCCTGCTCGACGCCGAGCAGGTCGGCGATCTGCGGGACCGGCAGGTCGTGGCCGTAGCGCAGGATCAGCGCGGCGCGCTGCTGCGCCGATAGCAGCTCGAGCTTGGCGAACATCGCGCCGAGCGCCTGCTGCGACGCGAGCGCCTCGTTCGGCGGCGCCGCGGGCTCGGCGTGCACGCGCTCGGCGAGCTCCTCGCCGCTGCTCGGCTGATTCGGCGCGGCGTCGGGCGCCGGACGATCCTTGGCGGGCAGCCAGCCGAACAGCGAGCGGCGCAGCTTGCGGCGGCGCAGCGTGCGCAGGCACATCGTCGTGACGATCCGCAGGTACCACGCGGGCGCCGCGGCGGGATCTCGCAGGTCGCCGATCGACTCGCAGGCGCGGGCGAGCGCCTCCTGCACCGCCTCCTCGGCCTCCGCGCGATTGCCGAGCAGGTCGTACGCGATGCTGTAGGCCTTGCGCGCCGGCACGCCGGCGAGCTCGCCGAGCAGCCGGCCGCGCGCGTCGGCTCGGGTCGCCACGTCTAGTCGAGCTCCTGTTAGCGACATGTTGGGCACGCTGAGGGTAAGGAGCCGTGACGCCGCCACTCGGTGGACACCCTCAATGAGTAGCGGTTTTCCGTGGTATGTCGAGCGGATGGCGCGGGATCTGGACGGGCCGATGTGGCGCGAGCAGCGCCCGTGGTTCGAGATCTGGTTCGCGGTCGTGCTCGACGACAGCCGGCGCCGCGCGCTGTGGGTCCGCCAGACCCTGTTCGTGCCGCGGCAGGGCGACGGCCGGGCGTCGGTGTGGGGCGCGTGGTTCGATGCCGACGCCGTGCCGCGGACCCGCGCGGGCAAGCGCCGCGAGGGTTTCGGCGCGATGAAGCTCGCCGATGGCGACGCGCTGATCCGGATCGCCGACAGCTGGTTCGCGCGCGGCGGCGCGCACGGCGCGGCCTGTGGCCTGGCGTGGGACGCGCGCTGGTCGGGCGGCCGCGCGCCGAGCGATGACGCGCCGGCCTGGCTGCCCGCGCCGACCCACGCGCGCACGTTCGCGCACGACGCGAACGCCGAGGCCGCGGTCGAGCTCGACGGCGCCACGCGCGCGCTGCGCGGCCGCGCGTTCGCGATGCACCTGTGGGGACGCCGGCGCGTGCCGACCCTGCAATGGATCTGGGCGCCGTGGCTCGGCGAGTCGTCGCTCGAGGTCACCGCGATCTCGCTGCGCGATCGCTTCGCGCTCGGGCTGTCGTCGCTCGCGCTGGACGGAAAGACCCGCGAGCTCGCCGGCGCGCCCGCCACCGCCGCGCACGAGCACGGCCTGGTCACCGCGACGCTCGCCGGCGCGCGCAAGCTGGTCCACGCGCGCGCGTGGGCCGAGCCCGGCGACATGGTCGGCTACGCCTACCGCGACACCGACGACCGCGACCTGATGGTCGCGCAGAGCGACATCGGCTCGGCGCACCTCGAGGTGTTCACGCGCGCCGCGCCCGGCATGCCGTGGAAGCCGGCCGACGAGCGGCGCAGCGCCGGCGGCGTCGCGGTCGAGATCCACCAGCGCACGCCGCTGCCGGAGGTCAGCTACATCGCCTGGGACGAGCTCGCGCGCCGCGCCGCGCCCGTTGCCGCGCCCGCGCCGCGCGCCGATCAGGTCGAGTGGCCGGAGCTCGGCGCGATCGTCGCGCTCGGCCTGACCTACCGCGATCACGTGCGCGAGACCGGCCAGGACGCGCCGCCCGCGCCGATCACGTTCGCCAAGCACGCGCGCGCGTTCGTGCTCGGCGACGCCACGGTGCCGGTGCCCGACTCGGCCGCGCTGATCGCCGAGCTCGAGGCGCTCGAGCCCGGCCTGGGCCGCGAGCTCGCGCGCCGGCTGCCGTTCGTGCCGGCGGTGATGGACTACGAGGGCGAGCTCGCGCTGGTCGCGCTCGGCCCGATCGACGACGAGCGGCTCGCCGCCGGCGTCGCCCAGCCGTTCGGGCTCGCCGCGTGCAACGACCTCACCGCGCGGATCTGCCAGGTGCTCGGCGAGGGCACGGCGCGGCCGTACGACTACTGGGCGTGCGCGAAGTCGTTCGCGCGGTTCCTGCCGGTCGCGCCGCGGGTGTGGGCGCCGCCCGGCGGGCTGCAGGCGATCCCCGAGCTCGCGATCGAGACCCGGGTCAACGGCGAGCTCCGCCAGCGCGGCTCGACCCGCGACCTGGTCTACGATCTGCCGCAGATCGCGCGCGCGGCGCGGGCCTCGCTCGGCCGGCCGCTCGCGCGCGGCGACGTGATCGCGACCGGCACGCCGGCCGGCGTCGGGCTCCGGCTCGGCGCGATCGCGCGGCGCGTCGCGGCCTACGTCAAGGACCGCTACCGCAAGGCCGAGCTGATGGTCGCGAGCTACGCGACCTCGAGCGCGTTGCTCCGCCCGGGCGACGTGATCGAAGTGGACGTCGGGCTCGCAGGCCGCGTGCGCGCGCGGCTCACGGTGTGACATGAGCTATCGCAAGCACGCCATCGCCCTCGGACTCGCCTCGTGCGCCGCGCTCGTCGCGATGGCGATCGTCGCGTTCAAGACCGGCGCGACCCAGGAGGAGTTCGAGCACGTCGCCGCGCCCGCCGACTACTCGATGCGCCTGATCGCGCACGGCGCCGGGCTGCGCGTGCTGATGGCGCTCGACGTCGCGTTCCTCGTGCTGTACAGCGCGTTCTTCGCGCTGTTCGCGGCGTACCTGCGCGGCCGCGGCGCGCCCGCGCTGCTGGTCTGGCTCGGGCTCGGCGCGCTGCTCGCGGTCGGCGTGCTCGACGCGATCGAGGACCACCACATCATCGCGATGCTCGACGCCGCGCGCCACCAGATCGCGATCAGCATCGACGCGATCACGTTCCAGGCCGCGGAGAGCGCGAGCAAGTTCACCGCGTCGGACATCGGCCTCGTGCTGATCGGCCTGGCGATCCCCCGCACCAACCGGCTCGGCCTCGCGCTCGCCGCGGTGCTCGTGCTCGGCACGCTCGCGAGCGCGATCCTGACCAACGCGACCGCGCCGAGCTCGATGGCCGCGCTCGAGGCCGGCCGCGGGGTCGGCTTCCTCGTCGGCTTCGGCCTCGCGATCGCGTGGCTGCGCGGCGAGCCGGACTGATGCGATCACGGATCCTGCTTCGGCCGGTCGCGCACCCCTCATGTCGGCGAGGATCGTGCGCGAGCTGTTCCCGATCGCCGGATCGAGGTCGAGCTCGATCGCGCCCGCGGCGATCAGGCGCCGGGGAGCTCATCGGGATTGATTCGAGCCCTGCGCTTGCTGGTTGGCCGAGGCGCGCTCGATCGCCTCGCCGAACAGGCCGATCACGTCGCCCACGAGCTTGCGATCGTCGTCGGTCATCGGGCCCGAGCTGTGCGCCGGGTGGCTCGCGACGCGGCCGAACACCGACACGAAGTCCTTCATCAGCTTGAGATCGGCGGAGTCGGGGACGAGCTTGACCTCGACGGCGGGCGGGTTCTGCGCGGTGGCGGGCGGCGCGCCGCTGCCGGCCCACGGATCGCGCGCGACCGTGGCATCGCGGTGGCCGAGCTCGACGCCTGCGGTGACGCCGACCGCGATCACGACCGACACCGCGATCATCCCGAGCACGATCGAGCGACGCGGCGCGGGCCTGGCCGCGGGCCTGACGGCAGGCGCGGTCGGCCTGGCGGTCGCCGCCTCGGCCTCGCCGACCAGCGCGAGCAGGGCCGGGTGGTCCGGCGTGTAGGCGAGCCCGCGATCGCAGTGCGCGAGCGCGGCGAACGGCGCGCGCGAAGCCAGCGCCTCGCGGGCGAGGCGCTCGACGCGGCGGATGCGGAACGGCGCGACCCGCGCCTGATACGCGGCGGGGTCGGCGACCGCCGCGGCGCGATCGCCGGCGACGTCGTCGGTCCAGTCGAGCTGCGCGTCGAGCGCGGCGGCGAGCTCGGCCGCGCTCGGCCGCGCCGCGGGATCGATCGCGAGACAGCGCGACACCAGATCGGCGAGCGGCTCGCTCGCGCGGCGATCGGCGGCGCTGAGCCGCGGGTGTGCGCCGAGCAGCGCAGCGGCGGCCTCCTCGGCGGGCCGCGGCCGCGCGAACGGCCGGCGCCCGGCGATCAGCTCGTAGAGGATGACGCCGATCGCCCACACGTCGGCCTTGCCGTCGACCGCGCGACCCTCGATCTGCTCGGGCGCCATGTAGCCGACCGAGCCGACCGCGGTGCCGGTCCCGGTGTGGCGGCTCATCCCGTCGCGCCACGCCAGGCCGAGGTCGATCACGGTGATCGTGCCGTCCGGCGCGGCGATCGCGTTCTCCGGCTTGAGGTCGCGATGGACGAACCCCGCGGCGTGGAGCGCGACGAGCGCGTGCGCGATCGGCTGGACGACGAGCAGCGCGGCCTCGGGGCAGATCGCGCGGCCCGCACACAGCTCGCGCAGGTTCGAGCCGGCGAGCAGCGGCAGCACCAGGTAGCTGCCGAGCTCGGGGTCGATGCCGTGATCGACGAGCCCGACGAGGTTGGGATGCGCGAGCTGCTCGAGCGCGGCGATCTCGCGCGCGAACCGGGCGCGCGCCGCGGCGTCCATGTCGGCGGCGGCGGCGAGCAGCTTGACCGCGACCGGCCCGGCGGGGCCTTCCGCCCGGTACACCTGACCGCTGCCGCCCTCGCCGATGCGCTCGACGAGGCGGTACCTGCCGAGCTCGATCGAGCCGGAGCGGTGCTGCACGGCGCAAAGCTAACATCACGGCAAACGTGTTACGACCACGACATGAAGCGGTGGACCGTGTGGCTCGCGTTCGCGCTCGGGTGCGGCAGCAGCAAGCCGGCGCCCGTCCCACCGCAGCCACCGCTGGGCAGCGGAGGTGCCGCGGCCAGCGCCGGAAGCGCGGGGAGCGCGAGCGCCGGGAGCGCGAGCGCGCCCGCCGCGCCGGTGCCCGAGCTGAAGTTCTACGAGGGCGACAACATGGGGCTTCACGTCGCGCGGGACGGCAAGCTCGAGATCGAGAACATCGAGGCCGGCAAGCCGAAGACCTGGAAGACGGTCGGCACGATGAAGGCCGACGGCACCGTGGTCGCCGATGACGGTTCCTATGGAAATTTGCTGCCGGACGGCACGTTCAAGATGTCGACCGGGCAGTCCGCTCCGTTCCAGATCTCGGGTGACGCCCTGATCATCCAGGGCAAGAAGATCACGATCGACGACAAGGGCAACGTGCTGCTCGACGGCGCGACCCCGCCCGGCGGCGCGATGCGGGTCGAGGGCGTGGTCGATGCCCAGAGCCGGCGGCTCGCGCTGCTCGTGCTCGGCCTGCTGGTATCGAGCCCGGGCGAGGAGCCGGCCGCGGGGAAGACGCCATGAACCGCGCGCTCGCGCTCGCGCTGGTCGCGGCGTGTCAGACCGCGCACGACCGGCCGCCGCCAGCGTCACAGCCGGCCGCGCCGACGCCGGCACCGGCGCCCGCGCCCGCGCCGAAGCCCGAGCCGTTCCCCGTCGCCGGCATCACGCCGGTCGAAGGCGACATCACGCTCGCGGACTTCGCGTTCGCCTCGGGCGAGAAGCTGCCCGAGCTGCGCATCCACTACACGACGCTCGGCACGCTCGAGAAGGATGCCGCCGGCCACGCCACCAACGCCGTGCTGATCATGCACGGCACGACCGGCTCGGGGCACCAGTTCTACGCCAAGCAGTTCGCGACCGTGCTGTTCGGGCCCGGCCAGCCGCTCGACGCGCGCAGGTTCTACATCATCCTGCCCGACGACATCGGCCACGGCCACTCGTCCAAGCCGAGCGACGGGCTGCGCACCAGGTTCCCGCACTACGGCTACCACGACATGGTGGCCGCCGAGCACGACCTCGTCGGCAAGCTCGGGGTCGATCACCTCCGGCTGGTGATGGGCACGTCGATGGGCTGCATGCACTCGTGGATGTGGGCCGAGCAGTGGCCCGACGCGATCGACGCGGTGATGCCGCTCGCGTGTAACACGGTCGAGATCGCCGGGCGCAACCGGCAGTGGCGCGAGATGGTGATCGACGGCATCAAGACCGATCCCGCGTGGAAGGGCGGCGACTACACCGAGCAGCCCGCGCACGGGCTGCGGCTGGCCGCCGACGTCATGCTGATCGCCGGCATGAACCCGATCGAGCGCCAGGCCACGCTGCCGACCGCCGCGCGGGCCGACGCCGACCTCGCCGATCGCCAGACCAGGTTCATCGCGAGCCACGACGCCAACGACGTGCTGTACGCGGTCGCGTCGTCGAGCGATTACGATCCGTCGAGGGACCTCGAGAAGATCACCGCGCCGGTCATGTTCGTGAACTCGGCCGACGACTTCATCAACCCGCCCGAGCTCGGCCTCGCCGAGCGCGCGATCAAGCGGGTCAAGCACGGCACGTTCGTGCTGATCCCGGCGAGCGAGAACACCCACGGCCACGGCACGCACACCTGGCCGGTGTTCTGGCAGGACAAGCTGGTCGCGCTGCTCAAGCAGTCGGCGAAGACACGGTGAAGCCGACCCGGGCGCCACCGCCCGGACGATCCGCGATCCACGCGCCACCGCCGTGGGCGACCGCGATCCGCGACACCAGCGCGAGCCCGAGGCCCAGCCCGCCGGCGCGCGACGGCACGAACGCGCGGAACGCGTCGTCGCGGCGAGCGGCGGGGACACCGGGGCCGGCGTCGTCGACCTCGATCGCGATCTGCGCGCCGCGGCGCTCGACCCGCACCGCGACCGCGCCGCCGCCGTGCACGCGCGCGTTGTCGATCAGGTTCGCGATCGCGCGGCGGACCAGCGTGGGATCGACCTTCGCCCGCACGTCGCCGATCGCCTCGACCGCGTCGTGCGGCACGCTCGCGCCGGTCGCGACGTCGGCCACCAGCTCGCCGAGCTCGACCTCGCGCGCGTCGAGCTGGCCGAACTCGAGGCGCGACGACGCGAGCAGCCGGCCGACCAGGTCGTCGAGCACGAGCACCTCGCGCTCGAGCTCGTCGAGCGCCTTGCGATCGCCGCCGTCGCGTGCGGTCTCGATCAGCACGCGCATGTGGCCGAGCGGCGTGCGCAGCTCGTGCGACACCGCGGCGAGCAGCTGGCGCTGGTCCTTGATCTGCTGCTCGATCCGCGCGGCCATGTCGTTGATCGCCGCCGACAAGATCCTCATCTCGCCGCCGCCGCGGCTCGGCAGCCGGGTGTCGAGCTTGCCGTCGCCGATCTCGCGTGCCGCGCGCACCACCGCGAGCAGCGGGTGGGTGAGCCGCCACGACACCATCGCCGACACGCCGGCGAGCGCGATCCACGCCGGCACGACGTACCACCAGCGCCGGTCCTCCCACGCGTACACGCCGACCGCGATCCCCGCGGCGAACACGATCACCAGCCAGCTGAAGATGCGGCGGCGCATCCGCGCCTGCAACCACCACGGCAGCCAGCGCGCGCGATGCCGATCGTGCAGCCACATCTCGCGCTCGGCCGCGATCGCGTTCAGGCGATCGCGCCGGCGCCGCATGTGGCGCTCGTGGTGCGCGAGGTGATGGCGCGCGTGGCGATCGGCCGGCACGCCGCGCGCGAGCGGGATGACCTCGCAGTTGCCGGCCCTGCACTTGCCGACGATGCGCACGAGTTTCGGCGGCGGCTCGTCGGCGCGGCGGTAGACGCCGTCGCCGTGCGCGCCCGCCGCGGGCGCGCCGCCGCGGCCGGTCACGTTGCCGGCGACCGACGCGACGTCGAGCTCGACCGCGAGCTCGGGCGGGACGATCAGCTCGACGTTGCCGAACTTGATGTCGACGCGGATCGTGGTGATCGCGCCGAGCTCGGCGTCGCGCAGGTCGAGCTCGGCGTTGCCGAACCGCACGTTGACGGCGAGCTCGGCCGGCACCTTCCACGGGCCGTTGCGCTCGACGTTGCCGAACCGGACCTCGATCGAGGCCTCGCTCATGATGCCTCCTCCACCGCACGGGCGAGCACGTAGCCGATCCCGCGCACGGTGCGGATGCGCGTGGCCGCGGCGTCGCCGAGCTTCTTGCGCAGCCGCGAGATGTGGACGTCGACCGCGCGCTCGTTGACGGTCACGTCGCCGCGCCCGGCCAGCTCCATCAGCTTGCCGCGCGGCACGACCCGGCCGGCGCGCTGGACCAGCGCGGTCAGGAGGTCGATCTCGAGCCCGGTGAGCTCGACCGGCTGGCCGTCGACCCAGACCTCGCGCGCGCCGGTGTCGACCGTGATCCCGGCGGCGGTCAGCTTCTCGGCGACGGTGTCGGGCGCGGCGCGGCGCAGCACCGCGCGCAGCCGGGCGAGCAGCTCGCGCGGCGAGAACGGCTTGGCGACGTAGTCGTCGGCGCCGAGCTCGAGGCCGACCACGCGATCGGCCTCGTCGCCGCGCGCGGTGAGCATGATCACCGGCACGCGATGTCCGGCCTCGCGCATCGCGCGCAGCACGGCGAGCCCGTCCATCCCCGGCATCATCACGTCGAGCAGCACCGCGTCGAACCCGCCGGCCTGGAGCTGCGCGAGCCCGGCCTGGCCGCCGCCGGCGTGGACCAGCGTGACGCCCTGTGGGCCGAGGTAGCCGACCAGCAGCTCGGCCAGTCGCGCGTCGTCGTCGATCAGGAGGATGCGCACGCGAGCCTCATTGTATGCGCGCCAGCTTGATCGCGCGCTCGGGGCAGGCGGTCACGCATAGCCCGCAGGCTTTGCAGGCCTCGAGCCGGACCGCGAACGCCTGGCGGTTGCCGTGGACCCACGCCTTGAGCCGCGCGACCGGCGACAGCGCGGCTTTGTCGGCCGCGGACAGCGAGCGCAGCTCGAACACGCCGTACGGGCACACCCGCACGCAGTCCTCCTTGCCCTCGCACTTCGTCCGGTCGATCACCGGGCGAACGCCGGTCTCGCTGCACGCCGGCATCACACCCGGTACGGGCTCCCGCCGCCGCGCCGCCACCAGCCGTGATCGAGCATGTCGGCGACCTGCGCGCGCTGGCGATCGTCGAGCACGCCGTGGATGTTGCGGAGCGCGTCGATCACCGCGCTGCGCGCCTCGCCGGTGGCGGCGTCGACCCGGCCGAGCACCGCGCCGAGCGCCGCGTCGTCGAGCGCCGGCCCGCGCACGGCCGCGGCAAGATCGCCGCGCGCGTCGCGCAGGCCGCGCTTGGCGGCGTGGACGCGCTCGTGCAGGCGGTCGACCTCGGTCACGATCGCGCGCTCCTGCGCCGGCGAGGCGTCGAGGTGCGCGAGGCCCATGTACAGCATGTGGCGGCCGCGCTGGCGGCGCGCCCACGGGCCGCCCCAGCCGTAGGGATAGCCGTAGCCGTGATATCCGCGGTGGCAGCGCCGCGCGTGGCGCAGCGCCGCGAAGCCGAGCACGCCGAGTCCGATTGCGAGGCAGATCATAAAAATCGTCCTTTCACGGCTCAGGGTGGAGGCGGCCTGTTGCGCGACGTCGAGGTCGATTGTGAAGAAATCTTGCGCGGGTTGCCCTCGCCCCGATGGGGCGAGATGCTACGCCGCCAAGGAGACCAACTATGCGAATGATCATTGGAATTGTCATTGGAGCCGCCGTCACCTTCCCGATCGCGCTGATGGCCGGCCCGATGCGCCGCCACCCGCAGCTGCTCGAGGCGCAGAAGGATCTGAACCGCGCGTGGGAGCACATCCAGGCGTCTCAGGAAGCCCACGAGTGGGACGAGGGCCATCACGCCGAGAAGGCCAAGGAGCTGATCGGCCAGGCCAAGGAAGAGGTCCGGATGGCCGCCGAGTACGACAACCACCACTAGCCTGTCCGGCCGAGTCCGGGACAGCGCGTCCGGCTTCCGGACGCTGCGCCGGATAACCGCGCGAGCTCACGCGACCGAGCGCTGGCCCGCCGCGTGCTGTGTGGCGCGGCGTGGTCGCGCACGTCACGTCGAGCACGCTGGTCGGGATCGATGCGGTCCCGATCGACGTCGAGTGCGAGGTCATGCGCGGCCTGCCCGGTTACCACGTCGTCGGGCTCGCCACGCCCGCGGTCAAGGAAGGCGCGGTGCGGATCCGCAGCGCGCTCGCGACGGTCGGGCACGACCTGCCGCTCAAGAAGGTCACGATCAACCTCGCGCCCGCCGATCTGCGCAAGCCGGGCAGCGCGCTCGATCTGCCGATCGCGCTCGCGGTCCTGCTCGCCGAGGCGATCTACGATCCGGCCGCGGTCGATCGCTGCCTCGTGCTCGGCGAGCTCGGGCTCGACGGCTCGGTGCGGCCGGTGCGCGGCGTGCTCGCGGCGGCGATGCTCGCGCGCGCCCGCGGCTTGCGCGGCGTGATCGTGCCGGCGGCGTGCGCGGGCGAGGCGCGCGTGGTCGACGGCATCGCGGTGCACGGCGTCGCGCACGTCGCCGAGCTGATCGACGCGCTCGCCGGCCGCGGCGCGCTGCCCGAGGCGCGCACCGCGGCGCCGCCGAGCCCGCCCGACGGCGGCGCCGACATGGCCGAGGTGCGCGGCCAGCTCGCCGCGCGCGCGGCGATCGAGCTCGCGGTGGCCGGCGGGCACAACCTGCTGCTCACCGGCCCGCCCGGCACCGGCAAGACCATGCTCGCGCGCCGGATCGCGAGCGTGCTGCCGGCGATGAGCCACGACGAGGCGCTCGAGACCACGAAGGTGTACTCCGCGCTCGGGCTCGCGGGCGGCGGCCTGATCGAGCACCGGCCGTTTCGCGCGCCGCACCACTCGATCAGCGGCGCGGCGCTGCTCGGCGGCGGCAGCCAGCCGCGGCCCGGCGAGCTGTCGCTCGCCCACAACGGCGTGCTGTTTCTCGACGAGCTGCCCGAGTTCGCGCGCGGCACGATCGAGGCGCTGCGCCAGCCGCTGGAGGAGCGCGCGGTCACGATCGGTCGCGTCCACGGCACGATCCGGCTGCCCGCGTCGTGCCTGCTGGTCGCGGCGGCCAACCCGTGTCCGTGCGGCTGGCTGGACTCGGGCGCGCGCGAATGCACGTGCTCGACCGGCGCGGTCGAGCGCTACCGCGCGCGGATGTCGGGACCCCTGCTCGACCGCATCGATCTGCGCGTCGCGGTCGAGCCGCTCTCGCTCGCCGAGCTGCGCCGCGCCGAGCCCGCGGAGTCGTCCGCCGCGATCCGCGCGCGGGTCGTGGCGGCGCGCGACCGCCAGCGCGCGCGGCTGCACCGCTTCGGCCTGCGCTGCAACGCCGAGATGACGGCGCGCGTCCTGCGCATGACCTGCCCGCTCGACGGCGCATGCGAGCGGACGCTCGCCGAGCTGGTCGAGCGCCGCCGCGTGATGAGCGCGCGCGCGATCGACCGGCTGATCAAGGTCGCGCGCACCGTGGCCGATCTCGCCGGGCAGGATGCGATCGACGCCGGCTGCCTGCTCGAGGCCGCCGCGTTCCGGCGCGAGGCCTAAAGCGCGTCTAGATGCGCTCTAGGGTGCCGGCGTGCCGCAGCTCGCGCAGAACCTGCCGCCCGGTGGCAGCTGCGTGCCGCAGCCGGTGCAGAACGCCTTGCGCGGCGAGGCCGCGGCCGCGGTCACCGGCGTGCCGCAGCTGGCGCAGAACTTCGCGCCGGGCGCGAGCCGCGCGCGACAGCCCGGGCACATCGCGACCTGCTGCGCCAGCGGGTCGAAGCCGGCGACCTGATCGACGTGGCGCATCTTCTCGCGCGCCTGATCGGCCGCGATGTGAGCCTGCGCCGAGGCCGCTTCCTGCGCGAGGTCGGGCGCGCACTCGAGACACTGCTGGCGCGGCTCGTTCCAGCACACGTCCGGACACACCCAGCGGCCACATCGGCCGCACTGGTGGAACTTCGGCTTGATCTCCTCGATCGCGTGCTGGAACGCCTGGTCCCACGCGGGACCGCGCAGGCCGTCCTTCATGTACTCGCCGGCCTGGCCCGCGGCCCACAGCGGGCTGCCGCCGAACAGGCTGCCGAGCCCCTTGGCGAGCTTCGAGCCCACGCCGAGCGCGCTCGACTGGAACGACGAGCGGTGGCCGCTGCCGCACTTGTCGCAGTGGAATTCGAACTGGTACCCGGTGTCGTTGCTGTGATCGGTGTAGTTGCGAGTGAAGGCGATACTGCCCATGACCGACGAATCTAACCCAGAACGTCGGGTAACTACATCCGAAACCGGTGGACTTGCGAGGCACCCGGAGTCCGTGGCATCGAACGCAGCATGGTCCGTGGCGCGCTCCTGGTCTGTCTCGTCACCGCGGTGGCCTCGGCGCAGCCGCGCCCGCCGGTTCCCGCGCTGGTCGGCGCGACCGAGCTGTGGAACGCGCCCGCGCCGGCCGGCTTCATCGACGATCCGATCGCGACCGACGACGCGCGCCTCGCGTACGTGGTCGCGGACGCCGCGACCAAGGCCGAGCTCCACGTCGTCACGGTCGCGAGCCACGACGAGCAGGTCGTGGACATCGCGCCGGTCACGACCCATCCGATCGCGCTCCAGCTGGTCGGCAGCCGCGCGCTCGTGATCGGTCAGGCCGAGGACGGCCGGCAGAGCGCGGCGCTGGTCGATCTCGCGAGGAAGGGCGCGATCGTCTACCGGCTCGGCCCGGCGACCTCGATCGCGGTGATCGCGCGCGACGGCAGGACGCGGATCGCGGTTCACCGCGCGTCGCCGAGCAAGGCCGGCACGCGCCACGAGGTGGAGCTCTACGCGATCGAGACCGGCCGGCGCGCCGAGGCCGGGCACGCGCTCGAGCTCGACGGCAGCGGCTACGATGCGACGCTCGACTTCCGGGTCAACCACTGGGCCGAGGGCATGACCCACGCGATCGGCACGAAGGGCGGCGAGTGGGATCGCAAGGAGAACCAGCGCACGCCCGACACCGAGGCGACCTACGACCTGATCTCCGGCAAGCTCGTCGATCGCCGCCCGATCGAGGACGTGATCGCGCAGCGCAAGCGCTTCCAGGTGCTGGCCGACGCGGGCGGCACGCTCGACTTCCTGCACATGACCTGGGACAACACCGCCGTCCAGATCTGGCACGGCGGCCGGCCGAGCCCCGCCGAGCTCGATCAACCGATCAGCAACTACGACCCGAAGTCGCTGCAGGGCATCGTCGCGCCCGACGGCAGCGCGTGGATCGTGCTCAAGGTCGATCCGGTGAACCCCGACGCGGTCGCGCGCAAGAAGGCCGACCCCGAGTACCTCGACATCTTCCACGCCGGCCCCGATGGCCACGCGGTGCGCAAGGCGCGCGTGCTCGCGACCGGCGTGCGCCATCGCTTCGGCCTGCTCGGCGACAAGTTCTGGCTGCTCGAGCGCTCGAACGGCTCCGATCGCGGCGGCCGCGCGCTCGCGATCTACCGGTTCCCGTAGCTACGGCGCGGCGAGCGCGACCGCGAGCTCGGCCGCGACCTCGGCGTTGTGCACGGCGAGCGCGCGGTTGGCGCGCACCGACGCGCCGCCGGTGGCCTCGGCGAGCCGCGCCAGCAGGTACGGCGTGAGCCGCTTGCCCGAGATGCCGCGCGCGCTGGCCTCGGCGAGCGCGCCCGCGATCGCCGTGTCGATCTCCGGGCCGAGCGCGGCCTCGGGCGGCACCGGGTTGCACACCAGCATGCCGCCGCCGCCGAGCTCGTCCCAGTGACGGCGCGCGATCGCGGCGAGCTCGCGCGCGTCCTGCGTCACGTGATCGAGCCGCACGCCGGAGCGCGGGGTGTAGAACGCCGGCAGCTCGTCGGTGCGGAACCCGATCACCAGCACGCCGAGCGTCTCGAGCATCTCGATCGTGCGCGGCAGGTCGAGGATCGCCTTGGCGCCGGCCGACACCACCGCGATCGGCTGGCGCGCGAGCGCGACCAGATCGTGCGAGACGTCGCCGGCATCGCCGCGGTGCACGCCGCCGATCCCGCCGGTCGCGAACACGCGGATGCTGGCGCGCGCCGCGAGCAGGCTGGTCGCGCTGACCGTGGTCGCCGCGCTCTCGCCCCGCGCGAGGTGGACCGCGAGATCCGCGGCGCTCGCCTTGGCGAAGCGCTCGCCCTCGCGCGCGAGCCGCTCGAGCGCCTGCGCGGTGAGCCCGACGCACGCGCGGCCATCCATCACCGCGATCGTCGCGGGCACCGCACCGGCCTCGCGCACCGACTCCTCGAGCTCGCGCGCGACCTCGAAGTTGTCGGGCCACGGCAGGCCGTGCGCGATGATCGTCGATTCGAGCGCGACGATCGGCTTGTGTGCGACGCGGGCGTCGGCGACCTCGGGGGACAGCAGCAGATCGAGCACGTCCCACGGTACCGCAACCGTGCTACAGGTTCGAACCGATGTCGTCGTCGACTCGCTTGCTCGTGCTCGGCGTCGTGCGCACGTTCCAGCCGATCCACGGCTACGAGGTGCGGCGCGAGCTGCACACCTGGCGCGCCGAGGAGTGGGCATCGGTCGGCCCGGGCTCGATCTACAACGCGCTGAAGTCGCTGACCCGCGAGGGCCTGCTCGAGGTGGTCGGCACCAAGCAAGTCGGCGGCCGGCCCGAGCGCACGATCTACAAGATCACGCGCGCCGGTGACGAGCTGTTGCGCACGATGCTCGACGAGGCGTGGTGGGAGGTGCGGCCGCTCGTCGATCCGCTGCTGGCCGCGCTCAGCCTGCTGACCCTGCTGCCGCGCGATCGCGTGCTGGCCGCGCTCGAGCACCGCGCGACGGTCGTGCGCGCGATGGCGAACCAGCTCGACTACTTCGCCGCGAGCCACGACTCGAGCGAGAACCCGGATCACGTGCAGGAGATGATGCGGCTGATGCGCGCGCGGCTCGAGGCCGAGCTGCCGTGGGCCGAGGCGTTCGCCAAGCGGCTGCGCGCCGGCGAGCTCACGACCGCGAGCGATCCGCCGTGGCAGCCGGGCGGCGGCCCGCGCTCCGGAAGGCGCGCGAGGACCCGCACGAAGCGGGCTTGACATAGTCAAATTTGACTATTACAACTCGTCCATGATCGAAGCGCGCGGGCTCGCCCGCACGTTCAAGACCCGCACCGGCGTGGTCGAGGCGGTCGCCGGCGTCGACTTC
>DATJAE010000308.1:0-25762 GCA_035516595.1 Kofleriaceae bacterium | reverse complement strand
CGTCGGCGCCGGTCGCCGCGCCGCCGGCGCAGCCAGCGCCGCCGGCGCAGCGTGCGCCCGCGCGCCGGCTGGCGCTCGGCCGCGGCCAGCTGGCGCTCGCCGGCGGCGGGCTCCTCGTCGTCGTGCTGGTCATCGCGATCGTCCTGGGCACGCGTGGCGGCGCGAGCGCTCCACCGCGCGACGCGGCGGTCGCGACCGCGGTCGTGCGCGACGCACCGGCGGTCGATCCGAGCGTCGCGATCCTCGCCGAGATCGACGATCTCGTGCGCAACGACGAGCGCGACGCGGCGCTCGAGCGCGCGCTGCGGGCGCGCCGGCAGTACCCCGACAACGCGAAGCTCGCGCTGGTCGCCGGCAAGCTGTACTTCGCCAAGCTGTACTGGTCGGATGGCCTGCACCAGCTCCACGACGCGATCCGGCTCGAGCCGAGCTACCGATCCGATCCCGAGCTGATCAAGACCGTGCTCCGCGGGTTCATCACGACGCCGGGGACCGACGAGGCGATCGCGCGCTTCCTGACGGACGAGATCGGCGCCCCGGCGGCGCCATATCTCGAGGAAACGGCGAAGGAACACCCGAATCCTCAGATCCGATCCCGGGCCGCGGCATTGCTGCGGCGGTTTCGTTAGCGGCGCGTCGCGCGGCCGTCCAAAATCCTTCTTTCCACCGCAGCCACGCTGTGAAGTCGAATTTTTTTCGAGGCGAGATCTGCCCGTAACTCGGCGCGTCAATTCGAGGTTTTCAAGCCATCCACAGGCTTGTCCACAGCGGTGAATAACGGCTGAGAATCGCTCACGAAACTGTGGGGCATTCATCCGCAATCCACCCTCAATCCACAACTAGTCCACGTGAATATCTTTCCGCGTGTCACACTAGATGTAGGATGTGCTCCCGAGCGAGGCCCCAAATATAGCGCACTTTTTCTTGCCCGTACCCAACGGCCTAAGTACAAAGGAGCTCCGCCGAGGACCGTCTACCTGGATCACACGAGCTGCCGGTGAACGTCACACCGCCCTGCTAGAGCTGTCACCCTCGTAGATCGCCCAAGTCGCCAGCTACCGAAAAACGCCGTGGGGTTACAGGCAGATACCGTCGCGAAGACGGCTCGCTGCCTATGGGCTTCGTCTGCAGTCGACCCGGCCCGCTCCACTCGTCTCGTCATCATTTCCACACCACGCCGCCGCACGAAAAAACAGGAGGGGTCATGCTCGTGAAGTCCGCCGCCGTCGCTCCGCCGGAGCAGAAGGGCCAGAAGGCAAGCCACAAGTCCAGCCGCGTCATCAAGGATGAACGGCCGGGGCTCGCAGTGGAGCGCCACTTCACACGCCAGGGCGTGGACCCGTTCGAGACGGTCGAGTGGGAGCACCGCGACGCGGTGATCTCCGGCGCCGACGGCAAGGTGTTCTTCGAGCAACGCGGCGTCGAGTTCCCCAAGACCTGGTCGCAGACCGCGACCAACGTGGTCGTGCAGAAGTACTTCCGCGGCACGCTCGGCACGCCGCAGCGCGAGCAGTCGGTGCGGCAGATGATCGCGCGCGTCGCCGACACGATCTACGGCTGGGGCAAGGCCGACGCGTACTTCAAGACCGAGCAGGACGCGTGGGCGTTCCGCGACGAGCTGGTCCACCTGCTGCTCCACCAGAAGATGGCGTTCAACTCGCCGGTCTGGTTCAACGTCGGCGTCGAGGCGCAGCCGCAGTGCTCGGCGTGCTTCATCAACTCGGTCGACGACTCGATGAGCTCGATCCTCGGCCTGGCCAAGACCGAGGGCATGCTGTTCAAGTACGGCTCGGGCACCGGCTCGAACCTGTCGAGCCTGCGCAGCTCGCGCGAGCACCTGAACGGTGGCGGCACGGCGAGCGGCCCGGTGTCGTTCATGCGCGGGTTCGACGCGTTCGCCGGCGCGATCAAGAGCGGCGGCAAGACCCGGCGCGCGGCCAAGATGGTGATCCTCAACATCGATCACCCGGATGTCGTCGACTTCATCGATTGCAAGGCGATCGAGGAGAAGAAGGCGTGGGCGCTGATCGACGCGGGCTACGACGGCGGGTTCAACGTCGCGGGCGGCGCCTACGACTCGGTCAACTACCAGAACGCGAACCACTCGGTGCGCGTGACCGATGACTTCATGAACGCGGTGATGCGCGACGCCGACTGGTCGACCCGCTCGATCACCAACGGCAAGCCGGTCGACACGCTCAAGGCCAAGGTGCTGATGCGCAAGATGGCCGAGGCCGCGTGGATCTGCGGCGATCCCGGCATGCAGTACGACACCACGATCAACGACTGGCATCCGTGCATCAACACGGCGCGGATCAACGCGTCGAACCCGTGCTCGGAGTACATGTTCCTCGACGACTCGGCGTGCAACCTCGCGTCCTTGAACCTGCGCAAGTTCCAGCAGGCCGACGGCGAGCTGGACGTCGCCGCGTTCCGCCGCGCGGTGCAGACCACGATCACGGCGATGGAGATCATCGTCGACAACTCGAGCTATCCGACCGAGCGGATCGCGGACAACTCGTACAAGTTCCGCCCGCTCGGCCTGGGGTACGCCAACCTCGGCGCGCTGCTGATGTCGCGGTCGATGGCGTACGACAGCGAGGCCGGGCGCGCCTACGCCGCGGCGATCACGTCGCTGATGTGCGGCGAGGCGTATCGTACCAGCGCCAGGATCGCGGCCGATGCCACCGGGCCGTTCGCCGGGTACGCCGAGAACGAGACACCGTTCCTGCGCGTGATGCGCAAGCATCGCGCCGCGTGCGAGCGGATCGACACCGACCACGTGCCGCCCTCGCTGCTCGACGCCGCGCGCGAGTCGTGGGACGGCGCGATCCAGGTCGGCGAGAAGTACGGCTTCCGCAACGGCCAGACCACCGTCCTCGCGCCGACCGGTACGATCGCATTCCTCATGGACTGCGACACGACCGGCATCGAGCCCGACATCGCGATCGTCAAGTACAAGCGGCTGGTCGGCGGCGGCCTGCTCAAGATCGTGAACAACACCGTGCCCGAGGCACTCGCCAAGCTCGGCTACGCGCCGAGCGAGGTCGAGGCGATCGTCGCGCACATCGACAAGCACGACACGATCGAGGGCGCGCCGCACCTCAAGGACGAGCACCTCCCGGTGTTCGACTGCGCGTTCCGCAGCGCGAGCGGCACGCGGTCGATCCACTACATGGGCCACATCCGCATGATGGCGGCGGTCCAGCCGTTCCTGTCGGGCGCGATCTCGAAGACGGTCAACCTGCCCAACGACTGCACGATCGAGGACATCGAGGACGCCTACCTCCAGGCGTGGCGGCTCGGCCTCAAGGCGATCGCGGTGTACCGCGATGGCTGCAAGCGCACCCAGCCGCTGTCGACCAACATGGCGCAGGCGACCTCGGACGGCTCGACCAAGCCGCACATCGATCCCCTGGAGCTCCTCGCCCCCGAGGAGCGGCGCCTCGTCGAGGCACTTCGTATGCGCAAGTCGCGGCCTGCCGGGCCGCCGATGGCGAACCGCTACAAGCTGCCCGACGAGCGCGCGTCGTTCACCCACAAGTTCTCGATCGGCGGTCACGAGGGCTACGTCACGGTGGGGCTCTACCAGGACGGCTCGCCGGGCGAGATCTTCGTGCGCATGGCGAAGGAGGGCTCGGTGATCGCCGGGCTCATGGATAGCTTCGCCACCGCGATCTCGCTCGCGCTGCAGCACGGCGTGCCGCTCACCGTGCTGATCGAGAAGATGAAGGGCACGCGGTTCGAGCCGTCGGGCTTCACCGGCAACCAGGAGATCCCGATCGCGACGTCGATCATGGACTACCTGTTCCGCTGGCTCGCGCTCAGGTTCCCGAGCGAGGGCGCCTCGATCGTCGAGCGCCACCCCGCGGCCAAGGCGGCGCAGCTCGACCTGCCGAAGGTCCCGGTGCTCGCGAAGGACTTCATCGCGGTCGAGGTCAAGGGCGGCGAAGCGCCGGTGATCCCGGTCGAGATCAAGGACCGCGCGTGGGTGCAGGAGACCGACGCCCCGCCGTGCCACGAGTGCGGCACGCTGATGGTGCGCAACGGCGCGTGTCACAAGTGCCCCAACTGCGGCTCGACCAGCGGCTGCTCGTAGCGCTGGCACCGGGGTAGGTGGTGCGGGCACGCCGGCGCCTGGTCGCGCGGAAACCGAAGCGCTGACCCGGCGCGGGATCGTCTATGATCGCGATGTGGTCCGAAGCGCGCCCGCGATCCTCGCGATCCTGATCTGCGCGCCTCTCGCGCACGCGCAGGCGCCGGGCGAGCTCGCACCGCCGCCCCCCGGGCCACCGCCGCCGTCGAGCCTGATGCGGCGGCCGTGGTCGGTCGAGCTCGAGCTCGGCGGGCTGTCGCTCACGCCCAAGACCGGCGGCGCCTCGGCCAGCGGGTTCGGCATGCTCGAGCTCGCGGTCAGCTATCGCTTCGCGCCGGCGATGGAGCTGTCGCTCGCGCTCGACGGCGGCAGCGGCGACAGCGGCAACCTGACGACCGGCGGGCTGTACGCCGACTTCCACTATCGCTTCCTCGCCGAGCGCGCGTGGAACGTGTTCGCGATGGGCGGCGTGGGCATCGCGAGCGCGGCCGCCAAGAACGCCGATGCGGCCTCGACGACCAGCCGAGGCTCGCTGCGGCTCGGGGGCGGCGGCGAGTATCGCTTCGGCCTGCTCGCGCTCGATGCCGAGCTGCGGTTCGTCACGATCGCGGCCAACCGCCAGGTCGTGTCGACCGACCAGGGCACGACCGCGTACGATCTCGCGCGCTACCACGCCAACGGCCTCGAGCTCCTGGTCGGCGCGCGCGTCTACTTCTGAAGCTCGGCCGCGGCGCGCTCCCAGTGTGCGCCGTCGAATGCGCGCACGCGCCAGTGCGACAGCGGCACGCCATCGAGGCAGCGCACGTTGACGTCCCACGCGTCGGGGTGCGAGCGCGGGCGGTACATCGCGTGGATGCCGCAGGTCGTGCAGAACATGTGCTCGGCCACGCCGGTGCCGAACCGGTAGCTCGCGAGCCGCTCTGCGCCGCGCACCAGCGTGAACGCGGCGTCCGGCACGATCACGTGGAGGATGCCCTTCTTGGCGCAGATCGAGCAGTTGCAGTCGAGCACGTCGCGCTCGTCGTCGGGCAGCTCGAAGCGGAACCGCACCGCGCCGCAGTGACAGCCGCCCTCGTAGCGCACGTCAGCGCGCCGACATGTCGGCGAGGATCGACACGGCCTCGCCGAGCCAGGCGTCCTTGGACACCGCGTCGCGCCAGCGCGCCACGCGATCGTCGGTCTTGCCGCCCGGCCCGGGCGCGACGGCCTCGGGGTCGTCGAGCGTCTCGACCGTGAACGCGGGCGCCAGCTTGCTGGCGTCGACCGTGGTCGCGTCGGCGATCGCCTCGATCTTCTTGCGACGCGCTTCCCACGCGTCGTGGCCGAGCGGGAGCACGGTGTCGTCGCGCTCCTTGCGCATGATCGCGTTGGTCGACGCGATCTTCGAAAGCACCGGGCTCTTGGCCACCCGCGCCGCGCTGCGCTCGACCAGGTAGGGCAGCCGCCAGGTCACCTTCCACGACGAGTGCATGACCGGATCGATCTTCGACCACGCGATCGGGTGATCGAGGTGGCGCTCGCCGAGATCGAGGTAGCCAGCCGGATCGGGCAGCGACACGTCGGGGGTCACGCCCTCGAGCTGGGTCGACGCACCGTCGGGGCGGAAGAACTGCTCGATCGTGAGCTTGAGGACGCCGAGGTCGTCCTTGGTGCCGGCGACGTGATCGACGTCGGCCAGGGTCTGCACCGTCCCCTTGCCGTGCGTGGTCGTGCCGACGATCACCGCGCGGTGATAGTCCTGCAGCGCACCGGCGAGGATCTCGGACGCGGACGCGCTGAACCGATCGACCATCACGACCAGCGGCCCGTCGTAGTCCTCGCCGGCCTCGTCGTCCGACAGCACCTCGCGGTGGCCGGCGCCGTCGCGCACCTGCACGACCGGCCCCTGATCGATCATCTCGCCGGTCAGCTTGACCGCGTCCTGGAGCAGGCCGCCGCCGTTGGACCGGATGTCGAGCACGATGCCGGCGACCTTGCGCTTGGCGAGCTCGCGCAGCAGGCGGTGGACGTCCTCGGACGCGGTGCGGCCGCCGCTCGACCCGTAGAACCCGGGCAGGTGGATGTAGCCGTAGCTCTTGCCCTTGCGCGTGAGCACCGCGCCGCGCGCATAGGTCTCCTCGATCACGACGACGTCGCGCGTGATCGCGAGGGTCTCCTGGTGACCGTCCTGCTTCTGGACGCGGAGCTTGACCACCGTGCCCTTCGGCCCGCGGATCATCGCGACCACGTCGTCGATCCGCATGTCGACCACGTCGACCGGATCCTTGCCGGTGTTCTGCACCGCGAGGATGAGGTCGCCGGCGGCGAGCTGGCCCTGACGCCACGCCGCGCCGCCCGGCACCAGCTCGACCACCTCGATGTAGTGGTCGTGCTCGCGCAGCGACGCACCGATGCCCTCGAGCGAGCCGGTCATCTGCAGATCGAAGTTGGCCTTGTCGGCCGGCGGCAGGTAATCGGTGTGCGGATCGAGGGTCAGCGTGACCGCGTTGATCAGATCGGCGGCGGCGTCGAGCGGATCGGGGTGGCGCAGCCGCGCGAACCGCCCCGCGTACAGCTTCGCGAGATCCTCGCGGGCCTTGGCCTCGCGGGCCTCCGGCGTCGCGGGGATGTCGGCGAGCTTCATGTCGTCGCGATCGGCCTTGTCGTCGTCCTCGTCGACCGGCGGCGTCTTGGCCTTGTCGGCCTTGCCCTTGGCCTTGTCGGCCTCGGCCTTGTCCTTGAGCGCGGCGGCCTTGTCCTTCTCGCGCTTCTCGAGCCGGGTCTCCATCTGGCTCACCCGCTCGAGCACCTCGAGCTCGAGGCGCTTGCGCCAGCGATCGCGCAGCTCGTCCTCGCTCCGGGCCCAGTCGATCTTCTTGGGGTCGGTCTCGATCGTCTCGTCGGCCTGCACCTGGATCGGCGCGGCGAGCAGGGACGCGACCACCTTCTCGACCACGTCGACCCGCGCGACGAACATCTTCTCGCCGAGGTGGGCGAGGTCGAGCGAGCCGGCGTGAAGCTCGTCGTCGATCTTGTCCGCGTAGCGCGCCAGCTCGTCCTTGTCGCTGGCCAGCAGGTACATCTTCTCGCCGTCGAGCCGCTCGAGGTAGGTCGCGAACGCCTCGCGCGACACCGTGTCGTCGATCCGCTTGTGCAGCAGGTGGTCCTCCTCGAGCAGGTGGACCACCGTGGTGGCGAGCACCTGCTCGCGCGGGTCGGGCGGCGGCGTCTTGGCGGACGCCACGGCGGGGACCACGGCGGGAAGCGGTGGCTGGGTGCGGGTCGTGGGCGCGCCGCTCGGTCCCTGGGCCGAGCACCCGAGCGCCAGCGCCACAAGGGTGGGAACGAGGTGCCATCGCATCGGAATCTCTAGCGTAGCCGAACTGATGCTCGACGCCAGAGCCAGCTCGCGTCGAACATTGTTGCGCGGGCTTGGCACGCCCGCGCGGGTCGCGAGATGTTCTGGTGCGACAGCCTGCGTCAGTCGCCGCAGCCTCTAGGCAGGCGCTCGAGACCTTGGTAGCACGCGGCCCATGACTCACCGCCTGCTCGCTCCCGTCCTGGTCCTCGCCGCGTGCGGTTCCAAGCAACCCGCGCCGACCGCGCCGTCGCCGGCGCCCGAGCCGGCACCCGCACCGGTGGCCGTCGCGCCCGCGCCGACGCCCGCACCGCCGCCCGCGCCCAAGCCGGAGTACGGCACGTTCGGGTTCGACAGCAAGGGCATGGACAGCTCGGTCGCGCCCGGCGACAGCTTCTATCGCTACGCGAACGGCACGTGGGCGACGACCACGCAGATCCCGGCGGACAAGTCGAACTACGGCATGTTCAGCGTGCTGTCCGACAAGAGCGACGAGCGCACCAAGGAGATCATCCTGGGCGCGAAGGGCGAGCCGGGCAGCGAGGAGCGCAAGATCGCCGACTTCTACCAGAGCTTCATGGACGAGGCCGCGATCGAGAAGGCGGGGATCGATCCGATCAAGCCGGAGCTCGACAAGATCGCCGCGATCAAGGACCAGAAGGGCCTGATCGGCGAGATCGCGTTCACCGCGCGCCACTTCATGACCACGCCGTTCGTCACGGTCGTGGTCCAGGACGACAAGGACCCGGAGCACTACATCGCGGTGATCAGCCAGGGCGGCCTCGGCCTGCCCGACCGCGACATGTACGACGCCAAGAACAAGCAGTTCGCGCCGCTGCGCGACGGCTACAAGAAGTACCTCGCGCAGCTGCTCACGCTGATCGGCGCCAAGGATGCCGACAAGCGCGCCGCGGCGGTGTACGCGCTCGAGGAGAAGATCGCGGCGGTGCACTGGACGCGCGTGCAGAACCGCGACCCGGTCAAGACCTACAACAAGATGACGATCGCGCAGCTCGAGAAGTCCGCGCCGGGCATCGACTGGAAGCTGTGGCTTGCCGGGACCGGGCTCGACGCGGCGCCCGCGGTCAACGTCAACCAGCCGCCCGCGATCGCGGGCATCGCGAAGCTGGTGAAGAGCCAGCCGCTCGCGGTGTGGAAGGACTACCTGACGCTGCACCTGGTCGACGAGGCCGCGCCGAATCTGTCCAAGGCGTTCGTCGATGCCAACTTCGCGCTGCACGGCAAGATCGTGACCGGCACGCCGGAGAACAAGGAGCGCTGGAAGCGCGGCGTCGACGAGGTCACCGATGCGCTGGGCGAGGCGGTCGGCAAGATCTACGTGGCGAAGTACTTCACGCCGGAGACCAAGGCGCACGCCGACCAGCTCGTCCACAACCTCTTGACCGCGATGGGCCAGCACCTCGACGGCCTGACCTGGATGAGCGACGAGACCAAGGCGAAGGCGAAGATCAAGCTCGCCACCTACAACCCGAAGATCGGCTATCCGAAGAAGTGGCGCGACTACGGAAAGCTCGAGGTCGTCGCGGGTGATCCGGTCGGCAACGCGATGCGCGCGGCCGCGTTCGACTACGACCGCCGGCTCGCGCGGCTCGGCGGCCCGGTCGATCGCGACGAGTGGAACATGACGCCGATGACGGTCAACGCGTACTACAACCCGACGCTCAACGAGATCGTCTTCCCCGCGGCGATCCTCCAGCCGCCGTTCTTCGATCCGAACGCGGACGACGCGGTCAACTACGGCGGCATCGGCGCGGTGATCGGCCACGAGATCAGCCACGGCTTCGACGATCAGGGCAGCCAGTACGACGAGAAGGGCGCGCTGCACAACTGGTGGACCAAGGCGGATCTCGACAAGTTCAAGACCGCGACCGCCAAGCTGGTCGCCGAGTACAACGCGTACTGTCCGTTTCCCGCCGAGGGCGGCAAGCCCGCGCAGTGCGTGAAGGGCGAGCTCACGCTCGGCGAGAACATCGCCGACCTCGCCGGTCTCACGATCTCGTACAGCGCGTACAAGCTGTCGCTCGGCGACAAGCCGGCGCCGCTGATCGACGGCCTGACCGGCGACCAGCGGTTCTTCCTCGGCTGGGCGCAGATCTGGCGCCGGCTGTATCGCGACCAGGAGCTGCAGAACCGCCTGGTCACCGATCCGCACAGCCCGTCGGAGTTCCGCGCGGCGGTCGTGCGCAACCTCGACGCCTGGTACGACGCGTTCAAGCCGGCGCCGACCAGCAAGCTGTTCCTCGCGCCCGACGCGCGCGTGCGGATCTGGTAGCTACGCGCCGAGCCGCGACGCCGCGCTGATCAGCCAGCGCAGGCGGACGTAGACCGCGTTGCCGGCATCGCCGGGCTCGCTCACGGTCTCGAGCAGCGCGCCGAGCACGAGCAAGCGCTCGTCGTCGAGGTGCGCGAGCAGCTCGCGGCTCTTGGCGATCACGGCGAGGCGCTCGCGCCGGGGCAGCTGGGTCGAGTCGGTGCGCGCGGCGGGCCGCGCCTTCACCGGATCGCGGCGCGCGCGGACGAGCGACGGCGCGTCGCGCAGCTTGGCGAGCTCGCTGTCGCGCTGGGCGAGCAGGCGGCGCGCCTGATCGAGCTCGCGTTGCAGAGCGGTCGCGCGGAGATAGAGCGCGTCGGCGTCGTCGCGATAGGGCACCGCTCGATCGTAGCTCGCTGATACGATGATGGCATGCGGACAGGGATCCTCGTCGCGATCCTCGCGGCTTGCTCGAGCTCCCACCATGCCGCGCCGGGTGATGGCGGGGCCGGCAGCGACGGCAGCGGCAGCGCCACCGCGTGCACGCCGAGCTGCGCCTCCGCGGTGTGCGGCGACGACGGCTGCGGCGGCGCGTGCGGCGCGTGCGCACCCGACGAGCTGTGCAACTCGGGCAGCTGCCGCGCGGCGCCCGGTGGCGCCGACCTGATCGTCGACCCGACCGCCGGGCCGCACCCGATCCATCCCGAGATCTACGGCATGGCGTACGCGGCGAGCGCGACCATGACCGAGCTGCGCCTGCCGGTGAACCGCTGGGGCGGCAACGGCGCGACGCTCTACAACTGGCAGCTCGACGTCCACAACACCGGCAACGACTACTACTTCGAGAACATCGCGGACTCCGGCGAGGGCGGCGCGTCGTCGGCCGACACGTTCGTCGCGCAGAACGCCGCGGCGGGCACGGACTCGCTCGTCACGATCCCGACGATCGGCTGGACGCCGAAGGATCGCGTCGCGAATCATCCGTACACCTGCGGCTTCCCGGTGTCGGCGTACGGCGCCGAGCAGGCGGTCGATCCGTACGACGCCAACTGCGGCAACGGCGTGTCGTCCGGCGGCGCGCAGCTCGTGCCGGATCCGACGCACGACGCGATGGCGATCGATCCGTCGTTCGCGAGCCAGTGGCTCGCCCACCTGGTGCAGACCCACGGCGCGGCCGGCGCCGGCGGCATCCGCTACTACCAGCTCGATAACGAGATGAACCTGTGGGGCTCGACCCACCGCGACGTCCACCCGAACCCGACCTCGAGCGACGAGGTGTGGAACGCGACCGCGAGCTACGCGCCGCTGATCAAGGCCGCCGATCCCGGCGCGTTCGTGCTCGGCTACACGACGTGGGGTGTGCTCGACATGTTCGTGTCGGCGCTCGACACCGCGAACAACAGCACCGCCGACCAGCAGGCGCACGGCGGCATCCCGCTCGGCCAGTGGTACCTGCGCCAGCTCGCCGGCTACGAGCAGGCGCACGGCGCGCGCATCGTCGACTGCTACGACATGCACTACTACCCGCAGGGCGGCGACCCGCTGCAGAACACGCGCTCGCTGTGGGACCCGAGCTACCACGATCCGTCGTGGCTCGACGGCTACCTCGGCGAGCCGATCCGCCTCCTGCCGCGCGTGATGGGGTGGATCGCGATGGAGGATCCCGGCACCGGGATCTGCTTCACCGAGTACAACTTCAACCTCGACGACGAGAGCGACGCGACCGCGGTGCTGCCCGAGGCCGACGTGCTCGGCATCTTCGGCGCGTGGGGCGTGCGGCTCGCGACCTACTGGACGACGCCGACCGACTCGGGCGGCGCCCCGCTGCCGCCGTATCGCGCGTTCCAGATCTTCCGCGACTACGACGGGGCGGGCGGCGCGTTCGGCGCGATCTCGATCGGCGCGGCGTCGGATCTGGCCGACGTGGTCGCCTACGCCGCGAGCGACTCGGCGAGCGCGCCGACCACGCTCACGATCGTGATCCTCAACAAGGCGACCTCGCCGGCCAGCCCGACGCTCGCGCTCCAGCACTTCACGCCGAGCGGCGCGGCGAAGGTGTGGCAGACCGCCGGCACCACCGCGCCGGCGCGCGCCGCCGACGTCACGTTCGCCGCGGGCAAGGCGACGCTCGCGCTGCCGGCGTCGTCGGTGACGATGGTGGTGGTCCAGGGATCCTGACGTCGCCGGTGATCGCGATCCGCGCGCTCGCCGACACCGAGATCGCGCCGCTCGCGGCGCGCCGGCGGCTTACAGGCCGGTGCCCTCGGTCGGCGCCAGCATGTTGGCCGGCACGATGGTCGCGCCGTACACGAGGTTCCAGCCGGCCGCGCCGCCGCCGCCGCCGCCGCCGGCGTTGTTGCCGCCGCCGGTCGCGGCCTTGGTGTACGTGATGCTGGCGCCGGTCGCGCCGGACCCGCCGGCGCCGCCCTGGGTCGTGCCCATGTCGCCGCCCGCGCCGGCGCCGGCCATCGCGAAGCCGTCGGTGCCGGTGTGGCCGTCGTCGTTGTCGGTGGCGTCGCCGCCCTCGCCGCCGCCGCCGCCCTGCGCGAGCACGTGGCCGCCGCCCTCGAGCTTCACCGTGTCGAGCACGACCAGGCCGCCGCTGCCGCCGCCACCGCCGCCGCCGCCCTCGCCGGTGTTGTGCTGGCCGCCGGCGCCGCCGCCGCCCGAGGTGGTGACCGTGCCGTCGATGTGAACGAGCGGCGCGATCAGGGCGATCGCGCCGCCGCCGCCGCCGCCCGCGTTGGCGTCGGCGACCGTGGCGCCGCCGGGGCAGCCACCGGCGAGCGCCTGCGGCGGAAGGAGCACGAGCGGCGCCTGGGCGCCGCTGCCGGCGTCGCCGCCGCCGCCGTCGTACTCGTTGGCGCCGTTGCCGCCGAGGCCGTGCGCGCTCGCGCCCCAGCCGCCACCACCGTGCTGCGGGTTCGCCGCGAGCACCGCGCACGTGTTGCCCGAGCCGCGCGCCGCCGCGCCCGAGCTGTGGCCGTGGCCGCCGGCATCGAGCACCGAGTTGGCGCCCATCAGCGTGATCGACGTGGTCGCGACGATCACCAGCGGCTTGGTGCCGGTGACCGACACGGTCGTGTGGTCGTCGATGGTCAGCGTATCGACCGCGATCACGCAGGCCGCCACGCCGCCGACCGTCATCGCCTTGCACATCGCGAAGTTGCCGGTGTCGACCGGTCCCGACAGCGTGAGCGACCCGGTCGGGGCGCCATCGAAGCAAACCATGTCGATCGGCTGGCTGCCGAAGCACGCCGGTCCGGGCGCGTCCACGAGCTCCTGGCTCGCGTCGGGCATGGGCTGGCTGGCCTCGCCGGGGCCACCGGCATCGTTCGCGGAGACGGCGCCGTGCGAGAAGCTGCAGCCGGTCAGCAGGAGCGCCGAGACGACCCTCATCGAACCATTCTACGACGGGTCGCGCGCGCGTTACGGCGAAAACTTGCCCCACGTTCGCGAACCGGACTAGGCATTCCATGGGGACCCCATGCACGCAGACGCACTCGACGAACGCTGGGACGAGCCCGAGACCCCCGCCGCGGTCCTGCGCGGCACCGCGCGAGGTCTCGAGATGGTCGTACGCGGGAGCGCGACCGGCGCGGCGATCGAGCTCGCGCTCGCGCGCCGGCTCGACGAGGCCCCGGGCTTCTTCCGCGGCAACGACGTGCGGGTCGCGGTCGAGGACGGTCCGCTCGCGCCCGGCTGCCTCGCCCGGATCGACGCCCTGGCCGAGCGCTTCGAGCTGCGCGTGATCGAGGTCGCGCCTGCCGCGACTCCGGTCCCCGTCCCCGAGCTGGCCGCCGGCAGCGCCGGAAACGAGGTCGTGCCCGCACCCGAGCCGGTGCCCGTGGTGGCCGCGGAGCCGGAGCCCGCGCGAGCCGAGCCCGATCCGCAGCCTCGCCTGTTCATCGGTCCGGTCCGCAGCGGCGTGATCCTCGAGCACCCCGGCCACCTGTTCATCTTCGGCGACGTCAACCCCGGCGCCGAGGTGCGTGCTGCCGGCAACATCACGGTGCTCGGTCGGCTGCGCGGCACCGCGCACGCCGCGATCGGCCGCGACGCCGGATTCATCCTCGCGCTGCGGCTCGAGCCGCAGCAGCTGCGCATCGGTCGCATGGTCGCGCGCGCGGCCGACAGCGACGCGCCCGCTTCCGACGCCGAGATCGCGTACGCGACCGGCGAGCAGATCGTCGTCGAGCGCTACCTCGGCAAGCTGCCGCGCAACCTCGCCACCAGCCTCTAAGGAGTCACGTCATGGGTCACGCCATCGTCATCACGTCAGGCAAGGGTGGGGTCGGCAAGACGACCACCACCGCCAACCTCGGAGCCGCGCTCGCGCAGCTCGGCCACACGGTCGTGCTGGTCGACGCCGACATCGGGCTGCGCAACCTCGACGTCGTGATGGGCCTCGAGAACCGCATCGTCTATCACGTGGTCGACGCGATCCGCGGCCGCTGCGCGCTGCAGAAGGCGCTGATCAAGGACCGCCGGCTTGAGAACCTGTGGCTGCTCCCCGCGTCGCAGACCGACGACAAGGACGCGGTCACGCCCGATGACATGCGCTCGCTCGTGTTCGAGCTCAAGGCGCAGTACGACTACGTGCTGATCGACTGCCCGGCCGGGATCGAGCAGGGCTTCAAGAACGCGATCGCGGGCGCCGACGAGGCGCTCGTCGTCGCGACCCCGGAGGTGTCGTCGATCCGCGACGCCGACCGCGTGGTCGGGCTGCTCGCCGCCGCGGACGTGCCGGCCCGGCTGATCGTCAACCGGATCTCGCCGCAGCTGGTCAAGCGCGGCGACATGCTGTCGAAGGACGACGTGATCGAGATCCTCGCGCTCGAGCTGGTCGGCGCGGTGCCGCTCGACGACCAGGTGATCGCGACGACGAACAAGGGCGTGCCGGCCGTGCTCGAGGGCAAGTCGCCGGCCGCGCGCGAGCTGGTCCGGATCGCCAAGGTGCTCGCCGGCCACGAGGTCGCGGATCGCGCGCAGGTCGGCTTCTTCACCCGCATCGGCCGCGCGCTCGGCCTGTCGGCGACGCCCGCGTGAGGATGTCCATGTGGCAAGAATTCAAGAGCTGGTTCTCAGGGAAGCCGAGCCGCGAGGTCGCCAAGGGCCGCCTCCACCTCGTGCTCGCGCACGATCGCACCGGGCTCGACGGCGGCCGGCTGCAGGAGATGCGCACCGAGATCGCCGCGGTGATCGCCCGCTACGTGCCGATCGACGCCGACGCGGTCGAGATCCACATCGAGACTCGCAACCGCGCGACCCAGCTGACCGTGTCGAGCGCGATCAGCCCGCGCGCGACGTAGCCGGCAGCCCGGCGACGATCGCGTCGATCGCGTCGTCGAGCGAGCGCGCGCCGTCGAGGTAGTCCCGCCAGTAACGCGCGATCAGCGGCTCCGCGGCGGCCCACGCCGGGTTGCGCGCGTACAGGCCGTTGGCGTAGCCGTACGGCGTGTAGCCGGCGCCGAGCTCGCGCCGCACCAGCTCGCCGGTGCCCCAGAACAGCACCTCGTGCCACAGCTGCGGCGGCTCGGGCCGGTGCTGCGCCGCGGCGGCGCGCGCGATCGAGCGCTGCACGCGATCGACCAGCGCGTGCGACGCCTCGTGGAACACGATCTCCAGCGCGGCGTCGCCGGCGTGGCGAGGATCGCCGCTGGCGATCGTGGTGTGCGGCGGATCGAGCACGGTGTATGCGGCGACCGGCCCGGCGTAGGGCGCGATGTCGACGCGAACCACGCCCGGCCATGGCGTCTGGTAGGCGCGCGCGAGCGCCGCGACCAGCGCGCCGCCATGGCGATCGACCAGCGCCCCGAGCCGCTGCTCGAAGCGCAGGTCGGCCGCGCGATCGTCGGGCCAGCCGTGCGCGCGGTAGACCGGCGCGACCGCCTCGAGCGCGGCGCGCAGCTCGGCGGGCAGATCGGCGCCCGCGAGATCGCCGGCGGCCTCGACCCGCGCGAGCTCGCGGTTGACCTTCACGAGCTCGGCGTCCTCGAGCAGGGTCAAGAAGCCGCGCGACGGATAGCGCGCGCGGTAGAACGCGACCGCGCGCGCCCAGGCGTCGCGGTCTGCCGGTGCGGCGAGCACGAGCGCGCCGGGCCGCGGGTGCGCGCCGGACTCCTCGTACAGCCGCTGGTGGAGGTTGACCCAGAACCCGACGTGAAACGCGAACGGCGCGGTCGCGCGCGTCGGGGCGGGCGCGGCCGAGCACGCGAGGACCGAGATCACGAGCCAGCGCAGCATCGCGCGAACAACCGCACGGCCGCGCGCGATGTTCCCGCGATCAGCGCGAGCCCGGTTCGAACCGCGCCGGCGGTTGCCACGCCAGCCAGATCGCCGCGCCGGGCACCACCCATGCGCCGAGGATGATCGTGATCGCGACGTAGTCGTGGAAGTGATCGACGCACGCGCCGACCAGCGGGCTCGAGATGATCAGCGCGAGCGATTGCGCGCCGGCGAGCACCCCGCTCGCGAGCGCGATCAGCTCGGCCGGCATGCGCGCCAGCATGTCCGACGTGATCAGCGTGTACATCCCGCCGCCGCCGGCGAGCGCGATGCTCGCGACGACCACCGCCGACCACGGCGTGGCCGCGAGCGGCGTGAGCGCGAGCGTGGCGCACAGCACCGCCGCGATCGCGAGCAGCAGCCGGGCCGGCGCGCGGCGCGACGCGAGATCGCCGAACGCGAGCTCGCCGAGGCCGAGGCACAGCGGCGGCAGCCACAGGTAGTGGCCGACGTCGGCCTGCTGGACGCCGAGGTCGCCGATCAGCGCGGCCTGCCAGGTGAACACGAAGCCGATCACCGGCGCGCTCGCGAAGATGCCGATCAGCGCGCGCGCCATGATCGGGTGCGCGATCAGCTGGCCGACCGGCGGGTGCGCCGCGCTCGGCCCGGGCGCGACGTCGAGCCGCGCGCGGGCGTCGGGCCGCGAGGTCAGCGCGATCCACAGCGGCACCCACAGCAGGCCGATGATCGCCGAGCCGAGGAATGCGAACCGCCAGCCGCCGCGCGCGAACAGCCAGCCGGCGAGCTGGGGCGCGAGCATCGCGCCGAGCGAGCTGCCCATGAACAGCAGGCCGAAGCCGCGCGGGTGATCGATCGCGGGCAGCACGCGCTGCACGGTCTGGGCCGCGCCCGGAAAGCCCGGGCCCTCGGCGACGCCGAGCGCGGTGCGCAGCACGAGCAGCGTGACGAGGCCGGGCACCAGCGCGTGCAGCGCCGCGACCGCCGACCACGCCAGCACCGACGCCACCAGGCCGCGCCGCGCGCCGATCCGGTCGAGCCACCAGCCGGCGAGCGGCGTGGTCACGAGGTACGCGACCGAGAACATCGCGTTGAGCACGCCGTACCCCGTGTTCGAGATGTCGAGCGCGGTGCAGACCGTGGTCTTGAGCGCGGCGAACGTCGAGCGGTCGACGTAGCTCACGCACATCGTGAGCATCGCGGTCAGCGCGACGGCCCACGCGATCCTTCGGGGAAGCACCCCGAGGGTGTACTACGGGTTACTCGTCGACCGTGACGTAACCGCTGCGCGGCGTCTTGTACGCGGGGGTCGCGCCGGGCGCGCACGACAGGATCTGCTCGTCGTACGTGTACGCGTAGCGATGCGCGGTCTCCGGCACGAAGTGCTCGATGCCGAGCCACGTGCAGTGATCGACGTACTCGGCGCGCGTCGTGATCGTGAACGCGCGCAGATCCGAATCGTCGCGCGTGATCGTGACGTCGCCGTGCTCGAACGCGGTCATGTAGTACGCGTTCGGGTCCACCGGTGCGTGGAGCGAGAGCCGATGCGTCGCGAGGTGCGAGGACGGCTTGCCGGCGAAACCGAGCGCGAGCGCGGCCGCGGCGCCACCCACCACGACCAGCTTCAGCACGGGAGCTTGGACAGCGTGCAGCATGGTTCTAGCTTACGCGACGGATCTGGCGACGCCAGCAGACTTTCGTGTGGGCGCGTGTCAGTGGACCAAGAACCACTTCACGCCGGCGGTGATCTCGAGGTGGAAGTGGTTCCGGTGCGGCTTGTTGTAGTTCGGGGTCAGCACGACGTTGAACAGGTGGTGATCGACCGCCTCGCACAGGATCGCCCGGAGCTCGACCGCCTCCGGAGTCGCGGGGTGCGGTCCCGCGCCCGGGCCGCAGGTCTTCGCGTCGATCTTGCCGTGGAAGTCCTTGAGGACCTCCAGCTTCTTGCCATCCCGCCCGGTGAACAGCGCGGCATCGATCGCGAGCGCGCCGTTGTGGCGGGTGCCGAGCTTGTCGTCCGGCCAGTCCCTGGGCGGGGCGCGATAGATCGAGTAATGGCGGACCTCCACGATGTCGTGGCCCGCGAGGATCACGGCGAAATCGTCGAGCGCCAGGGCCAGCCGGCAGTCGACGATGTCGTACGGCGAGGTCCGCGGATCTCCGTCGTTGGTGCGGAACACCACACCGTGCAGCGGGCCGGTGAGCCGGATCGGCATCGCGACCCCGCGGGCGGTCTCGCGCTGGTAGGAGATCCCGCGGTCGTGGAGCGCCGCCTCGCAGTCGTCCTGCGACATCTGGCCGTAGCGGTAGGCCGGGGTCTCGGTGGCGTCGGCCGGGGTCGAGAACCGCGACGACAGCTTGCCGGTCGCGCGCGGCTTGGCGCGGGCGGCGGGCCGTGCGGTCGCGACCGCTGCGGTGGCGGCGCACAGCGACAGCGCGAGTCCGGCCCTCACCCCATCGAGCGTACCGCTCGACGCCGGCGGATCAAGTTCGTGGCTCGCGCTGGACCTCGCGCCAGCGAAAGCAGCCGGTGAGATGATCGTTCACCAGCCCGCACGCCTGCATGTGCGCGTACATGATCGTCGAGCCCGCGAACTTGAAGCCCAGGCGCTTGAGCTCGGCGGCGACCGCGTCGGACTGCTTCGAGCGCGGCGGCACCTGCTTGGTCGATTTCCAGCGGTTGACGATCGGCTTGCCGTCGACGAAGCCCCACAGGAAGGCATCGAACCCGCCGCGCTGCTCGGCCAGCTTCAGGTACGCGCGCGCGTTGCCGACCGCGCACTCGAGCTTGAGCCGGTTGCGCACGATGCCGGGATCGGCGAGCAGCCGATCGATCTTTGCCGGCGTGAACCGCGCGACCTTCTCCGGATCGAAGCCGGCGAACGCGCGGCGGTAGCCGGCGCGCTTGTCGAGGATGGTCGACCACGACAGCCCGGCCTGCGCGCCCTCGAGGATCAGGAACTCGAAGTGCTTGCGATCGTCGTGCACCGGCACGCCCCACTCGGTGTCGTGATAGGCGTGCATGTTCGCGCTCCGGGCCCACGCGCAGCGGATCGGGTCGGTCACGCCGGCAGGCTAGCAGTTCGTGCTGGACTTCGCGCCGGGCTGCGATATGACCGCGCGCGATGCGCTCCCTGGCCGCGGTCGTGCTGCTCGCTGCGTGCGGCCACACCCACGGCGCGCTCGACGACGGCGGGGGCGGGCAGGGCTCGGATGGCGGCAGCGGCCCGCGCGACGCGGCCGCGCACCTCGATAGCGGCGGCGGCGGCGACGGGGGCCTGGACCTCGACGGCGGCGTTCGGCTCGACGGCGGCGTTCGGCTCGATGGCGGCGGGCACCTCGACAGCGGCGGCGGCGTGATCACCGGCGGGCCGTGCCTGTCGGGCGCACCGGGCGCGGCCGCGTTCCGCATCCTGTGGGGCGACGCGAACGGCACCGCGTACGTCGAGACCACGCTCGACGGCCTGCCCGACAAGTCGCGCGGCCAGGCCGGCGCGTACGGCTACGAGATCGGGTTCACGCCGCAGTACGTCGATCCGTTCCTCGGCGCCGGCGGCGTGCAGCTCGACGACAGCGACTTCATCGACCTCGAGCTGACCACCGCGGGCGTGGCGTCGATCTCGACCGCGACGCTGTCGATCTTCGGGCGCAGCCTGTCGGTCGACACCGACGGCAGCTTCAACTGGCAGACCTTCATCGGCACCGGCGCCACCGCGACCGACTTCGTCAGCAACGTCCCGCCGTACCGCTGGTACTCCGCCGACATGACGACCGAGATCGCGCCGGACGATGCCAACACGCTGATCCGGATCAAGGCCGGTCCGTCGTCGGGCGTGCTGGTCGTGAACCAGATCGAGCTTTGCCTGGTCGCCGACTGATCCGTCCTCGGCAACGGTAGGACTCGCCGGGCAACGCGCGGCGAGAGCCTGACCGCGCCAGAAATGACCATGGAGCCCGCGATCCGGTCGTGCGAGCTATGCGCATGGTTTCGCAGCGGCGGGCACCGGGGCGCGCGGTCCGGCACGACACCGAGCACACGATCGGCCTGGTCGCGCCGTACCTGCGCGACGGCGACGCGGTGCTCGACATCGGCTGCGGGCCGGCGCACGTCACCGCCGGGATCGCGGCGCGCGGCCACGACGCGTGGGGGGTCGACATCGTCGACGTGCGCGAGTCCGAGCTCGCGAGCTTCGCGCTCTACGACGGCACGACGCTCGACTTCCCGGCGCGGCGCTTCGATGTCGTGTTGCTCGCGTTCGTGCTGCATCACGTGCCGAACGAGCTCAAGCCGGTGCTGATCGGCGAGGCCTGCCGGGTCTGCCGGCGGGTCGTGCTGATCGTCGAGGATACGCCGCGCAACGCGATCGATCGGTTGTTCAGCCACCGCCACGGCGTGCGCTACCGCAAGAAGATCGGCTCGACCGCGGCGTTCGGCTTCTACAGCCAGTCCGAGTGGGAGGCGTTGTTCGCGCGCGAGCAGCTCGCGGTGGTCGAGAGCCGCGCGCTGTCGCGGCTGTGTCGCGACTGGAAGCAGCCGTTCGCGCGCTCGTTCTTCGCGGTGGCGCCGTGCCCCCCGTAGCGCGCCGCTGGCTGCGCCGCGCGCTGGTCGCGCTCGGGCTCGCGCTGCTCGCGTGGCTGATTTCGCGCTTTCCGCTCGGCGCGATCGCCGACGCGTGCGTCGCGATCGGCCCGGGCGTCGCGATCACGCCGGTCATCTGCATGTGCTGGTTCAGCGCGTCGAGCGCCGCGCTCTACCAGCTGCTGGGCGCCGCGGTGCCGTGGCGGGCGCTGCTGTGGAATCGCGTGGTCGGCGAGGGCTACAACGCGCTCGTCCCCGCGGCCGGCCTGGGCGGCGAGCCGGTCAAGCTCCGCCTGCTCACTCGCTACGTCGACGGGCCGCGCGCGCTCGCCGCGCTGGTCGACGATCGGCTGATCGAGAACGCGATCGCGCTGGTGTTCTCGGCCGCGCTGGTCGGGCTCGGCGCGCTCCGGCTCGACGTCTCGCCCGCGCTCGAGGGTGCGATGGCGAGCTACGCGATCGGCGCCGGCGCGATCGGCATCGCGGTCGCCGTCATCGTGCTCGCCAGCATCAGCGGGCGGATCAGCCGGCGGATCGCGCGCTGGTTTGGCGGCGGCGAGCTCGGCGGCGCCCCGGTGCCGCGCCGGCTGGTGGTACGCGCGTTCGGCTGGACGCTGGCCGCGCGCGCGTTCGGGCTGGTCGAGATCGCGATCCTGTTCGCGCTGCTCGGCGTGCCGGTGACGGCGTGGAGCGTGACGTTCACCGGCGGCGCGGTCGCCGCCGCAGGCTTCGTCGGCGGCGTGATCCCGCAGGGCATCGGCATCACCGAGGCCGCGACGGTCGGCGTGTTCGAGCTGCTCCACCTGCCCGGGCCGGCCGGCGTGGCGTTCGCGCTCGCCCGGCGCGGCCGGATGCTCGTGATGAGCGTGCTCGGCGTGCTGCTTCACGTCATCGTGCGCGCCTGGTCCGCCGAATGACCAGAACGAGCACGAGCGCCGCGAGCGCCGGCCCGCCGCCGCCGGTCGCACAGCCGCCGCCGTGGTCGTGCGGATCGGTCGGCTCGGGGTTCGAGCCCGAGCCGGAGCCCGAGCCCGAGCCGTCGGTCGGCGTGAACCGCACGGCGTCGAACACCAGCTGGCGCATCTCGCTCGCGGCCTCGCCGGTGTTGTCGCCGAGGTGGATCAGCTGCCCGCTGCCCGCGGCGAACTCGAACGTGCCGATCGTCTGCCAGCCGTCGAGCGCGGACTGATCGATCGTGATCGTGTGCGGGCCGTCGGCCGCAGTCACCTGGTAGGCGGCCTGCTTCGAGGTCGCGTACGCGTGATCGGTGTAGGCCTCGACCAGATAGCTGCCGGCCTGCGCGAAGCTCGGGTTCCACTGCGCGAAGTTCTGCTCGGTGGCGTCGTCGGTCGCGTGCGTCCACAGCAGGCTCCCGCCCATCCCGGCGGTGGTGACCGTGCGCAGCGTCGCCGCCGGGCCGCCATCGCTGAAGCACGGATCGCCGTTGTCGATCATGCCGCCGGAGGCCGGGATCGTGCCGCACGGCGCGGCGGCGCCGCTGGCGAACCCGTCCAGGGCGTCGAGGTCGCCGTTGAACACGTCGAGGTCGAGCGCGTCGCCGGTGACGCCGGCCGCCGAGCCGGTCGCGGTGTCCTGCCAGAACTGCCACTGCGTCCACGGATCGGGGATGTCGGGGCACGCCTCGGTCGACCACTGCGCGATCCACAGCGGCGAGCTCGTCAGGTTCGCGCCCCCGGTGAGCGTCGGCCACGAGTACAGGCCGGCGTAGATGATCGGCGGGCGGCCGATCGCGGTGGTCACGTGGTCGACCCATTGCTGCACCGACGTGACGACCTCCGCGGGCGTCAGGCCGTCGGCGACCTCGAGGTCGAGCACCGGCGGTAGATCGCCGGGCTGTGGCGTGCCCGCGGCGGCGAGCAGCAGGTCGGCCTGCGCGATCGGATCCTCCTCGGGACGGTAGTACTGGTACGCGCCGCGGAGCATCCCGGCGGCGCGCGCGGCCGGCCAGTAGGTCGAGAACATCGGGTCGGGGTACTGCGTGCCGTCCGAGACCCGGACGAACGCGAAGTCGATCCCGCTGGCCTTCGCCGCGGCCCAGTCGGTGACGGTGTCGTACGACGACACGTCCATGCCGTTCACGGTCGAGCCGACGCCGCACACGGTGGTCGCTTGCTCGGTGGTCGAAAGGTCGGACCCTGCACACGCGGCGCAACAGAGGACCACTGCGAGGACGCGCGTCGTCATCGGCCGGCCGACGATACGTCAATTTCTGGTGGGGCGATCGTCGAATCGACGCGACCTCAGCGCGCGGCGGGCGGCGAGGTAACGTGGCGCGGCCGCGAGCTTTACGAGATGGCGCGCCGCGGCAGGGCCGCCGGCGAGCTCGATCGCGATCGCGACGTTGCCGCACGCCAGCAGGCCGGCGCGGTCGGCGGCGCGGTCGCAGGCGAGTCGAAATGCCTCGGGGTCGAGCGCTCCGGCATCGCCGAGGCGCTCGGCGATCCGCCGGCGCAGCTGGACCGGCAGCGCCTGGCGCAGCCGCTCGGCCTCGATCGTCGTGGCGCGATCGGGCGCCGCGCCGCGGACCTGGCCGAACGCGAGCGCGATCGCGGTGACGAGCTGGGTGAACGCGGCGGCGGGCTGACCCGCGGCGAACAGCCGGCGCGGCCGCGCGAGCTCGATCACGCGGCCGAGCTCGAAGCGCAGCTCGGCGTCCTGGTGGACGAGCTCGACGTCGCCGACCGACTGCGCGCGCACCGACGCCAGCCGCGGGCCGATCACCACGACCGGCGGCGCGGCGAGCAGGAGCGTGATGTCGAGCGGCGCGCGCGGGCTCGCGTACAGCAGGGTCTGCGGCCCGGCGAGCGCGTTGACGAGCTGCGGGTAGAGCGCGGCGACCGCGGCGGCGCTCGCCGACGTGATCCGCGCGGCGCCGCCGAGCCCGGCGCGATCGAGCGCGCTCTTGGCGTCGGGGCAGACCAGCTGGGCGGCCTCGCCGAGCAGGTCGAGCAGCGGGCCGAGCGGCGGATCGCCGGGATCGTCGATCAGGTCGCGCCGGGTGACGTCGTCGAGCGGAGTCGCGTAGGCCTCGTCGGAGGCCATCGCGCGCGCCGGGTGCGCCGCGAGGTAGCCGTCGTCGCCGGCGCCGAGCGCGCGGGCGAGCTCGTAGATCGCGCGCGCGTCGTCGACCTGATCGCGGCGCGCCAGCTCGCGCGCGTATGCGACGACGTCGCGCGGCGCCGGATCGGCCGCGACGAGGATCGCGAGCTCGTCGCCGGTGGGCTGGCCGGCGGTGTCGGCGAGCTCGACCAGGCCGCGCCGCGCCGCGAGCGCGCCGTCGGCGTCGGGCGCCACCTCGACCGCGCGGCGATACGCCGCGACCGCCGCGCGATCGTTGCCGCGGCCGCGCTCGGCGTCGCCGAGCCGGCGCCACAGCTCGGCGCGGCGCGGATCGTCCAGGCCGCGATCGCCGGCGGACTCCCAGCCGGTCAGCGCGCGGCGCAGCCACGCCGCGACCGTGTCGTGGACGCCGGCGGCGAGCCCGACCGAGCTCGCGCACGCGATCGCGTCGGCGTCGAGCGGGTGGGTCGAGACCAGGCGATCCGCGACCTCGTAGGCGCGCGCCGGCTCGTCGCCGGCGACGAACGCGTCGCACGCCTCCTCGAGCAGCTCCTTGATCCGGTGCGGATCGGTCGCGAGCTCGGCGAGCCGCTCGCAGGTCGCGCCGCGCTCGACCCCGGCGCCGCGCCGGCGCTGCACCGCGAGCAGCTTGTCGAGCAGCGCGGCCGGCGCGTCGTCGATGACCATCTCCCAGCAGCGCTCGGCGCGCGCGGCGTCGTCGAGCAGATCGAGCGCGAGGTCGCCGAGCGCGTCGCACAGCCGCACGCGCTCGCGCGGATCGGCGGTGGCGTGGGCCTCGCGCTCGAGCAGGTCGGCCGCGCGCTCGGTCTCGCCGCGCTCGAGCGCGAGCTCGCCGAGCGCGTGCCACGCCGGGCCGCACAGCGGATCGAGCCGCACCGCCGCGTCGTAGTGGCGGGTCGCGTTCTGCGGGCGCAGCGCGCGGACCTCGGCCTGCCCGGCGTGGACCAGGCCGCGCGCGACCGCGGCGGCATGCGCCGGCGCGTCGGGATGCTCGGCGAGCGCGCCGAGGTGGATCGCGGCCTCGCGCCACAGCTTGCGCTGGAAGCAGCTCTCGCCGAGCGCGAGCGTGATCGCGAGCTCGCGGCGCGCGAGCCGGTGCGCCTCGTGGAGCAGCTGGTGGGCCTGCTCGGCGTCCCCCGCGGCGGCGGCCGCGCGCGCGTAGCGATGGACCAGCCGCGCCAGCCGCTCGGGCGGCGCGTCGTCGGGGGCGTCCTCCAGGGTCTGGCGCAGGTGCTCGGCGGCGTCGGCGGGCGCGAGCAGATCGGCGAGCGCGAGGTTGGCGTCCTCGTGCAGCGGGTGGGCCTCGAGGATCGCGCGCAGCCGGCGCTCGGCGCTCGCGACGTCGCCCTGCGCGGCGGCGGCCGCGGCGCGCTCGACCGCGAGCGCGGTGAGCGTGTCGCCGAGCTCGCGCTGCAGGTCGGCGTCCTCGGGGACGAGCTGCGCCGCCTGCTCGAACGCGGCGGCGGCGGCGCGGCGGTCGCCGGCCGCGAGCGAGCGCCGCGCGGACTCGACCAGCAGCCCCGCGCGATCGTGCGGATCGTCGAGCGCGGCGGCGTGGCGCGCGAGCGCGGCGGCGTGCACGCGCGGATCGGGATCGCGCTCGGCGTAGCTCGCAAGCCGCTCGAGCGCGGGCGCGTAGTCCGGCGCGTCGGCGAGCAGCTGCTCGAGCACGTGCGCCGACTGCGCGCGGTCGTCGCACTGATCGTCGAGGATGGTGGCGAGCCGCATGCGCAGCGCCGCGACCTCGCCGGTCGCCTCGCCGGCGGCGGCCGCGGTACGCACGCGCTCGGCGATCATCGCGGCGGCGTCGCGCGCGCGGCCCTCGCGCGCGAGCATCTGCGCGTAGTCGACCAGCCCGCTGACGTCGTCGGGCGCGTGGCGCGACGCCTGCTCGACCAGCGCCGCCGCGGTCGCCGGATCGCCGGCCTGCTCGAGCGCGCGCGCCTGGGCGCGCAGCAGCACCGCACGGTCGACATCGCTCGCCGCGCGCTCGGCGAGCTCGCCGCGCACCTCGGCCAGCTCGCGCCACTGCCCGAGCTCGCCGTACAGCTCCTCGAGCGCGCGCCACGCCTCGAGATCGGAGGCGCGGCGCGCCACGATCGCGCGATACGCGGCGACCGCTCGCTCGAG
>DATJAE010000307.1:0-6422 GCA_035516595.1 Kofleriaceae bacterium | reverse complement strand
GCCCGGTTCGCGGGCGCGCGCCCGGCGTCGCTCGACGCGTTCCAGCTCGCGGCGGCTTCGCCCGAGACCCGGCTCGCGCTGCTCGCGGCCAACGCGCCGGGCTCGGTGTTCGTGGCGCCGGTGTTCGATGCCGGGCCGCAGGCCGCGCCCGTGCTCGCCGGGGCGCTCGAGCCCGGCGAGACCGCCGCCGCCGCCGCGGCCGGTGCGCCCGTGCTGCGCATCGACGACGACGCCGAGACGCCCGACGATCTGCTGGCCGAGATCTCGGCGGCCGCGACGCGCCAGCACCAGGTCGAGCGCGCCGAGCGCGCCGCGCGCAAGCAGGCGCGCGCCGCGGCCCGCGCGGCCGCCGCCGCGGCGCAGGCCGCGAAGGCGTTCGCGGTCGTGCCCGGCATCGAGCGCACGACGTACGCCGATCTGGTCGCGCAGGCCGCGCCGAGCGCGCCGAACGCCGGCCTGTCGGCGCAGCTCGCATCGTCGCCGTTCGCGCCGGCGCTGCGCCACGTGCTGCCGCTCGCCGCCGCGCCGAGCTTCGACGTGCGCGCGCTGTTCGGCGATGGCCTGGCGCAGAGCTACCTCGCCGGCCTGCTGGCGTCGGCGAGCGAATCGGTCACGATCGACGCGGCGGGGACGCTGCGCGGCGCAGGCGCGGCCCAGCCTCGGCACGGCGCGATCGGTGCGGCGTGGGCGGGCGAGCTGCCGATGATCGGCGCCGCCGCGGGCATGCCCGTGCTCCCGGCCGGCATGCCCGAGCTTGCCGCGGCGGGCGTGCCCGAGCTGACCGCGCGCGAGGTCGCGGCCTGGCTTCCGACCTACGTCGCGCCGGAGCTGGCGCAGGGCGCGCTGGCCGAGCCGGTCGCGGAGGCCGAGCGAGTCGCCGCGGAGCGCGCCGCGATCGAGAGCACCGCCGCCGAGGCACAGCGCGGCGCGATCGCGGAGCGCGCGGCGGTCGCCGGCGCGGTTCCCGAGGCGCTGCGCGGCGCGATCGCGGCGAGGACCGATGGTCCGGGGACGAGCGCGGTCGCCGAGACCGCGCCCGGCGAGGCCGCGGCGCTCCAGGCGACGCTCACCACGCTGCGCAGCGCGCTGCTCGCGTGGGAGGTCGAGGCCGTCCCCGCCGCGAGCCCGGGCGCGCCCGCCGAGCTGCGCTTCGCGCCGCCCGCGCTGGTCGCCAGCCACGCGGTCGGCCACGCGACGACCACGAGCGGTGCGACGCTGGCGAGCTCGATGATCGACGCGATGGCGCTGCCGCTGCTCGCCGACGCGTCGCTCGGCGACCTGCCGGGCATGGTCGAGGTCGGCGGCATGCCGCACGCGCCGGCGTTCGCCGCGCCGGGTATGGTGGCCGATCGCGCGCAGGCCTGGTCGGTCGCGCAGGAGCGCTCGTCGGCCGACCTGTCGTTCGACTTCGTCGCGCCGGAGCTGGTGCTCGCCGCGCGCGTCTACGGGCTCGGTCCCGCCGAGGCGGCGCAGGCGGCGCGCCTGGCGATCGGCGGCCCGGGCCTGCTCGCCGCGATGGCCGGCACGGTCGATCGCACGTTCGTCCAGGCGCTCGCGATCGAGGCCGAGCGCCGCGGCATCGGCCTGGGGCTCGGTGCTCCGGGCGAGCGCGGCGCGGTCCCGGGCATCCCCGGCATCGGGCCGCTCGCGATCGCGACCGCGTACCCGACCGCGGGATCGCCCGCGAGCGCGCGGCCCGGCGAGCAGCCGGGTGCCGCGATGCTGCCGGCCGGCGAGGTATCGGCCGCGGCGGAGGCCGAGCTCGCGGCCGCGCCGGGACGGAGCACGCCGTCGGGCTCGGTGTTCGGCGTCGAGCGCCGTGCGCCGCGCGGCGCGTTTCTGTGGCCGTCGGCGACGGTCGGCGCGCTCGGGCTCACCGCGGCGCCGCCGGATGGCGAGCAGTCGATGTCGGTGGCGGCCCTCGAGCTCTTGGCCGCGCAGGCGGTCGCGGAGCTCGGCACGTACGCGGCGCTCGTCGGGCTGCCGGTCGCGGGTGGCGCGGTCGCTGGAGAGGGCGCGATCGGGATCGATGCCGGGAGCGAGCTCGCGCGGCCCGGCGAGGCCGGCCGCATCGAGACCGCCGCGGCAGCGCGAGCGGGCGCCGCCGCGCCGGGCGTGGCCCCGGAGGCCGAGCTCTTGCGCAGCGCGGCCGCGATGGTTCCGGCGGCCCGGCGCGCGAAGTTCGACGCGCTCTACCTGGCGCTCGGCCAGACCGCGGCGAGCCGCGGTTGGTCGCCCGCGGCGCGTGCGGCGCGCGCGCTCGCGCTCGCCGGGCGCGGCGACGAGGCGATCACCGCGCGCGAGCGCGCCACGATCGCGTGGGACGTGCTGCCGATGGTCTACGCGCCGGAGCGCGCCGGCGAGGACGAGCCGCTGTCGACCGGCGCGGCGGCGCAGCGCGCGGCCGAGCGCGCGAGCCGCGCCGCGGCCGATCCGTCGTACGCGTTCGTCGAGTCGCGGCCCGGGCTGGGCGCGCTATCGGCGCGCGCCGGCGAGGCGCTCGGTTCGTACGTCGCGCCGAGCGCGCCGTCGGAGAGCTCGTCGACGAGCTCGAGCTCGCGCGACAGCGGCGCCGTGCTGCGCGCGCCGACCGCGGCGCAGGAGCTGGTGCGCACCGGCCGCCCCGCGGGGCGCCACGGCGGCGGCGAGGTCGAGATCCCGCCGTGGTTCGAGGCCGCGGCGCGCAAGATGTTCGAGGAGCGCAGCGGACTATCGGACGGCATCTCGCTCGCCGAGCTGACCCTGGTCGCCGCCGCGCCGCCGGCCCAGGTCGCCGCGTCGTCGCGCAGCGCGCCGAGCTCGGTGCCGCCCAGCGCGGCGCCGAACAGCGCCGCGTCCACGCGCGACGCGCCGCAGATCGATATCGAGAAGACGGCGAACGAAGTCTATCGCCAGATTCTCACCCTGATGGATGCAGCACGCGCACGTAACGGGGAGCCGTTCCTATGAGCGATTTCCAACCCGCCACCGAGAAGATCTCGATCGGAAGCCTGGATGACACGTCGATCGGCGTGACCGCCCAGTACAACCCGAAGGAGCTCCAGGTCGACCTGACCGTCCCGTGGTCGAAGGTCAACCAGGCCAACAACAGCAACACCCAGGGCATCCACCTCGAGTTCACGGGTGCCGAGGGCCGCGAGGTCACGGTGGAGCTGCTGTTCGACGGCTACGAGCAAGGCGCGAGCGTCGCCGATCAGGTCGGCGCGCTGCAGACGCTCGCGTCGGTGTGGAAGCCGGACTCCAAGAAGGAGAACGAGCGGCGGCCGCACCGCTGCATCGCGAAGTGGGGCTCGACGCTGTCGAGCTTCCGCTGCGTGATCGAGTCGCTGTCGACCAAGTACACGATGTTCTCCGACAAGGGCGTGCCGCTGCGCGCGACCTGCACGGTCAAGCTCAAGGAAGCCGACGTGGTGTCGATGGCGCAGGGCGGCGACGCGTCGAGCTCGAGCGACGACAGCGACAGCGGCGACGACGGCGGGGACGACGACAGCGGCGACGACGGCGGCGGATACGACGGAGACGACTAGACCATGGCGACCAGCGCCGCAGCACCCAATGTCGAGGTCTACGTCGGGGGCGAGAAGGTCGCCGACTCGAACTTCCTGGCGTACACGGTCGATCGCGACATGTTCCAGCCCGACATGGCGTCGATCGTGCTCAGCAACCAGGGCGACATCTACACGGTCAAGAGCAAGGTCGGCGACGCGATCGAGATCAAGGTCGGCGACAGCTCGACCAGCATCTACAAGGGCGAGATCGTCGGCATCGAGCCGGTCTACAAGGGCGGCGAGAAGACCCGCGTGCTGATCCGCGCGATGAACAAGCTGCATCGCATGCTGCGCAAGCGGAAGTCGATCACGTTCACCGACAAGACCGATCAGCAGATCCTGAACCAGGTGGTGGGCGACTCCGGGTTGTCGCTCGAGTGGAAGCACGAGACCTCGATCACCTACAAGCACGTCTACCAGCACAACCAGACCGATCTGGAGTTCCTGCGCACGCGCGCGGCGCGCATGGGCTGTCACGTGTGGTGCGTCGACACCACGGTGTACGTCAAGCAGCCCGATCTGCAGAGCGGGCCGATCGCCGAGCTCAAGGTCGACGAGTCGTCGCAGACCGGCACGCTGCGCCACTTCGCGCCGCGGCTGAGCTCGCACGCGATCGTCAAGAAGGTCACGGTGAAGGGCTGGAACCCGGAGACCAAGCAGCTGATCACCGGCGAGGCCTCGGCGCAGAACTCGCCGCTCGGCAGCCAGAACGCGGTGGCCGGCGCCGGCGACCTCGCGAGCGACGAGACGTTCACGGTCGACCAGCCGATCTGGAGCAAGGAAGAAGCCGACGCGCTCGCCAAGGCGCGCATGCAGGACCTGTCGCTCAGCTACGTCACCGGCGAGGCCGAGTGCTCGGGCGATCCGGTGTTCGATCTCGGCAAGGTCGTGAGCATCAGCGCCAACTCGGATCCCGACGCCAGCCCGAGCGACGACCCGTTCAACGGCAAGTACTACATCATGGGCGTCACCCACAAGCACCAGTCGTCCAAGAGCAAGGATGGAGGCTTCACCAGCATCCTCCGGCTCGCGCGCGACGCGCAGAAGCAGTAGCGATGCGCCCGGGAGGACCACGCCAAGACTCGATGGACCTGACCCAGTTCGGGCTCCATTACGGCGTGGTCACCCAGAACAAGGATCCCGACAACCTCAACCGGATCAAGGTGCGGCTGCCGTGGCTCGATCGCGGCGACACCGATCAGACGTACTGGGGCCAGCTCGTCGTGCCGATGGAGGGCGACAAGTTCGGCTGGTACATCCTGCCCGACATCGACGACGTGGTCGCGGTGATGTTCATCGCCGGCGACTCGAGCCAGCCGGTGATCCTCGGCGGGATCTGGAGCACGACCGACTACTCGCCGGAGACCAACGAGGACGGCAAGAACAACTTCCGCGGCTATCGCAGCCGCGCCGGCCACCGGCTGATCCTCGACGACAGCGACCAGACCAAGGTCGTGATCGCGGACAAGACCGCGAAGAACGTGATCGGCCTGGGCAACTTCGCCAAGGGCGGCGCCGGCCCGAACGTGTGCGCGGTCTACAAGCCGGCGATGGCGGGCGATAGCGGCGTGTCGTTCTCGTCGATGGAAGGCACGTTCGAGATCACGTGCAAGAACGGCAAGCTGTCGATCACGGCGCAGCAGAACATCAAGATCAACACCGACGAGACGCTCGACATCAAGGCGGGCCAGGACCTCAACATGGAAGGCAGCTCGGCCGCCAAGCTCACGTCGGGCTCGCCGAGCAACTACGACGCATCGATGATCAACATCGGGTGAACGGATGGCGTTTCTCCCTATCGATCGCACGATGCAGCTCACGATGCGCGGACAGAAGGTCCGCGGCGTGTTCCTCGCGATCGTGGTCGAGAACAAGGACGATCCGCCCGACAACCCGGGGTACCGCCTCAAGCTGAAGTACCCGTGGATGAACGACGACGAGAAGACGTTCTGGGCGCGCGTCGCGTTGCCGATGGGCGGCAACCAGCGCGGCACCTACGTGCTGCCCGAGAAGGACGACCAGCTGCTCGTCGTGTTCGAGCACGGCGACATCCACAAGCCGATCGTGATCGGCGCGGTGTGGAACAACGTCCAGAAGCCGCCCGAGACCAACCAGACCGGCAAGAACAACACGAAGCTGATCAAGTCGCGCTCCGGTCACCGGATGATCTTCGACGACAAGCAGGGCGCCGAGAAGATCACGATCGTCGACAAGTCGAAGGCCAACAAGATCATCCTCGACGCCGCCAACAAGGTCGTGAAGATCGAGAGCTCCGGCGACATCGAGGTCAAGGCGCAGCAGAACGTGATCATTCACGCCAAGTCACTGTCGATGGGCACCAGCCAGGGCCTGTCGGGCAGCGGCCAGCAGGTGCTCACGCACGCGACCTCGACGTTCGACTTCAAGGCGTCGGCGCAGATCACGATCAGCGCGGGCGCGATCACGATCAACACGTCGAACTCGCCCGCGTGCCAGGTGTCGGGATCGGGCTCCGGCGAGCTCGGCGGCGCCGCCGACGGCGATCAACCGAAGGATCAGGTCCAGGACAAGTCGTCTTCGGGTGGCGGGGGTGGCGGTGGCGGTGGCGGCGGTGGCGGCGGTGGTGACGGCGGTGGCGGTGGTGGTGGTGGTGGTGGCGGCGGCGGCGGCGGTGGCGGTGGCTCGAGCGATGCGGCGCGGAACGCGAGCGCGACCGTGGCCGCGGGTGCCGCGGCCGCGATCGCGGCGTGGTCCGGCGGCGGAGGATCGAGCTCGACCACCACGAGCAGCTCGACCAGCACCAGCTCGACCAGCACGACGAGCTCGAGCTCGACGAGCGGCGGTTCGGGTGCCGGTGGCGCGTCGAGCTCGACCAGTGGCGGTGCATCGGGCTCG